>JAIDKG010000055.1 GCA_029051525.1 Muribaculaceae bacterium
GGCCGTGGATTGCTTGGTGACGCCATGAATACTCGGTATTTTTTTGTGTCTGCCCCTCGCCCATGGCCGGAATGGCCATCGGCGAGGGGCTCACCGTTAGGGAGTGTGGTATATGAATTAGCATTTCGTAATAGAAACGCTCAAATACATTAGTGATGGAACTCTGCCGGAACAGCACTCTGATTATCGAAGCATGCTCCGGTGCGGGAGCGGGAGAGATAATTTTGAGGCGGCATCAACGGTATTTCAGCATCGAGGCAACCTTGGCGGCCACTTCGGCCACTTCGGCGGCCGTCTGCTCGCACATGGACTGCTTCATTGCCACGCTACCGGCAAATTCAAGCCCGAGATCCTGAAGAGATGCCGCTATGGCTTTTGTGGCTAATGGTGCCCAACCATGGTTGCCAAACGCCGCAGCCACTTTATTCTTGATTTCGCGGATGCGGATGGCGTTGAGGAAGGCCTGCACCGGAGGGAATACCTCATTGGAGTATGTAGGAGCCCCTACGATAAGTCCCTCATAGCGGAATGCATCGGATATAATCTGGCTCAGATTCTCTACAGTGGCATTGTGCACCTTGATGTTGCGGATGCCAAGCTTATTGAGCTCGCAGGCGAAGAGGTCGGCCACATCGGCGGTGTTGCCATACATCGAGCCATACACGATTGTCACGCCCGG
Organism: Muribaculaceae bacterium; assembly: GCA_029051525.1. Taxonomy (GTDB): domain Bacteria; phylum Bacteroidota; class Bacteroidia; order Bacteroidales; family Muribaculaceae; genus Lepagella. The sequence continues at coordinate 680 of JAIDKG010000055.1, forward strand.
CTCGGGAGTATATGTGGCCAGACGCTTCACAATATCCTTCACCTCCGGGATGCGCGAGTGCCACACAGGCCCATGAGTGGAGCATACGTAGTCGATATCCAGATCGGTAATCTTATCGAGGGCTTTGCATACGAAAGTGCCATACTTGCCCACGATATTGGAGTAATAGCGATACATCTCCTCGATATAGATGGCGCAGTCCATCTCATCGTCGGTAAGGCCACCGTTGAGAGCTCCGAAAGTGCCGAAGGCATCTCCCGAGAATATTGTGCGCTCCTCCGGGCAATAGGTCATCATAGTCTCGGGCCAGTGCACCATCGGGGTGAGGAAGAATTTCAGCGACACATCGCCTAAATCCAGAGTATCACCATCCTTGACTTCAAGGAATACCGAGGGATCCTCGATATGATAGAACCCCTTCACCATCTGAATGGTTTTGCTATTGCCCACAATCTTGATTTCAGGACAGAGAGTGAGAAGCGTGGGGATGGCGCCTGAATGGTCGGGCTCCATATGATTGATCACCAGATAATCGATGGTCTCGATTCCGGCATGCCGTTTGAGAGAGTTGAAGAACTCTCTGGAGTGCCCCAGCTCTACAGTGTCGATAAGAGCCGTCTTGGCACCCCCTTTCACGATATAAGAATTATAGCTTACTCCGTAAGGAAGGGGCCATAATCCTTCGAAGAGTTGGGTGGAGCGGTCATTGACTCCGGCGTAAAGAATTCTTTTTGTTATCTCTTTCAGATTCATGTCTTGTGGAAGTTTGCGTGTATCCCGGGCCATTGGTGTAACCTTGTAATCTGGACATAGTGGCTGTCGTGATACAGTGTGGTTAACCCTGACGAGTTAAATTTCTCTGCAAAGTTAATAAAAATGCTCCGGAAAATGCTTAATTTTGTAATATGATTTATTATTTAGCGCCCGTCCAAGGGCATACAGATGCAGCATACAGGCATTTTCATGCCTCAATATATTCCAGAGCTGATGGTGTGGTGTATACCACTCCCTTTATCCGCCTGGAGAAGGGTGAAATCCGCAAAAAGGATCTGCGTGATGCCTTCTCGGATCTCAATGCGCCGCAGGTTGTGGTGCCACAGGTAATATTCCGTGATGGCCAGGAGCTGAGTGCTCTTGTGCAGAAACTCAAGGAGGAGAATCCTGCCCTGCCCCGAATTGATATAAACATGGGGTGTCCCTTTCCTCTTCAGACTTTGCGCGGACGCGGAGCCGCCACCCTGGCAGATGCCGCATGCCGTGAGGCAGTGCGCAGTGTGGTGGAGGGTAATCCTGACGTCAATTTCAGCGTGAAGATGCGCCTTGGCTATCGCGATGAGGAATGGCAGGAGGCGCTTGAGATGCTTAACTCACTGCAGCTCGATCATATCGCTGTGCATCCGCGCACTGCCGCCGACCAATACACCGGAGCACTCCATATGGAGGCTTTTGATGCAATCTATGAGAATAGTAAGAATCCGGTGGTCTACAACGGCGATATCCTCACTCTGGCCGATGCTGCTGCAATTGCGGAGAAGTATCCCCGACTGCATGGATTGATGATAGGGCGTGGTGTGCTGGGTCGCCCCTCCCTCATCACCGAGATTAGAGAGGGGACTGAATGGGATGCGGAGCGTCGGATCAAGATGATGCTCGAATTCCATAGAGTGCTTCTGGCGCATTATCGCGACACTCTGATAGGTGGTGATCACCAGGTGCTCTCGAAGATCTCTCCATTTTGGGAATATGCCGAGTCTGAAATCGGACGTAAGGCATGGAAAGCTATCAGAAAAGCTACGACAATGGCCAAATACCAGACGGCACTTGCCCTCATCTGATTGTTATAATAGCCGATAGAGGTGATGCCATGGCGTCGGTAGTCGGCACAGATGGTGCATACGCTCTTAATTCTCACAGATGGTGCATACGCTCTTAATTCTCACAGATGGATAAAAGCAATGGCATAAGTTCCGCCGCAGGGCGGGTAATAGAAGTGAAGGGTGCCCGCGTCAACAACCTGAAGGGAGTCGATGTGGAGGTGCCGATCAATAAATTCACCGTGATGACGGGCGTGTCCGGCTCCGGTAAGTCAAGTCTGGCTTTCGACACTCTATATGCCGAAGGCCAGCGCCGCTATGTGGAATCCCTTTCGAGCTATGCGCGCCAATTTCTTGGGCGTATGGCCAAGCCTGAATGCGACTATATCAAAGGGCTTCCCCCGGCTATAGCCATAGAGCAGAAGGTGAATACCCGCAATCCCCGCTCCACAGTGGGCACAGCCACCGAGATTTACGATTATCTCCGCATGCTCTTCGCCCGGGTAGGTCATACATATTCTCCCATAAGTGGGCGCGAGGTGCGCAAGCATGGCATTGAGGATATGGTGCGCAGTGTGCTCTCTTATCCTGAAGGTACACGTATAGCCATTGTGACCGATGTAAATGTGCCTGAAGGGCGCACACTGCGAGAGCAGCTCTCCATCTACCTTAAAGAGGGCTTTACGCGCCTTGAACTGGATGGTGGATTCATCGATATCGAGGAGTATCTTGAGGATGAATCGCTTCAGGATTCACCCGTGGGGTTGCACCTGCTTATCGACCGCCTGAGTGTGAGTCAGGACAAGGATGAAGTGTCGCGACTCACCGACTCGCTCGAGACAGCCATGTTTGAAGGTCACAACAGTTGCATCGTCAAGGCATGGACTGAAAGTGGCATACAGCAGCACGAATTTTCCGATTCCTTCTCGGCCGATGGCATGGATTTCCGTGAGCCATCGGATCTTATGTTTAATTTTAATAATCCCTATGGTGCCTGCCCGGAATGTGAGGGATTTGGCAAGGTGCTCGGCATTAGCGAGGATTTGGTAGTGCCCGATAAGACTCTATCCGTATATCAAGGGGCAGTGCAGTGCTGGCGGGGTGAGAAGATGGGTGAATGGAAGACCACTTTGGTGCACATGGCGCCTCATATCAGCTTCCCTATCCATACCCCCTATGTGGATCTCACGCAGGAGCAGAAAGACCTGCTGTGGCATGGCAATGGGAAATGGGAGGGTATCGATGGTTTCTTCCGCTGGGTAGATGAGAATCAATATAAGATTCAGTATCGAGTGCTTAAGGCCCGTTATCGTGGCAAGACGGAGTGCCCGCTCTGTCATGGATCGCGATTACGCAAGGATGTGGAGTATGTCAAGGTGGGAGGAAAGACTATCACTGAGATTGTGCGCATGTCGATTTCCGAGGTGCGATCATTCTTTGCCGATCTTCATCTCCGCGAAGAGGATGCTCTGATAGCAGCGCGGCTTCTTCTTGAGATCCGCAGCCGCATAGGCTTTCTTGAAGAGGTGGGTCTGGGGTATCTTACTCTCGACCGCCTGTCATCCACACTTTCCGGCGGTGAGAGCCAGCGCATCAATCTGGCCACATCGCTCGGATCATCGCTTGTAGGATCACTCTATATTCTCGACGAGCCTTCGATCGGACTCCATTCGCGCGATACTCAGCGGTTGATCAGTGTGCTCCGCCGACTCCAGCAGATCGGCAATACGGTAGTGGTCGTGGAGCATGATGAGGATATCATGCTTGCGGCCGACAATATTATCGACGTGGGGCGCGATGCCGGTCGCAATGGCGGCCGGATAGTATATGCCGGGAATCTGCGCGAGGCGCTCGATGCCGGAGTGGAGAATGAAAGTTATACGCTCGACTACCTCAGCGGTCGGCGCGAGATACCGTATGATGCTCTGCGCGCCCCCTGGAAGAAATTTGTAAAGGTAGAGGGAGCCATGGCCAATAATCTGAAAAATATCGATGTGACCTTCCCATTGGGTGTGATGACGGTAGTGACAGGAGTGTCGGGCTCCGGCAAATCTTCGCTGGTGCGCGAGGTGCTATATAAAGCACTGTTGCGTGCTCTCGGCGAGCCCGGAGATCCACCGGCCACCCACAAGCGCATCTCAGGCGATGTAAAGGAACTCGGGGCCGTGGAATTTATTGATCAGAATCCTATCGGTACATCTTCGCGCTCCAATCCGGCCACATATCTGAAGGCCTATGATGAACTGCGCAAGTTATTTGCCGATCAGCAACTCTCCAAACAGATGGGTTTTACGGCCGGCTATTTCTCGTTTAATTCCGATGGCGGCCGATGTGATGAGTGCAAGGGGGAAGGCACTGTGACAATACCGATGCAATTCATGGCCGATATCACAATCCCCTGTGAGGTCTGTCATGGCAAGCGCTTCAAGCAGGAGGTGCTCGATGTGGAATATCGTGGCAAGAATATCTACGATTTTCTGGAGATGACGGTCAATGAGGCTATAGAATTTCTAAATGATGATGCTTCGTCGCAGGCTCAGAAGGTAGTGCGCCGGTTGCGTCCGCTTCAGGAGGTCGGGCTGGGCTATATCAAGTTGGGTCAGTCGAGCTCTACCCTTTCGGGTGGTGAAAATCAGCGTGTGAAGCTTGCCTATTACATTTCGCAGGATAAGCAGCCTCACACAATGTTTATATTCGATGAGCCAACCACCGGCCTACATTTCCACGACATATCCACACTCATGAAGTCGCTGCGGAGGCTGATTTCAGCCGGCCATACAGTGGTGATAATTGAGCATAATATGGATGTGATCAAATGTGCCGACTGGGTAATCGATATCGGTCCGGAGGGTGGCGATGCCGGAGGCAATGTGGTCGTGGCCGGTACTCCGGAGACTGTGGCTGCATGTGAGGAATCCTATACCGGCCGATTCCTTAAAGATAAACTCAAGCAGGAATAGACACACTATCCCATGCAGTGAGCGAAAGAAACCCATGGAATAAGCAACATTAAAACCATATTATATTTTGAACAGGAAATCTATCATCCCCGCAATCGGATTGGGGATTCTATCGCTTGCTGTGGGGAGCTGTAGCGGCGATAAGAGCGATAACAATCATCAGGAGGCTGCGAAACTCTACACGAAGATCTGCAACCTGACGGCTCTTTATGTAGACAGCATATCGCAAGCTCCCGACTCGGCATCGGTGCATGCTCTTTTAGAGCGATTTGAAGAGCGACTGGATGGAGTGAACTATGAGGTGCTTCCCGATACTGATTACGCGCTCAATGAGGCTGAGAACGATACTATCTCCATGATGCTCGACTCGCTCGGGCGCACACGTGCACGCCGGCTGCTTAAGCTTGCCAATCATCCGGCTCCGGCCGATTCGCTGGCACGTGCTGCGGCTGCCGATTCGCTGGCGAGAGCCGCCAAGAAATAGCGATGCGCGGCCGAATCCCGGCGACTTGGGCCGGGAGGAATCTGTGGGATATGAGAAATAGTGTCAGGAATGCAGCAGGTGCATTTCGCATCGCTCGCAATCGAAGTCGAGCCGGAATCGGTTTCTCCCTGAAGTGAGATAGAGCGGAAGCCGGAAATCACGCTTTTCAGGCGCCACACAGCGCAGACAGCGTCCTGACTCTCGAAGTATACAATGGCGTGTGGTCATCACCGACCGCATGCCATTCTTATTATCAGGTTTGTCGGTGCGTTGTTCGGTCTCCATGGCCGGTTCGATATGGCTCACACCATGTGAGGCATAGAACTTCCGAGCCAGCGAATTGGCCACATTGTCTTGATAATCGAGTGCAGAGGTAGGGAATTTAGCATTCGTCTGCTCCAGCCGACGCATACCGAAACGGTAAGTGGCACGGGCATCGGCGGCGAGAGCCTCAAGCAGTCGGCGACGGGCATCCGCCAATTGGGATGCAGGGATAAATGTATTCTCCCGGCAGGTGGTGGTGAATTGGCGCAGCCTATAGATGGTATTCCCTAAGCGGTCGAAGTTGCGGCGCAGGTCTTGAGGCGTGCGTGCTTCCTGAATATCGGCCTCGAGGCGTACGGTGGCTTCTGAGCCGCGTTGGTCGCGTGCGGTGAGGGTTGTGTCGGTAAGATGCACATCAAGCCACAGGAAGCGTTCGGCGGTCTTGCGTGCCAGGCGTTTCTCCCATTGTGAATCGAGGGTGCGATGCAGCTGTGCCCCTTTGGGGATTGTTATGGGCCGGTTGGGGATGATTCGCCCACGGTCGATACCATTTACCATCACCCCTTCATACTGCATTCTGGAGTTGAAGAAGCTCACCCCATCGCCGTTGTGAAGCTGAGCGGGATCGGTGATAATCTCCCCCATTGACTTCGGTGTGAGGGGCGATGATATCTCAGAGGGGCGGCGGGAGTCGAGAAAGTAATGGGTGAATCCGCGGTTGAAACTTTTGTCGAGTTGAGGTGTGAAATCAATCTCTGAAATGCCGAATGAACTTCGTTCATATCGCCCCTCGGCGGCTTCGATTATTCTGTCGAGTCGCTGACGATAATAGGCCACTACATTTTTCACGTAGGTGGCATCCTTGAGTCGCCCCTCAATCTTCAGCGAGGATACTCCGGCCTCGAGCAGTGACTCGAGGCGGTCGGATGCATTGAAATCCTTGAGTGATAGAAGATGACGGTCGGTGGCCAATACTTTGCCGCCGGCGTCGGTAAGGGTGAAAGGTAATCGGCATATCTGGGCGCACTCTCCGCGATTGGCACTTCGCCCCATCACAGCCTGGCTGGCGTGGCAGCGCCCGGAATACGACACGCAGAGAGCTCCATGCACAAATGTCTCGACCGGCACACTGACCGAGCGACATATCTCGCCAATCTCCTTCAGGGTGAGTTCGCGGGCCAATACAATCTGTGAGAATCCGGCAGCCTCGAGAAATTCGGCCTTCTCTACGGTGCGTGTGTCGCACTGAGTCGATGCGTGAAGCTCGATTGGCGGAATATCGAGACGTAGTATCCCCATATCCTGCACAATCAGTGCATCGACACCTATGATGTAGAGCTCGCGGATGAGGCGCTCCACATCGCGCAGTTCATGGTCATATACTATGGTATTGACCGTGGCATAGACTCTTGCGCCAAATTGATGGGCAAATTCCACTACCCTTTTCAGGTCGGCGATGGAATTGGAGGCGTTTTTGCGCGCGCCATGCGATGGCGGCCCGATATACACGGCATCGGCACCATGCAGGATAGCCTCGATAGCTACCTCGGCATTGGCTGCGGGGGCAAGGAGTTCAATCTTACGGGGTGTCATATTCTTATTTCTTCATCATGCGGTCGAGCATGCGCTTGTCGTCGCGCTCACGGATAGATTGGCGCTTATCGTATTGCTTTTTGCCTCGGCCTATGCCAATCACCAGTTTGGCATAACCGCGATCTGAGATAAACATGCGGATAGGCACTATGGTGAAACCGGTGTCGTCGGCCGCTTTCGAGATTTTGGCAATCTCCTTTCGGCTGAGCAGCAATTTCCGGTCGCGGCGGGTGGCATGATTATTGTATGAGCCGAAGAAATATTCGGCCACATGCATCCCTTTCACCCATACTTCACCATTCTCCACGATGCAGTAGGAGTCGGCAAGCGAAGCTTTGCTGGCACGGATGGATTTAATCTCGGTGCCGGTCAGCACTATGCCTGCTGTGAAGGTGTCGCCAATCTCATAGTCGAAATGGGCGCGCTTGTTTTTGATATTAATCTGATTGGGTTTCATATTATGATTATGTTTGAGCAACTCTTTGAGGTCGGCTTATCCCAAGAGTCGCTTATAGGAAAAGATCCATGATCCAGTACACGATTATCGGTGCTCCAACGATGAAGATGCAGAGCAGAGTCTTCAGCAGATTGGCTTTCTCCTCGGGGAGCATGAAGAATCTGGCTCCGCGCAGAGAGAGATAGATGGTCCAGAGCGGCAGGAATACCAGTACAGGCCCGATCATAGGCAGGCATCGGTAGGCGATATAAAACAGTGCCAGAGTGGAAAGTAGATACATCACATACTTCTTACCGAAATCTGTGCCCGCGATGCCTGATATCTCTTTTGGGAAAAGCCATCGGATGAGGAGTAAGACAAAGAAATTTCCGAAGAAGAATGCCACAAATACAATGATGGCATTGATTACAGCCATATGGAGCGTGTAGTCGCTATGCCATAGGCACTCCAGGAAGCAGGAAAGGGCAGCCAGAGCTATGAGGGGATAGAAGCAATCGCGAGCCATCTCCTCGACCGACCGCCGGGCCCGGCGGATCTTTTTCCACCCCTCCACAGGATTAATCATCATGCCAATCAGCAGTCGCCAGGCAGGTGCGGCGCGATGAGTAGCCACCGTCGGGGCCTCTTCTTCCGGAGCCTCCTCGTGGGTTTCATCATAACCATTCTCCTCCCGGTGTGGAAGACCATGCCGGTAATTGTCCGACTTTGAGTAATCGGCCTCTTCATCATCTTCGAGTGAATAGGAATCGGTAGAGTCGGAGTGTGAGTCCTCGGAGAGTCGGGACCGGTAATCGTAATTGGGAGCGTCGAGGTCGTATTGGTCGGGTGAGGCGGGGTTGTCTTTTGCCATAGATATGATAAATCCTTATTGTGCGTGAATCCGGGGCCGTGATGTCGCAGTGACACCACAGCCCCGGATCTTATGGGGTTAGAATTGAGTCAACAGTCTGTTACTCAGCAGCGCGCTGCTCGTTGAGCAGGCGAATCATCTCGATAGCCGAACGCGGGATGCGGGTGCCGGGGCCGAAGATGGCCGCTACACCAGCCTTGTAGAGGAAGTCGTAGTCCTGAGCGGGAATCACACCACCTGCAGTCACCAGAATATCCTCGCGGCCGAGCTTCTTGAGCTCTTCGATTACCTGCGGGATGAGAGTCTTGTGACCTGCGGCGAGCGAGCTCACACCGAGGATGTGCACATCATTCTCCACAGCCTGACGGGCAGCCTCAGCCGGGGTCTGGAAGAGCGGACCCATGTCGACGTCGTAGCCGCAGTCGGCATAGCCGGTAGCTACTACCTTTGCGCCACGGTCATGGCCGTCCTGACCCATCTTGGCAATCATGATACGCGGCTGGCGACCTTCGCGCTTAGCGAAGTCGGCCACTGCTTTGCGGGCCTCCTCAAATTCGGGATCGCCCTTCTCTTCACTTGAATACACGCCTGAAATTGTTTTGATTACAGCTTTGTAGCGACCCACCACAGCTTCGCATGCATCGGAGATTTCACCGAGCGATGCGCGCAGACCGGCAGCTTTCACAGCCAGGTCGAGCAGGTTGCCCTTCGAGGGATCTTTCACAGCCTCTGTGATGGCTTCGAGTGCTTTCTTCACAGCCTCTTCGTCGCGGTTAGCGCGGAGGTCTTCGAGACGAGCGCACTGCTCTTTGCGCACCTCAGTATTGTCGACCTCAAGGATATCGATCGGATCCTCATGCTCGAGGCGATATTTGTTGATACCCACAATAGTCTGTTTGCCTGAGTCGATGCGGGCCTGAGTGCGGGCTGCGGCCTCTTCGATCTTGAGTTTGGGCAGACCGGTCTCGATAGCCTTGGCCATGCCGCCGAGCTTCTCGATCTCCTCGATGTGAGCCCAAGCCTTGCGGGCGATCTCGTCGGTGAGAGCCTCTACATAGTATGAGCCTGCCCAGGGATCCACCTGCTTGGTGACGTAGGTCTCCTCCTGGATATAAATCTGAGTATTACGGGCGATACGCGCAGAGAAGTCGGTGGGAAGTGCAATGGCCTCGTCGAGAGCGTTGGTATGCAGCGACTGGGTGTGACCCAGCACAGCGCCCATAGCCTCTACGCAGGTACGGCCCACATTGTTGAAGGGATCCTGCTCTGTGAGGCTCCAGCCGGAGGTCTGCGAGTGTGTGCGCAGCGCGAGCGACTTCGGATTTTTCGGGTTGAACTGCTTCACGATGCGAGCCCAGAGCATACGTGCTGCACGCATCTTGGCAATCTCCATGAAGTAATTCATCGAAATACCCCAGAAGAACGACAGGCGCGGTGCGAATGTGTCGATATCCATTCCTGCGTTGACGCCGGCGCGGAGATACTCCAGACCGTCGGCCAGGGTGTAGGCCAGCTCGATGTCGGCGGTAGCGCCTGCCTCCTGCATGTGATAGCCGGAGATGGAGATCGAGTTGAACTTGGGCATATTCTTTGAAGTATACTCGAAGATATCGGCGATAATCTTCATCGAGAATGCCGGCGGATAGATGTAGGTGTTGCGCACCATGAACTCCTTCAGAATGTCGTTCTGGATAGTACCGGCCATCTCGTCGAGCTTAGCGCCCTGCTCAAGACCTGCGTTGATATAGAATGCGAGTACGGGAAGCACTGCGCCATTCATGGTCATCGACACCGACATCTTGTTCAAGGGTATACCGTCGAAGAGCACCTTCATGTCTTCGAGCGAGCAGATCGACACACCAGCCTTACCTACATCGCCTACTACGCGCTCGTGGTCGGCGTCATAGCCGCGGTGGGTGGGAAGGTCGAATGCTACCGACAGACCCTTCTGGCCCGATGCCAGGTTGCGGCGATAGAATGCATTCGACTCTGCTGCTGTCGAGAAGCCGGCATACTGGCGGATGGTCCAGGGGCGCATGGGATACATGCCGCTGTAAGGACCACGCAGGAACGGCGGCAGACCGGCAGCATAGTCAAGGTGCTGGAGGCCTTCGAGGTCCTCCTTGGTATAGATGGGTTTTACGGGGATCAGCTCGGCGGTGAGCCACTCCTCCCCTTTCACTGCGGGACGAGCAGCGGGAGCTGCTATTTTGTTTATATCGATTTCTTTGAAATTCGGTCTCATGGTTCGCGATTATTTGAGGAGTTTAGCGTTGAAGCCAATCAGAGTGTCAAGCACATTCACACGCACATGGATGAAATCTTCGATTCCCTGTGCCTTGAGGTCCTCCATGCATGCGGGGGCACCGGCCACTACGAAGTGTGCGCGGCCATTGAGCTCCTTGTATGCTTCGGGAGCGAAGGTAGCATATTCATCGTCGCTCGAGCAGAGCACTACCACATCGGCACCCTTCTCGATAGCGGCGTCGACACCCTCCTTGACAGTGTTGAAGCCGATGTTGTCGATGATCTCATAGCCGGCGCATCCGAAGAAGTTGGCCGAGAACTGGGCGCGTGCCAGACGCATAGCCAGGTTGCCGATGGTGAGCATGAATACCTTCGGGCGGTTGGCAGCGCGCTCGGTGTCGAGGCGCAGAGCCTCAAACTGGCTTGCAGCGCGGTCGAAATTGAGTGCTTCCACAGCACCGTCGGCCGGAGTTTCGCATGCACAGCCACAGGCGCAGGCCTGCTTCTGGATCTTGTCGAGAGCCATCTCGTTGAAGTTAGGATACTGGTTGGTGCCAAGCAGTATCTCCTTGCGGCGAGCCACATCCACGTGGCGCTTCACGCCCGACTCATTGACCTTGGCCTGAATTTCACCCTTACGGAGCATAGCCAGAAAGCCACCTTTATCCTCTACCTCATTGAACACCTTCCATGCCTCGCGAGCAATAGACGTGGTGAGTACCTCGATATAATAGCTGCCGCCTGCGGGATCGACCACCTTGTCGAGGTGCGACTCCTCGCGGAGCAGAAGCTGCTGATTGCGGGCGATTCTCTCAGAGAACTCATCGGGCTGCTTATACTGCAGGTCGAAGGGGAGAGTCTCGATAGAATCCACTCCTGCAAGGGCAGCGCTCATAGTCTCGGTCATGGAGCGGAGCAGATTCACGTGTGCATCGTAGATTGTCTGGTTGAACTGTGAAGTCACAGCATGCACCCACATCTTGCAGCAATCCTCACCTGCGCCATAGGCCTTCACGATTTCAGCCCAAAGCATGCGGCCGGCACGGAATTTGGCCAGCTCCATGAAGTAATTGCTCGAGATGCCCATATTGAATTTGATGCGCTCTGCAATCTCACAGGGGGTAAGACCGGCCTCGGTGAGTATTGTGAGCCATTCGGCGCCCCATGCCAGAGCATAGCCGAGCTCCTGAGTGATATAGGCGCCGGCGTTGTTGAGCATATATGAATTCACTGCAAAGCAGCGGAGATTCTTCACATCCTTCACTACATTGTAGAGCTTCAGAGCTGTCTCCTTGATATCGGCAGGGAATTCCATGCCGCGCTTCAGGAGGCGCTTGAAGGGATTGAAGTCGATCGAGCCGCGGAAGTCGGCGGCTGCCTCCTGGTCGATGATGGCGGTTACCATCAGTTCGGCCACCTCAACTGCCTTAGTGGGGCAGCAGGCCACATTGACCTCGATTTTCTTCAGGTCAAGGCCTTTGAGGATTACGGGAAGCTGATCAGGGGTGACATCACCGCAGAGGCAGATGCCTACAGATTCCACGCCGCGATCGATGGCATGGAGGGCGTTGGCCAGAACCTCTTCGGCTGTTGCACCCTGAATATGCTGGCGGATTAGCCAGTCGTTGTTGTCGCGGGTGCCACGCACGTAAGGGAATTCTCCGGGCAGTGTGCCAAGTGTGGGAAGACCTTCAAGGTCTTCTTTGCGATAGAAGGGCATCACATTAAAGCCTTCGTTGGTGCGCCACACTAATTTCTTGTCGAAATCGGCGCCCTTCAGGTCGACATTGATTTTCGCCTTCCACTCTTCGGTAGAGATGGGCGGAAACATGTCAAACAGATTCTCTTTGTTGTTTGCCATAATTAAATAGCTGGTATAGAATGATGTTGTGTAGTATTAGATTGACGAAGAGAGTTGGGGATAATCGCCGCTGCTCCGGCAGGGAGGCGGCTACTCACCCTTTTCTCTCTACAAAGTTATTAGATTTAGGGCAATTGTGAAATTATTTAGATTTAAAAATCTATAAATATGTTGCCAAACATGTTTTAGAGCACGTTCCTATCGCAGAGGACTCTACGGAGGGGGCGGATGATGGAAAGTTGTCAGTTCAGATGGCGGTCGGAGCATCTCACAGTGCGGGCCGGGAAGTCTTCCACCAACTGAAGATTATGTGTGGCCATGAGCACTGCATGGCCGGCGGCGGCCAGCTGGTGAAGCAATCGCACTATCTGCACTCCTGTCTGAGGGTCGAGATTGCCGGTAGGCTCGTCGGCGATGATGAGATCGGGCTTGTTGAGTAGTGCCCGCGCTATTACTATGCGCTGCTGCTCTCCGCCGCTCAGCTCATGGGGCATTTTATAGCTTTTATTGCTCATACCTACATCCTTGAGCACCTCCTCGATGCGCTCTTCTATCTCAGCCTTCTTTTTCCAGCCTGTGGCTTCGAGCACGAATCGGAGATTCGCTGCAACCGAACGGTCCTGAAGCAATTGGAAATCCTGGAACACAATGCCTATCTTGCGCCGCAGATATGGTATTTTCGACTTCTTGAGTTTGAGCAGGTCGAAGCCGAGTACTGAGGCCTCCTTGGCGCTATCGATGGGCACATCGGCATACATTGTCTTCATCAGCGATGATTTGCCGCTTCCCACTCTTCCCACCAGATAGCAGAATTCTCCTTTATGCAGTGTGAAATTCACATCTTTGAGCACCTGGCGCTCCGCGCGCGAGATATCGGCTCCTTTGTAGCGCACGAGCACTTCGCCTGTGGCTTCAGGTATCGCAGCGGCCACTGTCTGCGAGGCTGTCTGGCCTGCAGTGTCGTCGATTGCGTAGGTATCGGGTTGTGTCGTATTCATTTTATGAGATAAGCTCTATATACCAAGCTCCGGAAGTCCGCTTGAATCGGCCGGCGCATTTCATGCAAATTTAACTAATTTCCACAATATCACCAAGTATTTTCTTTCTTATTATGATAGTCTCTAAGTATAAAATTCAAGGCATGAAGCGCTGTCGCAGCCCTTCATGCCATTTCAAGATGTCAAGTCAATTCTATTTTTGTGCGGGAATCCTCTGATGGGAGGAATCTCCACACCTAACCAATAACTATTCTATCATATTCTCATTTCTATTCTCTTCGCAGAGAGCTGGAGATTGATTCTTTCGCTCTGTCTGGTCATTTTCGAGTATGGTGACCAGGCAGAGCGAAAGGAGTCGATTTATTCGTCGCTTTGAGTGGCTGCATACTCCTTGAGGAGTTTCTCCTGCACATCGGAGGGCACCAGCTCATAGCTGTTGAATTCCATAGTGAAACTGCTTCGGCCGCCGGTGATTGAGCTCAGTGATGTGCTGTAGCTGCTGAGCTCCTTGAGAGGCACGCGGGCATTGAGTTTCTCGATTCCATTTTCAGAATCAGTGCCCATGATGATACCACGTCGGCCGGTGAGGTCGCTCATCACATCGCCCATGAAGTCGGCCGGTGTGAGCACTTCCACATCATATACCGGCTCCAGAATCTTCGGATTGGCATTGCGGAATGCCTCGGAGAAGGCATTGCGGCCTGCCAGACGGAAAGATATTTCGTTGGAGTCTACCGGGTGCATCTTTCCATCGTAGATCATAACTCTCACATCGCGGGCATACGATCCGGTGAGCGGACCCTGCTCCATGCGGTCCATCAGACCTTTCACGATAGCCGGGATGAATCGGGCATCGATAGCGCCGCCCACAATGCAGTTGTACACAATCAGTTTGCCACCCCACTCCAGAGGTATCTCCTGCTTGTCGCGCACGTTGAGCTTGAACTCCTGGTTGCCAAACTTGTAGGTATCCGGTTCCGGCATACCCTCAGTGTAGGGCTCCACGATGAGGTGCACTTCGCCAAACTGGCCGGAGCCACCGCTCTGCTTCTTGTGGCGGTAGTCGGCGCGAGAGGCTTTGGTGATAGTCTCGCGATAGGGTATCTTGCACTCCACATATTCGATTGGGAGTTTCTCATTATTCTCAATACGCCATTTGAGAGTGCGGAGATGGAATTCACCCTGACCCTTCACGATGGTCTGTTTGAGTTCCTTGCTCTGCTCCACTACCCAAGTGGGATCCTCCTCATGCATGCGTGTCAGGATACCTGCAAGCTTCTCGGCATCGGCCTCGTTTTTGGGTTTGATGGCGCGCTGATATTTCGGCTGCGGATATTTAATGAAATCAAACTGATAGTCGCACCCCTTCGCATCGAGAGTATTGCCGGTGCGCACATCCTTCAGCTTCACGGCTGCGCCGATGTCGCCGGCTTTCAGAGTGTCGATTGAATTGCGTATCTGGCCGCAGACGGTATAAATCTGTGCCAGACGCTCCTTGCTGCCTCTCGACACATTCTCCAGATCTTCACCAGCTTTCAGAGTGCCGCTCATCACCTTGAAGTAGCTCACCTCCCCGATATGGGGCTCCACGCTGGTCTTGAAGAAGAACACCGAGAGCGGACCATCGGAATTGGGATGCACCTCTTCACCTGTGATAGTGCGCGGTGCCGGCATCTCATCAACAAAGGGACATACATTACCCAGGAACTCCATCAGTCGGCGCACACCCATATCCTTGGCTGCACTGAGCACCACCACCGGATAAATGCTGCGATCCACAAGCCCCTTTCGGATACCCTCGCGCATTTCATCTTCGGTGAGCACTCCCTGCTCGAAGAATTTCTCCATGAGTGTCTCATCATTCTCGGCGGCCGCCTCGATGAGGTTCTTGTTCATCTCGCGGGCACGCTCAAGCTGGTCGTCGGGAATCTCCGAGATTGTGGGGGCGCCACCTTCCGGTTTCCATTCCAGCTTCTTCATGATCAGCACATCGATGATGCTTCTGAAGCCCGGACCTGACTCAAGCGGATACTGGATGGGCACTACTTTCTTGCCGAAGTGCTCATATACCTGCTCCATCACATTGTCATAGTCGGCTTTCTCGCCATCCATCTGGTTGAGAGCGAACACCACGGGTTTTTTGAGTGCGGCTGTGGTACGGAAGATATTCTCCGTGCCCACTTCCACGCCATATTGGGCGTCTATGAGGATCAGTCCGAGGTCGGTTACTCCCAGGGCGGTATAGGCATTACCGATGAAGTCATCGGCTCCCGGGCAGTCGATAATGTTGAGTTTCTTGTTGTTGAATTCCGCGTTGAATACGGTGGAGAAGACTGAATAGCCATATTCCTTTTCCACCGGGAAGTAGTCGGATACGGTGTTGCCCGAGTCGACTGTCCCGCGACGGTTGATCACACCACACTCGTAGATCATGGCCTCTGCGAGTGTGGTTTTTCCAGAGCCTTTTGATCCCAGGAGAGCAATATTCTTGATCTCGTTTGAATTGTAGATCCTCATAATCGTATAGTTTTTCAGGTTAATGTTGCTGTGTAATATCTCTTCGGTCTTTCCGACCGTGACTTCTCCCGCTTGGGAAGCCTTTTGAGGGTTTGTTTGGAAATCGGTCGCAATTTAGCCAAATTTTTTGAAATATGAATTCTTTTTCAACATGTTGTGCAACATGCATGTATAACATTCAAATCCCATGAACTTTTCCGCCATATTTTACGTTTTCGTGGGTTATTGCTTTCATTCCTCCTTACCTGCCGCTCTCAGCGATGGAGGGGTACTGTCAGAAAGCAAAAGAAATGGTCTGTCAAAATGTCAGCACGGATCGATGCTCTGTTGATGCTCAATTCAGAATGATCAACAGGTAGGGATGTAAACGTCCCATAAAGCGCATAACTCTCTTAAGTGCCCGAAGTTTCGGGCACTTTAATATTTCGTATCATAAAA
>JAIDKG010000056.1 GCA_029051525.1 Muribaculaceae bacterium
ACACCACATACACCACATAAATCACATACACCACATAAATCACATACACCACATACACCACATAAATCACATACACCACATACACCACATAAGCCACAAGCCACAACCTCAATAGCCCCGCCGCTTCCGCCGCTCCCGGCTCATAGCCTCCTTCAAACCTCCGTTTTGCAGGAATTGCGCTTCAAGTGATTTCAAGACCTTGGCAAGCATCGCTTCCATCTGTCTTATCAGAGTAAGCATAATATTTGCCACCGTCTCATCAGATCGCGACTCACATTTCTCAACAAATTCTCGCGGGTCATAATGAGTCAGACAGTATCTGCGAGTTGCAAAAGTCCGTGGGTCATCCTTACCCCATATCTCGCACTTATGCTGACGCAGATAGTCAGCATAGTCTTCACGAAGTTCCATCACAGAACCTCGGGCTACACCCATCAGCTTTATGCACATCTCCATCGAAACTGTACTGTCACCGGCACCCTCCACAATATTCTGCTTGCAAGAGCGTGCCGCTTGTCGCATCTGGTCAATAGTTCGCGATCCTCGCGGCAACGCCCTACAAATAAACATCTCCGTTACATCACAAATTATGACCGCCTTGCGATAAACACTCCAAGACTCATAATCACCCGATATTTTGAGAAAGTCACTCATTCAATTCACCTATTTGGTCATTTCATTACATATTTTCGAAGCATCACCAAGCCCCCTTACTCTAAGCCGTGTCAGTCCATGAAGACGAGGTAGACGGCGAGAATCAGGCAGACAAAGGCTGCGAAGTGATTCCAGTGCAGGGTCTCGCCTCGGAAGAAGATTACGGTGAAGATGGTGAAGACTATCAGTGTAATCGCCTCCTGAATCACCTTGAGCTGCATCAGCGAGAAGCTGCCGCCGTTGCCGTGAAAGCCGAAGCGGTTGGCCGGAACCTGACAGCAGTATTCAAGCAGTGCGATACCCCATGATATCAAGATCACGATATATAACGGAGTGTTGGAAGTGATTACTTTCGCCTCCTGAAGTTTCAGATGCCCATACCAGGCAAAGGTCATGAATATATTGGCCACTACAAGCAGCCCGATTGTGATCCACGCGTTCATCTCTTTCTTTGTGCTTCTTATAGCACGTTCATTAATAACAAACATCATCCACCCTCGAATTATTGCATTCCGCGCCACCACGAGGGATAATGAGCATGAGGCGCGGCCGGGCAGGTTATGCAAAGGGGCGCACCAGGCAAGTGGCGCGCCCCTCGGCATAAAATATATCTGATTGTAGTGGTCAGTTTAGGTTCGGATCACTTTACGGCAATCTTTTTGGCGGCTCCGTTCTGACGGACGATGTAGATACCCTTTGCAAGGTGCTCTACGCTGTGGCCAAGTCGTGCTCCGCTCATGTCGTAAACATCATAGGGTGCGTCGAAGTCAATTTCTCCGTCTGCGACGGGGAGAGTGTCTACTCCGGTCAGCTCACCCTTGAGCACGATTTTCAGACTGCCGGCGGCATTGGCCGGAACCAGCAGGGAGTTGCCTTCCATAAGGTCGGTCACGTCTTCGTCGCCGATCTTGACGGCTGCGAGTTCCTCACCTTCGGGGATGTTGATGAAGACGCGTGTGGCTGTGCCGGGCACCAGACCCGCACCGTCGAAGAGGCGGGCAAACGAGCGACCCTCAAGTGTGCCGGAACGCTGTGCGGCACGGCGCACGGCGCGGGCCTTGGCCATCACGCGCTCTGCGGGTTCTGTCACGTTTTCTTCAGCCGACTGCTCGGCCATCTCTTCGAGATAGTCCTCGCGAAGCAGTTCCTGATAGTCCTCTTCCGGTACGGCGGAAACCTCCACCGCCTGAGGGATGATTACCGGCAGACCGTTCTTCAGCTTAGTGAAGCTCCCCCATTCGGCAGCGTTGAGGTAGGCGCGGAATGCGTCCCGCGGGATAATCAGGGAGATGTAGCGGTTGCGGATGCCGGAGAATACGTTGCGTGCGGCGCTCGGGGCGGTGCTTGAGGCCGAACTGATGGTGGCCAGACGGTTGTCGCCGCTGAAGAGCATCGTGCCAAGGGATGTCACTGATGCCGGGAAGCTGGCGCTCACCAGTCGCGGACATTCCGCAAACATAAATTCCTGCACCTGGTTCACACCTTCGGGGAGGTTGGCCGTCACCATACGGCGGCAGTCGGAAAATGCGCCGTTGCCGAATGAAGTGACACCGGATGTAAATTCGATGTCGCGAACATCTGTGCCAGCGAATGCGTAGGAGTAAATCGATTCTACGCTCTCGGGGAGTATCACCTCGTCGAGCATACGGCAACCATTAAATGCATTATCCGGAATTACGGAAAGGTGCGTGGCGCTCATATCCACCCGTTCGAGCATCGAGCAGCCGGCGAATACGCTGCCACCCATCGATTCGAGCGACTCACCGAGAGTCATGCCGCGCAGTCCGTGACAGTCGCGGAATGCCTCGCCGCCGATTGTGGTGACGGCTGCGGGAAGCGTAGCGAATGTGATGCGCGGAGAGTTGGCAAACGCACTGTAGCCGATTTCGGTCAGGCTCTCGGGGAG
>JAIDKG010000057.1 GCA_029051525.1 Muribaculaceae bacterium
ATATAAGGCGAGGGGCAGCGCACGCTGCGACTGCCCCTCGCCCAAACTTATAAGAATCTTATAAATCTTATAGATAACTATCGATATTACAAATCCTTATATACCCCTATCAAGATGAAGAAGACTTTCGGATTCCTCTGCGCAGGCGCATTCGCCCTGCTCGCCACCTCTTGCGGTGGCAATAAGACAGCTGATGCCGACACTGTTATGGTCGATACTGCTGTGGTAATGGAAGAGACTATGGTTGATTCCTTGGCTCCCGACACCGTTGAGGTAATCGAGGTTGAGGCCGCGGAGGCTGTAGAGAGCGCTGCCGCTGCTACCAAGTCGGTTGCTTCCAAGGCTGCCACTGCTACCAAGACTACTGCCACTAAGGCCGTGAATGACGTGAAGGATGGTGCTGCTGCCGTAGAAACCAAGGCTCAGACAGCCTCTGAGAAGGCCGCTGCTGCCGTGCAGCGTGCTGCCAAGAAGGGCCAGAAGGTTGCCGAGGAGGGTATCGATGATGCCGCTGCCCGCGCAAAGGCCAAGATGGAAGCCAAAAAGGCTGCCATGCAGAACAACAACTAAACCTCAGCTTTATTATCGGGATTCCGCTTAATCTGCTGAAATCCCGCTGATACAGCCCCATACATTATAGAGCGGACTTAGCTCACCAATCCGGCGCATAGAGGCCGGCAAGGTAGCTAAGTCCGCTTTATTTTTTAAGGGAATTTATAAATCTTATAAATCTTATAGATAATTATCGATATTTCAAATCCTTAGGCGGCAATCTCAGTCGTGGCCGCGGAGGAGGCTCTGCAGCTCATGGAGCTCGGTGAGGGCCTGAAGGGGGGTGAGGTTGTCGATGGTGAGGTCGAGAAGGCGGTCGCGGAGCTGGCTGAGCAGGGGATCGTCGAGCTGGAAGATGGAGAGTTGCACTCCATCGGCGGCCGGGGCGGCGATTCGGCTCATATCGGGACGCGATGCGCGTTTCGGTGCTTTGCCGGAGCCGGCTGACGCACTGCCGGAAGCGGTGCGACCGGCAGCCGGTGATGACCCTGCGGTGACAGAGCTACCCGATGTACCCGCCGAGGCGGCGCTCTCTTCGAGGCGCGCGAGCACCTGTTCGGCACGGCGCACGATCGCCGGCGGCATACCGGCCAGACGTGCCACATGGATACCGAAGCTATGCTCCGACCCGCCACGCTTCAACTTACGCATAAACACCACTTTGCCATCGAGTTCGCTCACCGACACGTTGTAGTTGGCCACACGCGGGAAACTGCGTTCCATCTCGTTGAGTTCGTGGTAGTGGGTGGCAAAGAGGGTCTTGGGGCGTGTACGGCCATTCTCATGGATATGCTCCACGATTGCCCAGGCTATCGAGATACCATCATAGGTCGATGTGCCGCGCCCCAATTCATCGAAAAGTATCAGCGAACGGGGCGTCATATTGTTGAGTATGGCGGCTGCCTCATTCATCTCGACCATGAAGGTTGATTCACCGGCCGAGATATTGTCGGAGGCTCCAACGCGGGTCATAATTCTGTCGATCACTCCGATACGTGCCGAGTCGGCGGGGACGAAGCTGCCGGTCTGCGCCATGAGGGCTATGAGGGCCGTCTGGCGCAGCAGGGCCGACTTACCGCTCATATTGGGGCCGGTGATCATCATGATCTGCTGCTTGTCGCAATCGAGGGTCACACTATTGGCCACATATGCCTCCCCCGGCGGCAGACGCCGCTCGATGACCGGATGGCGCCCCTCGGTGATGGAGAGGGTGAGCGAATCATCGAGCACCGGACGCGCATAGCGGTACTGCTCCGCCACATCGGCCAACGAAAGATAACAATCGAGAGCGGCGGCCACATCGGCATTGTGCAGAATGGGGGCTATACCTCTGGTGAGGCGCTCCAGCAGCGCCACATATTCCTGACGCTCAAGGCTCTCGATATTGTCGCGGGCATTGAGGATATCGCTTTCACACTGTTTGAGTTCGGGGGTGATGTAGCGTTCGGCTCCCACGAGGGTCTGACGGCGCACCCACGTAGAGGGCACCTTATCCTTATGCGTATTGCGCACCTCGATGTAATAGCCATGCACATTATTGTAGCTGATTTTGAGCGATGTGATGCCGGTGGCGGCTATCTCACGTTCGAGGATCTGCTGGAGTGTGCGATTGGAATTGGAGGCGATGTCGCGCAGGCGGTCGAGTTCGGCGTTGACGCCGGAGGCTATGTAGTGGCCTTTAGCAACAGAGGCCGGGGGATCGGCCACGATTGTGGCGCGGATATCAGCCACGGCATCCGGGCAGGGATCTATTGTGGCACCCAGAGCGTCGAGCGGTTCGCAACCGGTGGAGGCCAATTCCTTGCGCACCATTGCCATCTCGCTGAGCGAGAGGGCGAGCGCCTGAAGATCCTTCGGACCGAGGCGCTGGCTGGAGAGGCGGCCACCGAGTCGGGAGAGGTCGCCCACACGGCGCAGGCGCTCTGTGAGACTCTCGCGCAATTCCGGGTCGCGGAAGAAATGCTCCACACAGTCCTGACGCTTCGTGATCTTCTTGATATCGAGCAGCGGCATTGCCACCCAACGTTTCAGCATACGCGAACCCATCGGGGTGACCGTATGGTCGAGCACATCGATGAGCGACATACCATCCTCGGCGGCGGAGTCGAGCAGTTCGAGGTTGCGCATGGTGAATTTGTCGAGGTGCATGTAGACTCCGGAGTCGATGCGCCCCAAGGAGGTGATATGGCGCGTGTGGGTATGCGAGGTGAAGTCGAGGTAATGCAGCAGCGAACCCGCCGCGATCACCGCAGCCTCGAGATGGTCCACGCCGAAACCCTTCAGAGTCTCCGTGCCGAACTGTCGGCAGAGGCGCTCACGTGCCGATTCGGGGGTATAGATCCAGTCTTCCTGCTCGTTGTATACGCTCCGGTGGGAGGGGAAGAGGCTTTCGCACACGGCGCGTGTGCCGCGCATGCGGAGCGTCTCTTTGGGGGCGATGGAGGTGAGGAGTTTGTCGACAAAAGCCGCATCCCCCTGCGCACAGAGAAACTCACCGGTGGTCACATCCAGAAAGGCCACACCCACGATGATATGTCCGTCGCGGTCGGGGCGCATGAAGTGCAGTCCGCCGAGGAAGTTATTCTCCTTCGGGGGGAGGGTGGAGTCGTTGAGGTTGACACCGGGGGTGACGAGTTCGGTGATGCCGCGTTTCACCAGTTTCTTGGCCAGTTTCGGGTCTTCGAGCTGTTCGCAGATCGCCACGCGGCGCCCTGCGCGCACGAGTTTCGGCAGGTAACTGTCGAGGGCATGATGCGGAAAACCGGCCAGTTCCACCGAGGTGGCGGCGCCGTTGCCTCGGCGGGTGAGGGTGATGCCGAGTATTTCGCTGGCGGCTATGGCATCGTCGGAGAATGTCTCGTAGAAATCGCCTACGCGAAAGAGGAGTATTGCGTCGGGATGCTTCTTCTTCATCTCGGCGTATTGCTTCATCAGGGGGGTCTCGGTCTTCATTATGATGC
>JAIDKG010000058.1 GCA_029051525.1 Muribaculaceae bacterium
CAGTCGCGGAGCGACTGCACTATATGTAGTGTCATGGCGTGGCGACTGAGGGCTGAAAGTGCAGTCGCTCCGCGACTGGTGCCGGTGGGGATAGCACTCTCCGGGCACTGCTCGTGCTGTCGCCCGAGCAGTACCCGGTTACTAGGCCGTGCAGTCGCTCCGCGACTTAGGCTGCGCTTGGGGAGTTGGTATGAGGCCTTAAGTTAACAGCATTGGGCCGCGACCGTACGTGCGCGACCACATACACCTCATACACCTCATAAATCACATAAATCACATAAATCACAACCTAAATAATCCTACACCACATAATATACATGCTTATTTTCGGGCCAGTGCGCAAGTTCCGCAGTGACTTTTTGGTCAGTCCGATTTTTTTTTGTAATTTTGCAGTGCCGATTATATCCAAACCACACATCGGAGAGGACTCGCTATGCGACTTTGGCCTGTCGCTGGGGAATCACCGGTGGGTATTGGAGCGTTTTGTCATGTCGGGACGGGCCTGTTAGGCTCCCTGCGGGCTGATGGCCCGTCGAGGCTTCGGTCTCCGATCAGCATTCGCTTCTTCTGGCTTTGAACCGCGCCGGGGCTTCCATCCCGGCGATGGCTAAGGGCCGCGATTTATAATCTTTTTAATTAGTACAAATAAAGTGGATACTTTAAGTTACAAGACTATCTCTGCCACCCCGGCTACTATCGAGAAGAACTGGGTGGTTATCGATGCAACTGACCAGGTGCTCGGTCGCCTCTGCTCTGTAGTGGCTAAAATTCTGCGTGGTAAGAACAAAGCAGATTATACCCCCAACCTGGATTGCGGCGACAATGTAATCATCATCAATGCCGACAAGGTGGTGATGACCAACGACAAGATGAATAAGCGCGAGTATCTGCGCTACACCGGCTATCCGGGTGGCCAGCGTGCGTTCACTCCTGCCGACCTGATGGCGAAGTCGCTCAAGAAGACTGTACACGCCGGCAAGCACCCCCTCTTTATCAAGGTGGTGAAGGGTATGCTCCCCAAGACAAAACTCGGTGCCGCTCAGCTGCGCAACCTCTATGTATACAACTCGGCCGAGCACCCCTTCGGCGAGAAGAATCCCACTGTGATCGACATCAATAAAATCAAATAAGGAAGAAGATGGAAAAAGTAAATGCAATTGGCCGCCGCAAAGCAGCCGTAGCTCGTGTTTATCTCACTGAAGGCAATGGCCAGATCGTGATCAATAAGCGTCCGCTCGACGTATACTTCCCCTCTTCGATCCTTCAGTATGTCGTGAAGCAGCCTCTCGCAACTCTCGAGGCTGAGGGTAAGTATGACATCCTCGTGCACCTTGACGGTGGCGGCTATAAGGGTCAGGCAGAGGCTCTGCGTCTGGCTATCGCCCGCGCTCTGGTGAAGATCAACCCCGAGGACAAGCCCGCTCTCCGTGCAGAGGGCTTCATGACCCGCGACGCACGTACAGTAGAGCGTAAGAAACCCGGTCAGCCCAAGGCTCGCAAGCGTTTCCAGTTCTCGAAGCGTTAATATCCCGAATTTATTCTGCGGCGTGCCATTCCGGCAGCATGACCGGAATGGCTGCGCCGCATGAATTATACATGTGTTTAGTATCTAAATCCGGCGGATGGCTATCTGCATGAGCACTGACCCTACCTCCGGATTGATTTAAAACAGAAAGTAAACAATTCTCAATTAAAATGGCAACACCCACTTTTGACCAACTCCTCGAGGCCGGCTGCCACTTCGGCCACCTCAAGCGCAAATGGAATCCCGCAATGGCTCCTTATATCTTCATGGAGCGTAATGGTATCCACATCATCGACCTCTATAAGACTGCAGCTAAGATCGAAGAGGCTGCCAATGCTCTGAAGCAGATCGCAAAGAGCGGCAAGAAGGTGCTCTTCGTGGCTACTAAGAAGCAGGCTAAGGAGGCTATCGCTGATAAGGCTGCTTCTGTCAACATGCCTTATGTAATCGAGCGCTGGCCCGGCGGTATGCTGACTAACTTCCCCACAATCCGCAAGGCTGTGAAGAAGATGACTCAGATCGACAAGATGACTAAGGACGGCACTTTCGACAACCTGTCGAAGCGTGAGAAACTCCAGATCACTCGTCAGCGTGCGAAGCTGGAGAAGAACCTCGGTTCGATCGCCGACCTGTCGAAGCTTCCTGCAGCTCTCTTTGTGGTAGACGTTATGAAGGAGCACATCGCAGTGGCTGAGGCTAACCGCCTCGGTATCCCCGTATTCGCTATCGTGGATACTAACTCCAACCCGGACAACATCGATTTCGTGATCCCCGCCAACGACGACGCTTCCAAGAGCATCGACGTGATTCTCGGCGCTGTATGCGCAGCTATGGCCGAGGGTCTGGAGGAGCGCAAGGTTGAGAAGACCGATGCTCCTGAGGAGAAGGAGGAAGGCGCAGAGGCTCCCGCAGCCGGCAAGCGTCGCCGCGTGGTGCGTCGCAATGAGGCTGAGGCTCCCGCAGCCGAGGCTCCCGCTGTAGAGGCTCCCGCCGCTGAGTAATCATCATATTTCATAATCAAGTAAACACTTTCAATACTCCAATTATGGCAGTATCAATTGAAGATATCAAGAAACTCCGCCACATGACCGGCGCCGGCATGATGGACTGTAAGAACGCTCTTGCCGAGACTGGTGGCGACATCGAGGCCGCTATCGAGATCATCCGCAAGAAGGGTCAGGCTGTAGCCGCCAAGCGTGAGGACCGTCAGGCTGCCGAGGGCTGTGTGCTGGCTGCTGCTAAGCCCGGCTTCGCTGCTATCGTGGCTCTGAAGTGTGAGACCGACTTCGTGGCTAAGAACGAGTCGTTCCGCGCTCTTACCAAGGCTATCCTTGACAAGGCTGTAGAGGCCGGCGCCAAGTCGCTCGACGAGGTGAAGGCTCTCGACCTTAATGGCCGCACTGTGGCCGAGAACATCACTGATGAGATCGGTAAGACAGGTGAGAAGATGGAGCTCGGCGCATACGAGTGTGTAGAGGCTCCTTCGGTGACTGCATATGAGCACCTCGGCAATAAGCTCGCTACTATCGTGGGTCTCTCTGTAGAGGGTATCGACCCCTATGTGGGCAAGGAGATCGCCATGCAGGTGGCTGCTATGAACCCGATTGCAGTGGATCGCGACAGCGTGCCCGCTGAGGTTATCGAGGGTGAGCGCACCGTGGCTATCGAGAAGACTAAGGAGGAGCAGGTGAAGAAGGCTGTTGAGGCTGCCATCAAGAAGGCCGGCATCAACCCCAACCTGGTTGACTCTGAGGATCACATCGCTTCCAACATCGCCAAGGGCTGGCTCACTGAGGAGGAGGCTGAGAAGGCTCGCGCTATCGCTGCCGAGGTAGGTCCTGCAAAGGCTGCCAACCTCCCCGCCGCTATGATCGAGAACATCGCCAATGGCCGTGTCAACAAGTTCCTCAAGGAGACTGTGCTCATGGAGCAGGAGTATCACCGCGATGCCAAGATGACTGTGGCCGACTACCTCAACAGTGTTGAGAAGGGTCTGGTTGTGGTTAGCTTCAAGCGTGTGAACCTCAACGAGGACTAATCTTTTCTTGCCGCTTAGGGAGCGGGGCGTTTTTTTTGTGAAATCCGCCTGTTTCCGACTCCTACGCAATAGAATCAGCAAGGGCTGCCGATCACTATGATGATTGGCAGCCCTTCACTGTTTTTTTGAGGGATGGGGGTCAGGCAAGTTCGGCATCGAGGTCGGCAATCAGGTCGCGCATGGCCGGATTGGCCTCTACGATGTCCTTGAGGAGTTCCTGGGGGGAGAGTCCTTTTTCGGTCTGGGAGTCGTCGACTTCGATTTCGAGTGAGAGATAGTCGTTGCTCAGTTTTGAGCGGAGATACTCCATGAGGTGCGGCATGGCGAGTTTGAACTCTTCGCGCATGGCGGGATGGTCGACAATCACCTTATATGTCTCATCGCTGATCCGGACCGGCTCTTTGCGCATGGCCGATATGAGGAGATGGCGATCGGGATTGAGGTCGATGTATTGGCGCCAGGCAGCGAGGAATGCCTCGGGGCTGACCGACTGGCGGAGGCGCTCGTAGCTTGCGGGTGCATCGGTCGATGAATCAGATGAATCTGCCGGGCGTTGGGAGCGTCGGCCGCGCACGATGCGGGGTGTCTCGGCGGCTGCTTGTGCTGCCGGCTCGGGTGCGGCTGCGGCTGCGGGTGCCGATGGCGGAGCGTCGACCGGGGCCGGAGCTGCCGGGGCCGGAGGTGCGGGCGCTCCGGTCGATGGCGCCGTGGATACCGGCGTCGGTGTGGCGGCCGGAGGGATGTCTGCTGCGGGAGCGGGAGATGCGACCGGGGTGTAGGCTGCCGGAGCCGATGGTGGAGTAGCGGGGTCGCGGAGGGGAAGGAAGTCGCTATCCACCCGGTCGAAAGGGGGTGTGGGGGGATTGAGAAGCTGGCAGAGGCGGATGAGGGTGAGCTCTACGAGCAATTGCTTGTGGGAGGATGTGCGGTAGTCGGTGTCGCAGCTGTTGAGCAGCCGCAGGGCGGCGTAGTGCCATTCCACCGGCAACTGGCGTGCCTGCTCGCTGTAGCGTAGGGCTATGTCGTCGGCCACCTCAAGCAGCGATGCTGTGGAGGGGGAGTAGGCCACCATCAGGTCGCGCACGTGGGCCGCCAGACCGTTGACGAAAAAGAGCGAATCGAAGCCGTGGTCGCGAATCTCTTTATATATGAGTAGCGCTTGCGGCACATCCCCCATGCGGAATGCATCGACCAGACGGAAGTAATACTCGTAGTCGAGCACGTTGAGCGATGCGATGGTTGATTCGTAGGTGATATTGCCGAATGAGGATGCGGCTACCTGGTCGAATATCGAGAGGGCGTCGCGCATTGCGCCATCGGCTTTTTTGGCAATCACATTGAGCGATGCCACATCGGCTGTGATACCCTCTTGTGAGGCCACGTATTGCAGATGCTCCACCATGTCCTGGATGGTGATGCGCTTGAAGTCGTAGATCTGGCATCGGGAGAGGATGGTGGGTATTACCTTATGCTTCTCGGTGGTGGCGAGTATAAACACTACGTATGCCGGGGGTTCCTCAAGGGTCTTCAGGAATGCGTTGAAGGCTTGGGAGGTTAGCATGTGCACCTCGTCGATGATGAATACGCGGTATTTACCGATGGTCGGGGGGATGTTGACCTGGGTGGTAAGATCGCGGATGTCGTCGACCGAATTGTTGGATGCGGCATCGAGTTCGATGATATTGAATGAGTTGCCTTGGTCGAAAGCTGTGCAGGAGTCGCAGTGGCCGCAGGCGTCGCCGTCGGGGGTGGGGGAGAGGCAGTTGATTGTCTTGGCGAAGATTCGGGCGCAGGATGTCTTACCCACACCGCGCGGACCGCAGAATAGGTAGGCCTGGGCCAGTCGATGCGAATCGATGGCATGGCGCAGGGTCTCGGTGAGATTCTTCTGCCCCACGACCGATTTGAAATTGGCCGGGCGGTATTTTCGCGCCGACACTATATATGGAGTATCGCTCATCTTAGGGATAATGATATTGGGATTAGGGATGGCCCGGAGATTGCTCTGAAATAGTCAGGAAGCCAACTCCATTACAAATTTAGCAAAAAAATATGAATTGCCTTGCAACAATCCATCTCTCCATGCGTTAAAAAATCGGATAATCGTCATAATGACCCTTCCCGGGAATATGACAATATGTCAAAGCCTATGGAAAAGAGCAGATTATATACCGGCGGTGGCGATGATGGCACCACCTCGCTGGTGGGCGGAGAGCGCACGTTGAAACACAGCGAGCGATTGGAGGCCTATGGTACTGTCGATGAATTCAGCGCCTTTTTAGGTGTGTTGGCAGCGATGCCGGATCTTCCGGCCGATATCTATATGCAGTTGCAGACTGTGCAGAACCGGCTTTTCGACATCGGCGGCTATCTCGCGTCGCGTCCCGGTGGAAGCGGACTTCCTCCGGTGGCTTGCCTGCCCGAATCGATTGTGGAGATAGAGGGATGGATTGACGCTCTTGATTCCGCTACCCCAAAGATCCGCGCCTTTGTATTGCCCGGGGGCTGCATGGCTGCTGCTCATGCTCATGTGGC
The DNA here is from genome assembly GCA_029051525.1 of Muribaculaceae bacterium. GTDB lineage: Bacteria > Bacteroidota > Bacteroidia > Bacteroidales > Muribaculaceae > Lepagella. The sequence continues at coordinate 6,099 of JAIDKG010000058.1, forward strand.
GCGCACGGTGTGCCGCAGGGCCGAGCGCTGCATATGCCGTCTGGCCGAGACAGAAGAGGTGGATCCGGCAGTGCGCCGCTACTTCAACCGACTTTCCGACTATCTCTTCATCCTTGCCCGTTATCTCAACCACCATGCCGGAGTGGCCGAAGTGGTATGGCAGCCCGGCAAGTGAAAAAGAGGATGACACCCTACAGAAAATATCAAAAATAAACCGAAATAAATAAAAAAGAAAAACAATATGTACTGGACACTTGAACTGGCCTCGAAGCTCGAAGACGCACCCTGGCCCGCAACAAAAGAGGAGCTGATTGACTACGCGCAGCGCAGTGGCGCTCCGCTGGAGGTTCTTGAGAACCTCCAGGAGATGGAAGACGAAGGCGAAACCTACGAAAGCATCGAAGACATTTGGCCCGACTACCCCTCCAACGACGACTTCTTCTTCAACGAGGAGGAATACTGAGCAATGAAATTTACATAAACATCTGATAATCAATGGCTAAGAAAAGAATACTTTTCTTAGCCATTGTTGTTTTACCCCGTTTCACCCTATAGTTTTCTTGGCTAAATTACGTTTTCTTGGCCAGCTTTCGCATTATTCTTGGCTAAAATCCGACAGTCCTCAGAGGTTTGTGAGTATGAATCGAAGTCTTCGTTTGCAAGATTTAGAGCGCGTTCCTTAAAATTTCGGGGTCGTAGGGGCGGCGATTTTTGAGCGGATTTTGCGAGTCGAAGAAGGAAC
>JAIDKG010000059.1 GCA_029051525.1 Muribaculaceae bacterium
GGCGGGGCGTGGTGGGCTTAGCCGAGGGGAGAGACGGAGGCTCGGGTGGCTATCAGGAGCACCAGGGCTATGCCGAGCTGAGCCACGGTGATCAGGGCCGGGAAGCCTTTGGCCAGGAGATAGCGCCAGAAATTGCCGGTGGCCGGAGCGATGGCGCGGCCGTCGGGGGTATTGGAGAATACCAGTAGCCCGAGCAGAATGCCGGCGGCGGTGCCGCAGAGCATCATGGCGTAGAGGGTCTGGAGCGAAGCGGTGAATGTGTAGCCCAATAGTCCCACCGCCATACCGGCCAGCGCTCCGAAGAGCATATATCCGGTGCCACGGCTCTGCATGCGGATGGCCGGATTCTGGAGCACGATGATCAGCATCACCACCAGAGTGATGCTGAGCCATGAAATCGACATGGCATTGCTCAGGGGGAGAATCGGGTACCCATTCTTTTCGGCAAAGCTCAGAGAGAGCAGGGCGCAGTAGGAGAGCGCCGGACTCAGCAGAATCCTGCGTGGATAGGCGACGAATGCGCCCAGCCAGAGGAGCGAGCTTAATATTATCAGGAATACCATCATAATCGTAAGTAAGTGCAAACGGTAGTTTGCTTATCTTTACAACGCCCCGGAGGGTGCAATTATTTAGATGGAATCCAAAAATGTGTTAAGAGGGGGGCTGGGAGTTGGTATCTCCTTGGGTGCTGGGTGGAGTGGGAGTAGTTGGAGTAGTGGGGGCTGCCGGAGTGGTTTGAGCGGCGGGAGCGCTCTGCTCTTGTTCCGGATTGCTGATTACTGTGTATCCCTTGCTGGTGCGGGTGTGGTAGATGGTGGCCAGGCGCTTCTTGAAGGTCTGGCGTGCTGTCTCGATATCCTTGAAGGTGAGGGGGGACTCGCTGAGCAGCCCTTCGTTGAGTAGATTGTCGATGAGTTTGTCGACCAGATTGTCGATATTCTCCTGCGAGTGGTCTTTCATGCTTCGCGAGGCGGCCTCCACGCAGTCGGCCATCATGAGGATGGCGGTCTCCTTGCTGCGCGGGTTGGGACCGGGGTACTCGAATGGTCGGCGGTCGATCTTCACCCCCGGATGCTGCTGGCATGCGATATTATAGAATGATCGGGCATAGCTCTTGCCATGATGCTCGGAGATGAAATCGCGTATCACCTGCGGCAGTTTATACTTTGCGGCCAGAGAGAGGCCGTCGGTGACGTGGCTTACGATTTTTCGGGCCGACGTCTCCGGTTCGAGTCCGGCGTGGGGGTTGATGCCATGCTGGTTTTCGGTGAAGAATACAGGGCTTTCCATCTTGCCGATATCATGGTATAGGGCACCGGTGCGCACCAGCTGGGTATTGGCGCCGATGGCGCGGGCCACTTCGGCGGCGAGGGTAGACACCTGCATGGAGTGCTCGAATGTGCCGGGGGCCTCCTCGGCCAGACGCAGCAGCAGCGGGTGGTTGATGTCGGAGAGTTCCACGAGAGTCACCATTGAGGTGAATCCGAATATCTTCTCGATTATGAGGATGAGGATATATGCGAATGAGAGGATCAGGGAGTTGAACACAAACATCAGCAGCATCCCCGGATTGAACTGCGAGAGCACACCGTCGGTGGCCAGCACCAGCGCCAGATATATTCCGGAATAGACAGCGAGGGTGATTGCGGCCGTACGCAACAACTGGCTACGCTTCGAGAGGTGATTGATGCTGAAAGTGGCGGCGGTGCCGGCCAGCAGTTCGAGCACAATAAACTGGAACTGATAAGTGGCGATCAGCGCCGTGAGCATCACTGCCGTGAGGAGCGAGAAGAGAGCGGTGCGCGAATCGAAGAATACCATCACCACCACCGGGATGGCGGCGAACGGCATCACATAGATGGCCTGCATGTTGAATTCAAACACCAGTGTGGAGATTACCACAAAGAGGGTGATGAGCGTCACTAAGAAAGTCATCTTTCTCACACTGCTGAAGAACTGCGGACGGTAGATGGCCAGGAAGATATAGAGCACGAGCCAGATGCTGAGTATATAGAGCGCCTGGCCGAGATAGAAGTAGGAGTGGCGCCCGGAGTCGCTCTGCTGCGACTGGAGCATCTCCTGATATGTGTTGAGGTTGGTGTAGATCTGCTGGGTGATGATTTCGCCACGGTCCACGATGCGTTGTCCTTTTTTGATCACACCCAAGGCACCGCTTACATTGAGGTATTCCTGGTCGCGGTATTTGGTGTCGTTGATCGAGTCGACCGTGAGGTCGGGCACGAGCACCGCACCCAGGGCGCGGGCCACACCGGCCGGGAGCTCATGTCGGGGCTTGCCGGTGGCATGGGCGTAGAGGGAGTCTACAAATTCGAAAGCCTCCTTCTGCGAGCGCACGTTGGCACCTTCGAGGGTGTGGAGCATGCCCGGTTCGCCGGGGTCTACGCTCATCACACGGTATTTCATATTATTGCCGCGCTTGATCTGGAAGTAGAGGTCGGGGGTGGCGATTCCGTCGTGATAGGCTCGGTCGACGAATTGCACCAGCAGTGCTGCCTCCTGAGCCGTCACGTCGGGTCGCACGGATGTCATGAAGCGCTCTATTCCGGCTTTTCGGCCGGAGTCGTTGCGCTTGGCGAATGGTATGAAATTGGCTTCGATCGAGTCGTGCATCTGGCGTATGGAAGTGGAGTCGCGCAGTATGGGGGTGTCGAAGTCGGCTGTGAGCAGGGGGTATTTCCAGGGCTGGTTGAGTTCGTAGCTATAGCTCTGGTGGTCGGCTCTGGGGACAATCAGCACTACTATTGCAGTGGCGGCTATCAGCAGGGCTATGCGGAGGATTAGGGATTTATTTAGGATATGGGGCATCGAGGGGGTGATTTTTGATTTTGATTTTTCTGAGGGTGGGGCCATCCGGGCTCCCGTTCGCTTGCGCTCCGGCGCGGGACCAGGCGGGCACGGGGGGAGAGGCGCGGAAGGAG
>JAIDKG010000006.1 GCA_029051525.1 Muribaculaceae bacterium
CTCCTTACAGCAAGTGACAAAATCCACTCCAAGGCTGCGACCCCTACGGCCCCGAAATTTTAAGGAACGCGCTCTAATAAAGATTATATTATATGGAGATAGTAAGCGCAAGAGAGTTCAGATCTAATCAGACCAAGATTCTGAGCAAGGCAATGCGGGGGGAGTCAGTGCTCTTATCCTCACGCATTGGGATGTTTAAGATTCTTCCGGTGACGGAGGATGATTCTTTGACAATCCGGATATGCAAAGGGCTGGAACAGGTAAAGATGATTGAAGAGGGGAAACTTCCCCGGCGAACTATTCAAGAGATGTTGGATGAGCTTTGAGATAATACCTACACCGGATTTTGAAAGGTCGTTTAAAGCTCTTGCCAAAAGACACAGGTCGCTGAAGCAGGATATTCTTGACTTTGCAAAATCCTTGCAGGAGAATCCTTTTCAAGGTGATGAACTAAGTCCGGGGATACGTAAAATCCGAATGTCGATTGCATCCAAAGGACGTGGAAAATCCGGAGGAGCAAGGGTTATTACATATACCTTAGTAGTTGCGGAAAACGAGGGTCGGGTTTATCTGATGGATATATATGATAAGGCCGATTATTCTACCGTCGATGTGGCTATGATTAAGGAAATCGTGAGGTATCTGGGGTTGGCGGAATGACTTGTCGCGCCTTGAGATGAGGTCGTAATAATTCACTTAATCAAGAATTTTATTGCGATTTAGGCAGCAAATAAGATGTGTGCCCCCCTAATACATTTTATGGGTGAGGTGGGCATAGGTGGGCATAGGTGGGTCGGACTGATTTGCCGGAATGAGAAAAAATTAGTAAATTTGCAATCCGTTATGAAATACGGTTTTGACAACGAGAAATATCTCATCACCCAGTCCGAACATATCAAAGAGCGTATAGCCCAGTTCGGCAATAAGCTTTACCTCGAGCTTGGAGGAAAGCTCTTCGACGACCACCATGCCAGCCGGGTGCTCCCCGGTTTTCAGCCTGACAGTAAGCTGCGTATGCTCAGCCAGCTGGCCGACCAGGCAGAAATCGTAATCGTAATCAGCGCGAAGGATATAGAGAAAAACAAGGTGCGCACCGACCTCGGTATCACTTATGATATGGATGTGCTGCGCCTGCGCGATGAGTTTACGAAACGCGGTTTTATGGTGTCGTCGGTGGTAATCACCCATTATAACGGCCAGAGCAGCGCCGATGCGTTCCGTCGCCGTCTGGAGAATCTCGGGATTGCCACCTATCTTCACTATACCATCGAGGGATATCCGGAGAATGTGGCCCTTATCGACTCCGACGAGGGCTTCGGACGCAATGACTATGTGCAGACTTCGCGTCCGCTGGTGATTGTGACCGCTCCCGGCCCCGGTAGCGGCAAGATGGCAGTGTGTCTGAGTCAGCTTTACAATGAGAACAAGCGCGGCGTGAAGGCCGGATATGCCAAGTTTGAGACATTCCCGGTGTGGAGTCTGCCGTTGCGTCATCCGGTGAATATCGCTTATGAGGCAGCTACAGCCGATCTTAACGATATCAATATGATCGACCCTTTCCATCTCGACGCTTATGGAAAGACGGCCATCAATTATAACCGCGATATAGAGATTTTCCCTGTGCTCAACGCCCTTTTTGAGGGTATATATGGCGAGAATCCATATAAATCGCCCACTGATATGGGTGTGAATATGGTGGGATTCTGTATCAGCGATGATGCGGTGTGCCGCGAGGCTTCGCGCCAGGAAATCGTGCGTCGCTATTTCCGTGCCCTCAATGAGTTTGCCACCGGCGCCGACAATGAGCGTGAGGTCAATAAAATCTCACTCCTCTTCAAGCAGGCCGGCATCAGTCCCGACTATCGCCTGCCGCTCGTGGCGGCCCGCGAACGTGCGCGCCAGAGCGGTGTGCCCTGTTCGGCGATGGAACTGGCCGACGGCACCGTGATTACTGCTGAGTCGGGCGACCTGCTCGGTTCGAGTTCTGCGCTGCTGCTCAATACTATGAAGCATCTGGCCGGCATCGACCATGATCTGAAACTGATTCCGCAGAGCCTCATCGAACCGGTGCAGCTCACAAAGACCGCCTATCTGCACAGCCGCAATCCGCGGTTGCATACTGATGAGGTGCTTGTGGCCCTCTCAGTGCTGAGTTCCACCGATGAGAACTGCCGCCGCGCCCTGGAGGTGCTGCCGCTGCTCGACGGATGCCAGATGCACAGCACCGAGATGCTGGGTGAAGTTGACCATAAGATATTCAAGAAACTCGGAGTCGGACTCACCTGCGACCCGGCCAAGAAGCGTGCCCGTAATTCCGCTCTTCAGCCTGTAGAACGCGACTGATTGAGTGGTTCAAAATACTATCCGGGCTCCGATCCCATTGTGGGGATCGGAGCCCGGATGTTTTATAAGTAGCGTAATGGATTCAGGGAGTGTAGTATACTCTCACCTGACCGATGGGAAGGTTGCCGATGAGCTGGAGCGGGATGTGTCGTGGGTCGGTGGAGATCCATGCATCAATGTCGTCGCTCGATTTGCGGCCGCCGTTGCCGGTGAAGCGGAAGCGGATATGCCATGCCTCGCGGTGGGTGCCGTCGCGCAGTTTGATTCTCTCCTTCCCCTCGCAACGGATTGTGAGTCGCTCGGTCTGTTTGCCGGAGAAGATATTTACCGTCTCGGAGCCTCCCCGGCTGAGGTTGGAGTAATTGATGGATCGGAGATAGTAGAATACGCTCAGCATGTCGAAGGTGGCCCCTTCGGCTTTTAGGGTGAGATTGCTTTGCGAGCGCTCCCCTTTCTTATTGACCCGTAGTCGGGATGCTTCGCCGCTCACATGGTTGCCGCTGCGGGTGAATCTGATTTCATCGCGGCTGAATCGGCCCCCCTCATGAGCGCTTTTCACATATCGCCGGGGATGCAGTGTGCGGCTGTCGGCATCGGAGATGAGGGTGTCGCGCACGCAGAACACCTTGTCGGCCCAAGGCTTGGTGCGAGCCGTCAAGGTAAGATGACTGGTGCCGCCCGACTCCCGCATAGAGAGAGAGGCAGTCCCGGCCTCCTTATGTATAAGTCCCCACTTATAGGTTATGACATAATGCAGAGTCTCCGAAGCCGCATAAAGCTGCATCGGAATTATCATGGCCATAACCGCCACTATGAAAATCTTCCATAGTCGCCAACGAAACAAATCCTTCATATACATATAACGCATCCCGGCTTCCCCAAGTTGTGTTAACACTCCACAAAGGAGGATTGTCGATGCGGCGCGCACGTACGGTCGCGGCCTGCCGCGACCGGGTCTCACGCGAACCGGCACTCCCCGGATTCTCACACCGAATCCAACGCGGTGAATCCCACGCAAAGGCGCAAAGGCGCAGAGAGCTCCGCGCTCGGCTTACGCGCCGGATGGCCTCTGCGCCTTTGCGTCTCTGCGTGGTTCCTTGCTGTCGGGGCGCGAATCGGCCGCGACCGGGTCTCACGCGAACCGGCACTCCCCGGATTCTCACGCCGAATCCAACGCGGTGAATCCCACGCAAAGGCGCAAAGGCGCAAAGAGCTCCGCGCTCGGCTTACGCGCCGGATGGCCTCTGCGCCTTTGCGCCTCTGCGTGGTCCCTTGCTGTCAGGCCGCGACCGTACGTATGGCACTCTCTGGCTGTAATATAGTTGCTTTGCGGGCGGCGATGGCGAGCGGCCGGAGGATTTCAAAAGGTTATGATATGGCAAAGCCTCGACCGGAATGGTCGAGGCTTTGTGTCTTACGACAGGTTGCGGAGAGATGGTTGCACTCTCCGGATGGTCGGTTACTGTTTCGGGATATATCCCCAGATGGCTTTGGGGGAGAGAAGAATCAGGTCGTAGAGGGGTTCTACCAGTACTTTGCCATCCTTGATGGAGACTACTCCTCGCTTTGAGTTGGCATCGCGGAATGTCATGTTGCCACCGCAGATAGAGCCGTATACGCGGCCCGGCAGTGCGATTCGCTCACCTGTGGAGGCATTCAGTATGGCGGGAGCATCCTCTTCGGCGTTATTGATCAGGATGTAGCCTTGGCCGAGATTGAACGCATGGGGAAGGTGCTCGGCAATTGTTTTGCCGGTTAGATCAATCACTCCGTAGTCTCCTTGGGGACCTGATATGGCGTAGCCGTCGTTAAACTTTGTAGCTGAGCCGTCGATGCTGAATGCGATGTGGCCGTTCTCATCCATATAGGCGGTTTGGCCGTGGCGTTTCAGGTTGATTAGTCCGTCGTTGAAATCCAGTTCATTCAGGAACGTGTGGGTATGTTCCCACTCCTTGTCGAGGATTACATTGCCGTCGTGGTCTACAACGCCCCAGAGCTTGTTGTCGTCGGAGACGAAGATTACATGCTCAAACACCTTGATTGTTTTAGCCTTGCATACGGGAGTGCAGTCAGGCTTCAAGACTTCATTGCGGTTGACGATGATTAAACCGTGCTCCATTTTAATGCTACTCTTGCCGGAGAGCAGCACGTTGCCTTTCAGGTCGGCCATGGCGGTTATGCCCATATTGTAGTCTTTCATGAAGCAGATATACTCTCCGTTGAGGAACCATACCTCTTCATACTCCATCGGAAGCACAATCTCTCCATTGGGAGCCACGACCCCGATTTTATCGTTATCGCCTACTGCCAGATACATACCGTCATGGTCGCAGTATTGGGTGATAGGCTGATCCACCGGACCGGCCACTATGTTGCAGTCCTTGTCGATGAGGAAATATTTCCCATCCTTGGCTGCCACGGAGTAGTCTTGGAGCTCGTCGATTCCGCGCATGAATCCGGCGATCTCAGAATATTCCGGAGCTAATGCCCAATTGCCATCGAGGCCCAGCAGTCCGACTTTCCCTTTTTCTTCGCAAGCCACAGAGAGATTGTGGTAAAATCCCTCTAAGCGGAGGAATTTCGGTTCAATCACGAGATTGCCTTCAACGTCGAAGGCACCCTCTTTGCCGGCATCGACACTTTCGACCACAATGCGGCCATCGGACGCATTAAGGCAGTTCGGAGTGTACTCCGACGGGTCAAACAGGAGGTCGCCCTGACGGTTGATGTAGCCGGATTCAGACTCTTTGGTAGTTTTATTTTTTCTGGAGATCTGGAATATATCGCCATCTGCCTTTATGCTTTCAAACTCGGCGGGGGCTATCATCTCACCGCGAGAATCGACGATACCCATCTTTTTCCCCTTATAGAAGGCACAGTAGTCGTCGGAGAGGCGGCACATCTTCTCTATGCCGCTATAGAAATCCTCTTTTAGTTCGCCGTTGATTTCAGAGAGCAGATTCCCCTCCAAATCATATGTTGCCACTCTTGCCTTGGTGGCATCAAATTTAATTTTCTTTTTTGCCATGTCGCGTTATTTTATTGTTGTTGTATGATAGTTATGCCTCCCATATGGTTTCGGAGGATATCTCGCGTTCGGAGTCAATGTCGAGCTCGATGTCATACTGTCGGCCGTCGTAGACCACTCCCGTGTTGACCTCTATCTCGGCGTCGGGCACCACAAACTCATTGTAAAGGAAATGGAATTTCTTGGGATCGAACTTCTCATTCTCAGCGATTTCGATAGTCACCGATGCCTGAATCTTGGTCTGAATCCACTCTATCCGGCCAATCTCCATATCCTCGGCCTCTTCCAGGTCGCAACTGCAGTAGTCGAAGACATCTGAGGGGGTCTTGTCGGCAAACTGCTCGTAGGCCGGATCCAGAAATTTAGCCTCCGCCTCGTCATAGATCTCTTCCGGCCACTCATATCCATAGATCATGCTGCCCAGATCATCACAGGAATACTCTGTTTCCTCCTCTCCATCGAGGACGGCGATTCTGAAGTATTCGGAGTCTCGCATTGCATTGTGGCACTCCATCAGATCCTCTTCCGAATCGAATACGTCAAGTCGTGTGCCCTCTCCATAGAGGCTGATTGTCACCTCTTTCATTTTCGGGGCCGAGGCGGGGAGGTCGTTGTCGGCGGCCGGTTCTGTCGGCGTCTCCTTGAGGGGAGGCATCTTGCCGCTATGGGCAAACTCCACGAGTACAGCACCGTATCGCTGGGTGTTCCAACCCTGCTCATTGGGGTCGGGTAGGAAATTCAGTTCTTTGGCTACTTCGCGCAGACCCGCCTTGGTGTTGCCATACTTGCGGATCACGTTGATGCGGTTGTTCTCCTCACGCTCGATGGTATATTCTCCCACCGTGCCTACCGTCTCACCGCCACACAGCTCCTTGAGCACGCGGCGTCCCCACTCCTGAGTATTCCATTCCTTCTCCGGCATGGGTAGGCCGGCCTCGGTCCAGATTTCTATCAGAGCTTTTTTGGTCGACTTATATATGCGGCTTACTTCGACCGAACCGTTGTCGTGGATGGTGACGATGTATTCACCGATGATTTCAGATTTCTTTGCCATTGTTACGTATCAGATTAGGTTATCATAATCGGTTGTGTATGTTGCAAGCCGGTCTAATTGTCCGGCGGATGCAACTTCTGCTCCAGAGTATATATACTAAATCAGGTGTATGAATTTAGTAGACACAACGCGCCGACATGCCGGATTCCCGGCATGTCGACGCGTTGTGTGGTCGAAAAATTCGTAAAGAGTGATTACAGGATTCATTTCGTTGCATAAAGATTATTGACTCCTTCCCACAGAGGTGTGGAAAAGAGGTGTCATTAATCTTTTGCAACGGGAGGCAAAAATATTTCGGTTTATCTTTCCGGCTCACTTGCGGAGCCGGAAGAAGGGACAAGGAGCCGTTCCACAATTTTCAGTCCTCGCTCTTCCGCTTGAAGAATACCCGGCCGAATTGCCATGATTGTGTACTCATCCCGCCGGAGGCACCATTGCGGCGCACGCTCCGGATTGCATTGCAAATTTAGCAAATCGAATCCATCTTTACAAATGAAGTTGTTTAAAATTTTCTATTTTTCAAGATTCTGCCATATTTTCGAGGCGCCTCACGACGGAATGGGATGGCCTCTGCGCCTTTGCGTGGTTCCCTTACTGTCGGGGCGCGAATCGGCCGATGCCTCGGTCGCGGCAGGCCGCGACCGAGTATATGCTATCGAATTTACAACGAATTTCCGGATTGGGGTGTTTGTATATCAGAAAGAATCGCTAAATTTGTATTTATAACACACCAGTCTATGAAGTTGATTGAACTAAACTTGCAACGAATCATCGACCTCTGTCGGAAGCACAAGGTCAAGACTTTGGCGGTTTTTGGCTCTATCCTGACAGATAGATTCAACGACCAAAGTGATGTGGATTTACTTGTAGACTTCGATACGACAGACCATGAGAAGTGGGATTACGTTACAAATTATTTCGATTTTCGTGACGCATTAGAACGGCTTTTCGGCAGGAAAGTCGATTTGATAGAGGAAGGTGGCTTGCGCAACAAATATTTTATTGCCAATGTCAACCGTACAAAACAGATGATTTATGGCAATTGAAGAAGTCTTGACATATCTTCAAGATGTGTTGGATGCCATCAACGATATGGAGAGTTGCTTTGTGGACTTCCCGAACAGATATGATTTGTTTGAGAAGGATATAATGCGAAAATGTGTTGTGGAACGAAAGACCGAGATTATGGGAGAAGCCATAAATCGGATTAGGAAGGCTGACCCTTCTGTGGAGATTCCTAATGCAAGAGCTATTATTGACACTCGCAATCGAATTATACATGCTTACGACAATGTGCAACCTGAATTTTTATGGAGTTTGGTAGTTCGCCATATTCCTGAACTTAAGAAAGATATTGAGCGAATTATTGTGGAATACGAGGAACGATATAACAGTACTCGTAGGTCGTAAGCCATGACTAAACTTCATCAGCGGTCATAGAGCTCAGCGACCTTACACCGACGGAATGGATAGTGCAGTCGCTCCGCGACTTAGGCTGCGCTTTGGGAGTCGGTATGCTGGTGGGTCGGAGACCCACCAGAACTGGATCGGGCAGGCGGCGCGGTGAATCCCACGCAAAGCCGCAAAGGCGCAAAGAGCTCCGTGCACGGCTTACGCGCCGGCAGGCCTCTGCGCCTTTGCGTCTCTGCGTGGTTTCTTGCTGTCGGGGCGCGGGGGGGCCACGCAAAGCCGCAAAGGCGCAAAGAGCTCCGCGCACGGCTTACGCGCCGGCAGGCCTCTGCGCCTTTGCGCCTTTGCGTGGTTTCTTGCTGTCGGGGCCCGAATCGGCCGCGACCGTACGTATGGGTGCGCATGGTTGCCTCGGCAGGCCGCGGCTGAGGCATCCCTCCGGCTGAGGGATATGAAATGAGTGCGCCATGCCGACCCCGAAGGGTGGGCATGGCGCAGTTGCGATGGTAGGGAGATTGGTATCAGAGCATGAGAGGGGCGAGGTGCTTGGCGAGGATGTAGCCGCCGAGTATCAACCATATGTCGAGCACGAAGGCCAGGATGAAGGGTTTGGGTCCGGCTTTCTTGAATTTGTCGATGCTGGTCTCGGCGCCGAGCGCTACCATGGCCATGGTGAGGAGGAAGGTGTCAACGTAGTTGATGGCGTCTACAAATACCTGCGGGAGCAGATTGAATGAGTTGAAGCCGATCACTGCGAGGAAGCCTACGGCAAACCAGGGGATTGCCACTTTGCCCTTCTCGGCTGAGGCTTCGCCCGAAGCCTTTGTGCGGCGGGCTGCCCATACACCGAGCACGAGAAGCACCGGCACAAGCATCATCACACGGATCATCTTTACGATAATCGAGGTGTTGGAGATGGCTTCACCCATGGCATTGCCTGCGCCTACGGCGTGGGCCACCTCATGGAGTGTGGAGCCTGTGAAGATGCCCATCTGCTCGGGGGTGAGGTCGAGCCAGCCTGAGCGGTAGGCCACCGGGTAGAGGAACATGGAGATGGTGCCGAAGATCACTACTGTGGCCACGGCCACGGCGGTCTTGTAGGGTTTGGTGCGGATGGTGGATTCCGCGCCGAGCACTGCGGCTGCGCCGCAGATGCCGCTGCCTACTGAGGTGAGAAGTGCTGTCTCCTGGTCCATCTTAAGGAGTCGGCCTATCCATACACCTCCCAAGATGGTGACTGTCACGATAATAGCATCTACTGCGATGCCGGCTAAACCTACGGTCATCACATCCTGAAATGTGAGGCGGAAGCCGTAGAGGATGATGCCGAGGCGAAGCAGCTTCTTGGAGCAGAACTGTATGCCGGGCACCCAGGTGGCCGGAAGATGGTTGCGCAGTGAATTGGCATAGAGCATACCCAGAATGATACCGATGATCATCGGGCTGAAGGAGAGATTCTTGAAAAACTGAATGTCGCTGATGTAAAATGACGCGCAGGTGAAGAGGCCGATCAGAAGGATGCCGTGAAACATGCTCGCGCGCTTTTCGGAAATTGCTGGCATTGAAAAAACTGTAAGATTATGAATTAGTAACTTCCGGGTCAGGGGGTCGATGCCATAGGTGGTTCAGAAAAATCACAACTCGCACGCGCCTATGCGGCCGAGTGGCCCGTAAAAATGCGACCGGCGCAGATGTCAAAGCGTCCGGTCGCATCTTTCGGATGCAAAATTAAGCAATTTCGCCGGCATAATCATAATTCAGACTAAATATTTAGCTTTATTTGACTGAGATTTACGTCTATTAGCGCTCTGATAGTCCGAATGTTAACGGGTTTAGTGAAACTATGTTAACGGGCTGGTCTCAGTTCAGCCGGCGGGGGAAGAGGAAGATGATGGAGAGGATCACCATGAGGGCCAGTGCGAAGGGGTAGTAGAGGTAGGGGAAGGGGGCGGCCGGAGAGATTCCGGCCAGGGAGGTGGCCAAAAGGGTCTGTGCTCCATAGGGAATCAGGCATTGCACTATGCAGGAGGTGGAGTCGAGCAGCGAGGCCGTCTTGCGCGGGTCGATGCCATAGCGCTGCGAGATGTCGCGCGAGATGCTCCCCACGGTGATTATGGCCACAGTGTTGTTGGCGGTGCAGAGATTCACCACGGCGGTAAGAAGTGCTATGACGGTCTGTCCGCCGCGGCGCCCGCTGACATGGCGTGTGAGTCCCTGCAGGAGGAAGCGGATCCCCCCGAGTTCCTTTATCATTCCAAGCATTCCGGCGGCAAGAAGGGTGATGATGATCAGATTCCCCATTCCATCGATGCCGGCTCCGGCTGAGGTGGCGAGGTCGGTGGCGGCCATCCCTTTTGTCAGACCAAGAATAATGGCCGATGCTATTCCGAGCGAGAGCACCACTGTCACGTTGATTCCGAGAATGGCTGTCGCGAGCACTACGATATAGGGGAGTATCAGCAGCGGGTCGGAGGCGGGAGGGAGCGACACCGGTGTGGCATCAAGGCTGTGGATGATATATATGCCCATCGTGAGCAGAGCCGCCGGGAGGGCTATCCATAGATTTGCCTTGAATTTATCCGACATGTCGCAACCCTGCGAACGGGTGGCGGCAATAGTGGTGTCGGAAATGAATGAGAGGTTATCGCCGAAGAAGGCACCCCCGAGCACCACCGCCACATAGAATGGTACCGACTCGCCGGCTGCTCCGGCTATCTGGGTGGCCAGCGGGGTGAGTGCCACAACGGTGCCTACCGATGTGCCGATCGAGAGGGAGATGAAACACGCGGCGAAGAAGAGCATCGGCACCACGAATTGAGGGGGGAATGCCCGCAGGGCCAGAGCCACTGTGGCATCGACCGATCCGATGTCGCCGGCCATGGCCGAGAATGCCCCGGCCAGTATGAAGACCCATATCATGTAGAGGATATTCGAGTGTCCGGCGGCACGCGAAAAGACTTCGATGCGTTTCAGCAGCGGTCGGCGGCGCAACAGCAGCACACTCCATGCCGAGGCCACGAGGAGGGCCACGGCAATCGGCATCTTATAGAAATCATCAAGTATAACCGACACTGCCACATAAAGCAACAGAAACAGAATCACAGGCGAGAGCGCAAGCCATCCTTTAGAGCGCGCGATTTCGTGGCTCTCCGGCTTGCCGTCGCCGACAGCATTAATATTTTTACCCATAGAATTAAGTCTACATAACCTAACGTATAAAACCTTCGGATTCTTGCATTACATTAGCCGTGCGAATTTCTGAAAACCGCTTACAGGAAAATGTCAGATATTTCCATTATCTTTGCATGTCGGACACATCAGTGGCCGAAATTTATCTACCTCTTGGAAATAAGAGCGCGTTCTAAGCTATCTCTTGTTTCCGAGAATTATTCAGACACTTATGGATTTCAAAGATGTAGTGAAAGGCAGGTATTCCTGCAAGAAATATTCCTCGCGCCCGGTGGCGGAGGAGGCTTTGATGCGGATTCTGGAGGCGGGGCGGCTGGCTCCGACAGCCAAGAATCTTCAGGAGCAGCATATCTATGTGGCTTCGCGTCAGCAGACGCTGGAGGTGATCGATTCGGTGACTCCGTGCCGCTATGGCGCTCCGGTGGTGCTCATTGTGGCTTTCGACAAGGAGAATGTCTATACTTATCCCGGCGGTAAGCGTCAGTCGGGGGTGGAGGATGCCACGATTGTGGCCACCCATCTCATGCTTGCGGCTGCCGATGAGGGTGTGGATTCCTGCTGGGTCAACTGCTTTGACCCCGACAGGCTGCATCAGTTGCTCTCTCTGCCGGCCAATGAGGAGATTCTGATGCTCCTCGACCTCGGTCATGCCGCCGAGGATGGCACCCCGCTGCCCAACCATTTCTCACGTAAGCCGCTGTCGGAAACCGTGACCCGACTGTAATTGATATGCAATGACTAAACAACAGCTTTATCCTCCATATACGGTAGGTGTCGATATGGGTGGCACCAACACGGCCTTTGCCATTGTAGATTCCGTGGGTCATATTTTGGCGAAGGATTCATTTCCTACGGCCACGGCATCGGCCGAGGTATGGGCCGACACCCTGTCGCGTAAAATATCCTGTATGATTGCCGACAGTGCATTCGAGGGTGAGATTGAGGGTGTGGGGATCGGTGCGCCTTGTGCCAATTCGGTGACGGGATGTGTGGAGGCGGCCACCGACCTGCCCTGGCCTTCCCCTATACCGTTGGCCTCGATGATAGAGTCGAGGCTCGGCATTCCCACCGTGATAGCCAATGATGCGAATGCCACGGCGATTGGGGAGATGACCTATGGGGCGGCCGTGGGGATGAGGAATTTTATTGTGCTGACCCTCGGCACCGGGGTAGGAAGCGGTATCGTGTGCGACGGTCATCTGCTGTCAGGAGCACGTGGTTTCGCCGGTGAATTAGGTCATGTCACATTCCCATTCGCTTCCGACCGACTCTGCGGCTGCGGCCGTCGGGGCTGCCTTCAGACTGTGGCAGCCGCCAAGGGGATACGGGAGACTGCCCGCCGTCTGCTTGAGGAGAGCGACCGGGAGTCGGCTCTGCGTGACATCCCGGAATCCGAACGTTCGCCTCTTGCCATAGAGCAGGCTGCCCGCAGTGGCGACCCTCTGGCTCAGGAGGTGTATGCCTTCACCGGTGAATGTCTCGGTAAGGCTGCGGCGGAATTTGCCGCTTTCTCCGATCCGGAGGCAATTATTCTCTTCGGGGGAATTGCCCGGGCAGGGGAGTTGCTCCTGAAGCCGATGAGGGAGGCATTTGTGGCCAATTCGCTGCATCTCTATCGCGACAGGGTGCGTTTCCTCTGCTCGGCGCTGGATGATGCCGAGGCCGCGATACTTGGTGCCGCCTCATTGCCCTATATGCACTGAAAAAATGTGAGTTGACAATCACTCCAAAGTAGCTCTTAGAAACAGTAACAGCTTATACATAAACATATACACCTTGACACCATGAATAAGACGATAATGCGCAATCTGATAGCTGCGGCGGGTCTGGCACTGTCGGGCATCCCTGCAATGGCCGATGCATATGTTCCCTCGGCCGAGGTGCTTGAATCGAGAGAACAGTTTGCCGCCGACCGTTTCGGCATCTTCCTCCACTGGGGCATATACAGTGTGTTCGGCCAGGGGGAATGGTATCTCAACTATGGCCCGAAAGCCGATGAATATATGAAGGCTGCCAAGGCTTTCTATCCTGCTCAGTTTGATGCGGCCGAGTGGGTGGGAGCCATTAAGGATGCGGGTGCTAAATATGTGTGTATCACCACCCGTCATCACGATGGATTCTCGATGTGGCATACAGCCGAGAATGATTATAATATTGTCGACGGCACCCCCTTCGGCCGCGACATCCTCAAGGAACTTTCCGAGGAATGCGAGCGTCAGGGGATTGCGCTTCATCTATACTATTCGCATCTCGACTGGGTGCGCGAGGATTATCCGCAGGGGCGCACCGGACATACTACCGGTCGCGATGCCTCACGTGCCGATTGGGATTCATACTACGGGTTTATGAACCGTCAGCTCAAGGAACTTCTCACCGGCTACGGACCTATACGCGCCATATGGTTCGACGGATGGTGGGACCATGATGAGGATGCCGTCCCCTTCGACTGGCATCTGCCGGAGCAGTATGAGATGATTCACCATCTGCAACCCTCCTGTATGGTGGCCAACAATCATCATCAGGCACCCTTTGAGGGTGAAGACATACAGATCTTCGAGCGTGACCTGCCGGGTGAGAACACTGCCGGACTCTCCGGTCAGGATATAAGCAGGCTGCCGCTGGAGACGTGCAATACGATGAATGGTATATGGGGATACCGCCTTGAAGACCAGAATTATAAGGATAGCCGCACGCTGATCCGCTATCTGGTGCGGGCTGCCGGAATGGGGGCTAATCTGTTGCTCAACATCGGTCCGCAACCCGATGGTTCGCTTCCTGCCACGGCTCTGTCGCGCCTGAAGGAGATTGGCGGTTGGCTGCGTGAGAATGGCGAGACAATCTATGCTACCCAGGCCGGACCCTTCCCGGCGCAGTCGTGGGGCACCTCTACACGGAAAGGTGACAGGCTGTTTCTGCACGTGATGACCCCCGAGACCGGTGCGATATTACTCCCCGAAGGGGTGGAAATAAGGAGGGCCAAGGAATTTGCCACCGGTAGGGGGGTGAAGGTATCCAAAGCCGGAGCACATCATGTGGTGCATCTGCCTGACGTGGGTGATGTGGATGATCTGATTATTGAATGTGAGATGAAATAAGACCCGGGGTTATGGTTGATCTTGAGATTTGTTGCGGCGACATGAGCAGTGTGTCGGCCGCGCTCGAAGGTGGAGCTTCGCGCATTGAGCTGTGTTCCGGTCTGGCCGAGGGTGGATTGACTCCGTCGGCCGCGCTGATACGCGCGGCGGTCGGTTCCGGAATAGGAAGGGTGAATGTGCTTATACGCCCGCGCAGCGGAGATTTCCTCTATTCGGAGGATGAGTTGCGGATTATGGAGTATGATATACGGGTGGCTGTGGCCTCCGGTGCCACCGGAATAGTGATCGGTGCTCTCACCCCCGACGGGGAGGTTGACATGGCTGCATGTGGCCGGCTGATTGCCGCCGCCCGAGAGAATGCCGCAAGATATGTGGAGGTGACGTTTCACCGGGCCTTTGACCTCGCGCGCGACCCGCTGAAGAGTCTGGAGGATGTGGTGGCGCTCGGTTGCGACTGTCTGCTCACCTCCGGGATGGCTGCATCGGCCGAGAGGGGTGTGGCTGAACTGAAACGGATTGTGGACCATGCCGCCGGAAGGATTACGGTCATGGCCGGTTCGGGTGTAAGCCCCGCCAATGCCGCCGCCATCATCGATGCCACCGGAGTGGGGGCGATTCATTCCACTGCCCGCTCTCCGCGCCCGAGCGCGATGCGGTTCCGCAGGGAGGAGGTGCCGATGGGTGTGCCGGGAGCCGATGAGTATGCTCCGCTCGCCACATCGCCCGATATTGTGGCAGCTCTGCTGGAAATAGCTAAGAGTCATTAGAGCGCGTTCCTTAAAATTTCGGGGTCGTAGGGGTCGCAATTTTCAGGAACGCACTCTTAATCCTCGTCTTAATTAAAGAATATAACTATGAGATTACCCATATTCGCCATATCCCTTCTCTTCGCACCGGCCGCTCTGGCTGTGACTCCGCAGGAGGCTCTCGATTTCCTCTATTCCTCTATGCCGCTTGCCGACCGCGCCGACTATTCGGAAGAGTTCTACCGCGCCAATGTCGATGCCTCGCTGAAGGCACGTGAGGAGATGCCTTGGGGGGCCACCGTGCCCGACCGGGAATGGCTGCATTTTGTGCTTCCGGTGCGTGTCAATAATGAGAATCTCGATATGTCGCGCCCCATTTTCTATGAGGAACTCAAGGAGAGGGTGGGAGGTCTGTCGATGTCGGAGGCTATACTGGAGGTCAACCATTGGTGTCATGAGAAGGTGACTTATCGTCCGTCGGACGGGCGCACCTCGTCGCCGCTATCGTCGGTGAGTCAGGCCATCGGACGCTGTGGCGAGGAGTCTACATTTACGGTGGCGGCTCTGCGGTCGGTGGGTATTCCGGCACGCCAGATCTACACACCGCGCTGGGCACATACCGACGACAATCATGCCTGGGTCGAGGCCTGGGCCGATGGTAAGTGGTATTTCCTCGGAGCATGCGAGCCTGAGCCGGTGCTTGATCTGGCATGGTTTAATGACCCTGCATCGCGCGGGCTGCTGATGAGCACAAATGTGCCCGGACAATATGACGGCCCTGAAGAGGTGCTTTTCCGTGAGCCCCTCACCACCAGGATCAATGTGACCTCGAATTATGCCCCTACGGCCGATCTTGCTGTCACGGCCATCTACCCCGACGGCACACCCGCTGCCGGAGCGAAGGTGAACTTCTGCATATATAATTATACCGACTATTATCCGGCTGTCACCAAGATGGCCGATGCCGCAGGCAGGGCGTCGCTCACTGCCGGATTGGGTGATATGCTGGTGTGGGCCACCGATGGCTCACGATTCGGCTTCACCAAAGGTAGGCCGGGTGGCGATGCGATAATCGTGGTGCTCGACAAGGATGGCTCTTCTGAGGGTGTGTTTGACTTTGATCTGGTGCCTCCGGCCTCCGGAGGGTCGGTCCCGGCTGTGTCGGCTGAGCAGAGGGCTCTCAATACGCAGCGGATGCAGAGGGAGGATTCCATACGCAATGCCTATATGGCCACATTTGTCGCTCCCGATGAGGGGCGCCGGATTGCTGAGCGGCTTGGCCTCGACCCGGCTCGGCTCGCCGGAGTGCTGGTGGAGTCGCGCGGCAATCATGCCAATATCGTAAAGGCTCTGGAGGGTTTCGAGGGCTTCGACCGCTACACGGCGCTTGCGCTGCTGATGAATGTCAGTGAGAAAGACCGCCGCGACATAGCTCCCGAGGTGATAACCGACCATGTGGCCAACACTCCCCGACTCGATAACCATTCAGACTGGGATTCGGAAATATATAACCGCTACATACTCTCGCCGCGCATTGAAAATGAGTTTCTTACCCCCTGGCGCTCGGTGCTTCGCCCGGCTATGCAGGCTGAAGTGCCCGGTAAGGACCCGGAGAAACTCGTGGAGTGGGTGGATGCAAATATTACCCTTGTTCCGGCCGAGGAATCCAGAACGTTGCGGATGAGTCCGGAATCGGTGCTGCGTGAAAGACGGGCCGAACCGCTGTCGCGCGACATCTTCTTTGTGGCGGCAGCCCGTTCGCTCGGTATGCCGGCCCGCATCGACCCTGTGACCGGAGCCACACAATATCTCAAACCCGACGGAGTATGGCAGACTGTCAGTTTCCGTGATGCCGACAGCGGCCGTCGCGAGTCGGCCATAGCCGGTAAGGCCACGCTGACCCTCGACTTCGCCGAGCAGGGACATATCGTAGACCCGAAGTATTATTCTCAATTCTCCCTCTCAAAGATAGAGGGGGGGATGCCCCGCCAGCTTGAATTTGACGAGGATGGGTCTCTCTCGCAGATTTTCGCATCGCCGGTGGAGCTGGAACCGGGTCAATATATCATCACCTCCGGTCAGCGGCTCGCCAACGGGGGAGTGCTTGCCCACACCGAACTCTTCACCCTCAAGGCCGGCCAGAATGCCGCGAGGAGTCTGGTGATGCGTGCCGACGACAGTGAGGTGTCGGTGATCGGATCGCTCAATGCAGAGAATATATATCACGACCTCGATTCGGATACCGACCGGAGCATCCTCTCCACTACCGGACGCGGATACTACATACTCGGTGTAATCTCACCCAACCATGAACCCTCCACCCATGCGCTCAACGACCTTTCGGCCGTAGCATCGCAGCTTGAGGCTTCGGGCCGGAAGATACTCCTGCTTTTCGACAGTGCTGAATCTGCCTCGCGCTTCCGCCGCGAAGCTTTCCCTGCGCTCCCGGCCAATGTAGTGTTGGGTATCGACAACGGGGGTGTAACCTGCGGAGAGATCCGCGAGTCGCTCCATCTTCCCGAAAATGTGGAGCGTCCGGTATTCGTGATAGCCGACACCTTCAACCGGGTGGTCTGGAACTCCAACGGCTATACGATCGGAATCGGCGACACGATTCTCTCCATCCTGTCGCGTATCCGCTGAGACAGAAGCCTTCTCTCAGTGGACAAATAAGAGCGCGTTCCTTAAGGACGCGCTCTTATTTGATGTAGTCGCTATTAGCCGGTCAATCTTGGGCGGATTTTGATTTGCTCTGTTTGTGTGTGATCACAAGCTTCATGCCGGGATTATCAATCTCAATCTTACCCAGGCGCCCCAGCACCGACTGGCCCAGCAGGAGAGGAGCCTTCTGATTGCGCACCACCGAGGCACGGACATTCTCCAGCTCCAGGCCGCCGAAATTCACATTACGCAGGTTGATGACCGTCCCTTCCGAGACGTTGCCGTTGGCATCCATATAGCGGGTTGCGCCTACGATATCGCCGGGCTGGATGTAATCATTCTTCAGCATAAAATTGGCCTCGACCATCGATATGGTGACGTCGGAGGCTCCGGTGTCAAACACGAAGTGGAGCGGCAACCCATTGATAGTGCATTTCACCTTAGTGATTCCGCTCTCCTTGGTGAAGGGCACTTCTATCGTCTCGGTGTGATATTCCGCCTCCGCCTGCTCCGGCTCCGGCTCAGGATTTAGGGTGGCTATGCTGTCGATGATATCCTGAAATTCGGGAATTTCGCGGAGGCAATCCAGGTCATAGTCGGTCTGGATATGAACCGCGTTGTCATATCCATTCTGAATAGCCTCTTTCAGATAGTGCAATGCCTCATCCCGGCGGTCGAGGCGGGCATAGATGCAGGCCATGTTGTAGAGATTGCCGGTAATCTCGGTGGTGTCGTTGGCCAGTATGTATTGCATTGTCTCTACGGCCTTTTCTGCATTCCCAAGAGCGGAGTAGGCGAAAGGAGTGCATGATGTGCAGGTCAGCACCGAATCTTTCTCTACTTGCAGCAGCAGTTCATAGTCTTTGGTGGCCTCCTCCTGCTTGCCGAGATAACGGTAGGCATCGCCGCGACGCATGAGCAGATGCGGAAATTCAATGAGGGCCGGAGAGAGAATGACAGCTGTGTTGTAATCTTCAATAGCAGCCTCAAAACGCCGCACATTCAGCAGGTCGGTGGCTCGCGAGAGATAAGGGGTGATATATTCGGGAAATTTCTCCACATATATATCGCGCAGCGCCAGACACTCATCGAATCTACCCATGCGGCGTAAGATGTCGGCTTTAAAATCCATCATCTCATAATCCTCCGGATTCATATCCAGCACTCTATCGGCATAGAGCAATGCGGAGGTGTAATCCTTCAGTTGGTAATAGCACACAGAGATATTCTTTAAGAATACCGTGCGGGGATCCAGATTATTGGCCTTCTCATAATAGGAGATGGCCTCGGCATAGTCGCCGTTGTCGTCGGTAAGCACAGCAATGCAATAGACCCAATATTGATTGGAGGGCTGCTTGGTCATCTGAATTTTCAGCTTCTGTTTAAGCATGGGGTAGGCCTCATGCGGCAAGGTCTGCAACAGATAGAATGCCATGTCATCGCCATCGATATCCAGAGCCTTTATGATATCATCGGTAGCTTCGGGCCATTTCTGCAGAGTGAGGTAGGCCTCGGCTCTGAAGGAATAGGCGTTGGAATAATTGGGATAGAGTCGGATGGCGTGGGTAAACTTGGAGATTGCCTCCTCCCAACGCTCCCGGGCTTTGAGATTGCGTCCGATACCCATATGCCCCATCACATCGCCCTGATCAATATCGATCATTTTCTGATAATCGGCATCCGACAGGTCATAATTCTGAAGCTCATAATTCAGTTGGGCTCTGGATCGATAGTGGACGGGATTGTCGGGTTCGATACGGATGGCCTGCGTAAGGTCGGTGATAGCCTGCACGGTATCGCCCAGCGCCGCATATACATCGCCACGCGATGCAAGGGCGCTTGCCCGCCAACTCTTCCCCTTCTTGGGCAGATGCTTGATAGCATTGTCAAATGCTGTCAAGGCCCTGCCATATTCCTGATTATCATATCGGATTATGGCTACATAGAGATAGGCAAAGCCATTGTCGGGATGTTCGGAAAGTTCTTTATTAAACCACTCTATCGCATCGGCATACATATCATCATTATAAGCCTCCACTCCTCGGGTATAGGCGTAAGTATCGGGCAATTTAACATCCGACTTCGCCCGAATCGGCGCAAAGCTCAGGATGAGAGTCAGCAAAAATAGGATTTCATGTTTCATAACAGTATGTTTTGTAAAGATATATGGCATTGCTGTGGTCTTATGGCGCGATGCGCCCCGTATAGGCAGTTCGCCTCCAAAATTACTAAAAATCTGTCATATGGCGAAATGAATATCACATAAGTTGTTACAAAAAGTATAGTCCGGAAGTGTGATGTGATTCTACAAGCGGGGCTCTATCTCTGTCGACTCGCAAAATCCACTCAAAAATAGCAGCCCCTACGACCCTGAAATTTTAAGGAACGCGCTCTAAATGAGGGTTGAATAGGGGGGCGATGATTTAGAAAATGGTTAGATTATTACGTCAGAG
This sequence comes from Muribaculaceae bacterium, assembly GCA_029051525.1. GTDB lineage: Bacteria > Bacteroidota > Bacteroidia > Bacteroidales > Muribaculaceae > Lepagella. The sequence goes on from JAIDKG010000006.1 coordinate 19,980, forward strand.
TGATATAATCATTTTGTTGTATATTAGGCATTTGGCGAGAAATTTCATTTAGATTTATATATCAAGAGGTGGACAGCGGCTGATTTTTGCAATAACTTTGCGCCTGACAATTATAACCGTAAAAATCATCATGAATAAATTCTACAAACCCCTTGCTGCGGGAGTGGCCGCTATGGCGGTGACAGCTGCGGCTTCGGCGGCTCCGGCTTCGCTGCCGGTATCGTCGGCGGCTCCGTCGGTCAGGGAAGACTTCAACTCGATGTGGGATTCACAGGCTTCCGAAGCCCTGCTCCTCTTGCCGGAGGGCTGGGCGGTAGATCGTAATCTAACCGCTCCGCGCACGGTGGGCGCGTGGGCCGACGCTTCGACGGAAGTGATGTATGCCGGTGGCGTATCTTTGGCCTCGAATGCTAAGAATGGCACATGGAATTTCGGCTCTTCGGCCGATCCGACCGACCGTGCCATAGGTGGCCTGTCGACCACAGTGAGCGGAGGCACACGCTGCTGGTCGCTTATGACCTCGATCCATAATGCCGACTCCCGGTCGATCGACCGTATATCCGTGGGATATGACATCGAGAAATATCGCAACGGTGCCAATACTGCCGGATTCGATGTGCAGCTCTATTATTCGTACGACGGCTCGACATGGCTCAGCGCCGGCGATGATTTCCTCACTCACTTCGCCCCCGACGGCGAGACTCTCGGCTCGGAAATCGTGCCCATATCCACAGTGGTGTCTGAGCCTAAGACGCTGATGGTAGATGTGGCTGCAGGTGGCCACATCTATCTGGCATGGAACGTATCGGTAAGCTCCGGCTCGACTCCCGACAAGGCGCAGGGTCTGGCTATCGATAATATCGACATTACTGCGTCGTTCAGCTCCGGCGACACGCATTATGTATATGTGGAGAATGCGGTGAAGGCATCGGCCCTGACCATTTATTCCCCCGATAATGCTGCTTACGGTCCGCGCCCCGGCATGGCCTCGACGATGTCGAAGAGCGTCAATGGTGTGGCATACCGCGCATGGCCTCTGGAGGGCACCGACACGTTCAGTATGTATGTGTGTGCCGGGTCTGATGAGTTCGGCCCTGTCACTGTCACTCCCGGTGCCGACTGCTATTACTGTGCCTCCCCCTCCGGTATTGAGGAGATTGCCGATCCGGAATCATATACGGGTTGGGTGGATCCTTCGCGTCCGCCGTTCAAGTCATCGGGCATATATGTGCGTGGCGAGGTCAATTCGTGGGGCGCATCGGCCGACTGGGAGTTCTCCGATGAGGGTAACGGCACCTACGTGATCTACGACAAGGTGCTCAGCGGAGCCTTCAAGATCAGCGATGCCAACTGGAGTTCAAGCTGCAACTATGGCTCCAACGGCACCAATGTGATGATCGATACCCCCTATCCCCTTACTGCTGCAACCGATAATAATATTTCGTGTGGCGCCTATGTATTCACATGCAAGCGCATCGTGCTGTCGATAACCGACAGCGGGGCGTCGCTGCTACTTGAGAGCGATGATGACGACAGCGGCCTGACCACCGTCTATATGATCGGTGATTTCAACGGGTGGAATTATATGGACCCCACCGGCGCACTGCAGCTCGATGAGTCCGACAATCTGTTTAAGGGTCGTGTAAGTCTGCGCGCCGGTGATAGCGGTGCATCGCAGTGGCTCATCTACCAGCGTCTGGGGAAGAGCGGCGCATGGGGTGCGGCCGCAGAGAGCGCGCAGCTCTCCCTGTCGGGCTCGCTCGTAAAGGGGAATACCTACACCGTGATGACCGCTCCCGCCACCTACGATGTGACATTCAGCCTCGAATCGGGCGACTATACGCTCACCAAAGTGGCCTCGGAAGCTGTAGAACTGGCTCTCAACCCCCTCTCGACTGTACTTGTGCCGGAGAATCCGGCCTCAGTCAAGGTGCTCTCGCTCAATAACAGTCTGATTTACTATAACGACCAGGATAAGGTGTTCAATGACATTGCCGCCGCAATGGGTCGCGATGCCGTATGGACCAAACATACTCTGCTGGGCAAGCCTCTCTCTACCCATTGGGATGAGGGCGACGGTCTGGCCCCCGACGGCACTCCCGGCGCCAAGATGATGGTTCGTTCCGAAGCGTGGAGTCATATCATCCTGCAGGAGCAGAGTTCGCTTCCGCGCACAAGCCCGGAGGCGTTCCGCACCAATGTGCACCGATGGGTGGAATATATCCGTGAATACTGCCCCAATCCCAATGCCGTGGTGATTCTCCCGGTCAACTGGGCCTATAGCGGCGACTGGGACAACTTCTCGGCCTACAATAAGATCTTCCTCGACAACTATGCCTCGGTGGCCGCCGAAATGGGAGTGATACTCTGTCCCGTGGCTTCGGCCTATGACAATGTCTACCGCACCGAGGGTGCCGAAGCCACTCTCGACTGGTATCTTGACGACCGCCATCCCTCGCTGCAGTCTACCTATATGGCCGCCTGCATGGAATTTGGCCTCATCTACGGCACCGACCCCGCAGAAATCACCTACACTCCCGCCGGACTGGAGGAGAGCACAGCCGCCGATATGCGAGCCTACGCATCGCAGGCTCTCGCCGGGCATACGAATGCCATTGACCATCAGAAAGCTACGGTGGCGTTCAGTGCCAAGGTATTCGATGCCTTCGGTCTTGAGGTGGAGGATGCCGAACCGGTATCGTTCGCCGTCAGCGGAGGTGGCACAATCTCGCCCGAGGGTCTCTTTACATCCGACGGCACACGAGGCATATTCAGCGTGACCGCCAAATCGGGTCCGTTTGAAAAAACGGCAAGCATAAAGGTGGCCGATGCCGAAACGGTCGTTATCACCTATCCCGCAATCAATATCAACAAGGATAACCCCGTAGCCTCGGAGGATTTCAACACAATGGGCACTGAGGCCGAGGCCACTCTCCCTGAGGGATGGCGCATCGACAAGCAGACGGTGGGCACACGTGCCATAGGCACCTACGCCCTGGCATCGGAGAAAACCACCTACGCCGGTGGCACATCTCTCCCCTCCAATGCCAAGAATGGTGTGTGGAATTTCGGTGCCGACGGTTCCGACGACCGTGCCCCGGGAGGAATCACCACCGGAGTGGCTAATGGCACACGTGCAGTCAATCTCTATACCCATCTCTACAATGATGGCAAGAAAGCCTTCGACCGCCTCGACATCACCTATAATGTAGAGAAATACCGCAAGGGTAACAACGCAGCCGGATTTACGGTGCAGATGTACTACTCATTCGACGGCCGCAACTGGACATCGGCCGGTGAAGGGTTCCGCACCGACTTCGCTCCCGACAGTGAAACTGCCGGATATGCAGAAGTACCCGGTGAGACGGTGGCTGTAGATGCCACTCTCCCCGTGAATTTCGGCCCCGGACTTGACCTGTATCTCGCCTGGAACATCTCCGTCACCTCGGGTGATGCCGCTCAGGGAGCAATGGCGCTTGCAATCGACGACTTCACCGTGGAAGCCATCGAACCCGAAGTGCCCGAGACACTTCACCGCATATACGTCGACAACCGCACATCGTGGGATGCTCTCGGCCTTTATGCCTGGGGCGACGGTGAAATCTACGGCGTGTGGCCCGGTGCCGCACCCATCGACGAACAGCTGATCAACGGTACTCTCTGGCAGGTATTCGGCCTTGACGCAGCTTCGGGCACCTACAATCTCATCTTCAACAACTGGAATAACGGCAAGCAGTTGCCCGACTTCACAATCAGCGACATGCGCGATTATTATCTGAAGATTGATGATGAGGCTGTGACCGAAGTGAGCATAGAGACAGGTGTGGATACCATCGTAATCAACGATATCTCCTTCGACGGCCGCACCGTATCCTGCCCCGGAGCCGAAGCGATCCGGATTCTGAACCTACAGGGAGTGCAGGTGGCCACCGCCGGCGACGCAGTCGACACCATCGGTCTGGCCCAAGGCATCTACATCATCTCGGCCTCGACACCCAATGGCCGCACCGTAAAGAAAATCGCAGTGAGATAATCCGACCTCACAATCCCTCTGACAAGCAACTGCGCCTCAAAAGTCCTCCCGCGACTTTTGAGGCGCAGTCCGATCAGTCTGATCAGTCCGACCTGTCTGACCAGTCCGACCAGTCTGACCAGTCCGACCAGTCCGACCAGTCTGACCGGTCTGACCGGTCCGACCTGTCTGACCAGTCTGACCAGTCCGACCAGTCCGACCAGTCCGACCGGTCCGACCGGTCCGACCGGTCCGACCGCTACCCAACTCAATAAGCCATAGAGAATAAATTATGTTTTGCAGCATAATCTATTGCAATTTTAATAATTCTTTGTAAATTTGCGGAATCGCTAAGTAGCTACTTAATATGTCAACATTCCTTCCATCTGCCGGCGGTTATCGCAAACTGAGAGCCTTTATACTTTCAGAAATTATCTGTGACCTGACTATGATTTTTGCAAAAAAATTCATACGTCACGGCAGCCGCACACGTGACCAGATGGAGCAGGCAGCACGTAGCGGCAAACAGAATATCGCCGAGGGTAGTGAGGCCTCAAGAACCTCAAAAGAGACAGAAATCAAGCTTACCAATGTGGCGAAAGCTTCTCTCGAAGAACTCCTCCTTGACTATGAAGACTACATCCGGCAGAATGGTCTTCGGCAATGGGACAAAAATCATCCCCGCACTCATCGCCTGAGGGAGTATCTTAAAAGCGATGCGTTCATGCAATCGCCCACACAGTTTGCCGATCGACTAAATGCTGAAGAATACAGCAATCTCTGCATAACGCTTATAAATCAAGCCACCTACTTGCTCAAACGCCTGATTGATCGCCAGCAGCAGCAATTTCTGGAACAAGGAGGAATCAAAGAGCAGATGTATCGCGCCAGAGTCACTTACCGCAGCCGGAATAGCCAAGGAGCCCCGACCAGTCCGACCAATCCGACCAGTCCGACCAATCCGACAAGTCCGACAAGTCCGACAAGTCCGACCGGTCCGACCGGTCCGACAAGTCCTACCAATCATCCAAATTCAAAAAAGCAAGACAAATAACCGACTAAGACAATTAGAGAAATAACAGAGCTCCGCAAGTCCCGACATCTGCAGGAGGCTGCCGAGAAGGAGTTGGCACAAGTTCATTGCCGACAGTAGTAGCGGTAAAGGTAGCCGACTCTCACAATGAAGACCGCAAACCTCCCGACCGCAAGATTCTGACATGGATTCTTCGCACGGAAAAAGAAACGACAAGAGTGAGGAAACCGGCGAAATTCCGACTCAACAACCGCACTCCGAATGGAGCAATCTTCGATATAAAGTTGCATGATGGCAAAGTGGTATGGAACGCGCTCTAAGTGGCCGAACCATGAGGCAGGCCAATTTAAATTAATAGGCCACTTGGCCGCCGGTTATAAATCGAAAAAATATAGCCGGTGCTCTAAGCCAATACCCATCGGCTAATGCCGGGTGCATGAATGTGCTATGATAAGTCATGCCGATATGTTTCATGACATTCATCAACAGCCAGCGTTGCCGGGAAATATTTCATAACATCACGGTTGCTGTTGATTTCAGCAAAGATTTCCAAATCTTCATATTCCCAAGAACGCAAAATTAGCCGCTCAGTCTCAATGTAGATTTCCATACCGCAAAATTAGCCATTTACCCCGGGACTTAAGTAACGCTCTATAAATAAAAGGATTTAAGAAGAATCCTTATCTCATTCCGTGTAATTTGGTCTTTCATTAAGTGGAATAGGGCAATTTATCTCGCGTTGGAAGGCCTTGAGCAAGTATTATTGGTTGCGTATTTGATAAATAGCATTAGGTGAGGAAGAATCGAATATTATCCCAATTGGATAATTAGTCTATTAATTGTAGATTTTATACAATGAAAATTGAAATAGTGGCTATTTATTTAGATTTAACACTCTCTTTAGTTTATATGTCGCAGAAAATCGTTATCTTTGCCATGGCTTACGCCGTGCGGCATCTTCCAGATGTCGGGCATTGGGTAGGTCATTTTTATATGAGAGCGTTTATTGGCGCTTTGTTCTTGACAACTAAGAACTTCGCAACTTCATTAGAGAAAGTCGGGAATGAGGCAACAGTAGATGCCTTCGGGTATGGTTATTTTACCCTTAGCGGAGTGCTAAGTGCGCTCTGCTTTGGCGTATCATATATCGTACGGCGTAGGCTCTGCGTGTTGCTCGTTCGACTTTCTCGGGCAATGCGAAGGCCTTTAGTTGTAGGACGAGTAACCAGTACAGGTCCTACGCTTTTTTGTTTAACTAAAAAAGAGTCTCATCAGGGGATCGATGATTCGCGAGAATAGGAGATTTCCTGGTGTTTAAGATAATATGGGATAAGGAGACAGGTGGAGTCCTACTTAATTCTAAGGTGACTAAAGACACCTTGGGAATTTCTCCACGTCCTGTATTCTTCGAGGAACTTGATCTTCTTGAATTTGAGAAATTCGGCTGGACATACCCCCGTGTCGAAGCTCCGATTATGTGGGCGGTCAACAAACAATATTGGTATAAGGGAGTCATGCTTTTTGAGGCAAAAGGAGCCAACATATACGACTTGCCCACTTTGGTCTTTGCTTCTGGAGTAGAACCGATGGCACTTGAGGTAGTAGATGTTGCAGAGATGCTTCGACGCAACGCCGACCAAATGTTTTTGCTCGAAAGCGAAGCCATCGAGTTTATCCGCGACACATTCGTGACATATTCTAAAGTCAATCATGCCCACGACACGGTGCGCGCCAATCAGGAAATGGACTTTGAAGCAATGGCTGCAAAAGTCGAAAAGAAGACCAAGACCAAGATGGCCGTGATACGTGAAGATTGCGATAGCTTCGACATCATGCCGCTCGATGTTGCTAACGAAGAAGGCAAGCGAGTGTTGCTCTCCACTCGCATCGACCGTTTCATAGCATCGTTCTCCGGAGGCAAGGACTCACAGGTGGTCCTTGACTTGTGCACTCGCGCCATACCGCCAACCGACTTCGAGGTCATCTACTCCGATACTGGTTACGAGCTTCCGCCGTCGCTCGACCTCTACGAGCAAGTGCAACGTTACTACAAAGAACGTTTCCCGGCTCTTAAGTTTACCACAACTCGCAACCACGAGTCTGTGCTCAACTACTGGGATAAAATCGGAACTCCCTCCGACACTCACCGCTGGTGTTGTATAATAATGAAGACTGCTCCACTTTATCGTTCTCTAAAAGTGGAAGGTAATAAACAAGCCAAAGTATTGGCGTTTGAAGGTGTCCGCGCTGAAGAATCTACTAGAAGAAGCAATTATGATCGAATAGGCAAAGGTGTAAAACACGCTACGACCATAAATGCAAGACCTATTCTTAAATGGAACACGGCTGAAATTTTCATTTATCTTATGAAATATGGCCTTCCGATAAATCCCGCATACAGACAGGGAATTACTCGTGTCGGTTGCGTCGTTTGCCCATTTGCATCAGAATGGAACGAACATATTGCCAATGTTAAATATCATGAAAACATTGCACCTTTTGTACAGCGACTCGAAGAATACACGAAAAGAGCTGGAGTTAAAGATGTAGATGTGTTCATAAAAGAAGGAAATTGGAAACGTCGTGCAAGCGGAAACCTGTTAAATGATAGAACGGATATACGCTTTTCAATAAAAAACTCCACCTTTTCTGCTGTAATTGAAAATTTCAAGAGTGATATTTTGACATGGCTTATTCCAATTGGAAAGTTTGTTTATGCAAGAAAAGCAAATGGATACTCCGGCAGCTTAGTTTATAAAGGCAGTACTTTTCCTTTTACAATTAAAATCAATGCAAATAAATTGCATTTTGATTTATACGACTGTCAAGACCCAGTATTAATCGGTCTTGTGCGTCGTGTATTATATAAAACTGGATATTGCATTCATTGCGAAGCTTGTGAGGTTGAATGCCCCACAGGAGCCTTGTCTATTTTACCAACACCACAAATTGATCAATCAAAATGTATCCGATGTCAGAAATGTTTGACATTTCATGATAAAGGATGCATAGTTGCAAACTCTCTATATCAAACAATAAACTCCAAAATGAACGCTCAATCAAGCATTGATCGATATAAGAACTTCGGGTTACGAGAAGAATGGGTAGACGCATTCTTTGCTTCACCCGAGGATTTCTGGGATAGCGACCATGGCCTCAACAAGAACTATCAGGTGCCGTCGCTTCGAAATTGGCTTAAAGATGCCGACATCATTGACGACAAACTTCAGCTAACAGAAGTCGGCAAACTACTTTATGACATATACCAAGACAATCCAAGCCTTGTTTGGGAAATCATTTGGATAAACCTTTCATACAATTCATTTATTGTAAAATGGTTTACGGCAAGGATTGGCACTTCTCAGCCATTTTCTTCAAAAATTTTGGAAGAAATGCTTCAGACAGAGTTTCCGGTCTACAAAGATAAGACCGTTCACAATGCTGTTTATCAGCTTCTTCGCACACTACGAGAATCTCCTGTTGGTTCTGAATTAGAGCAGTATGAAGAAACAGATAAGGATAAAGCAGTTCGACGAAGCTTTTCCGACCTCAGTCCGGAAGCTATTGCCTACTCCTTATACCGATATGGTAAAGAAAAGGAAATTGCCTTCTTCAGAGTGTCTGAATTATACAATCCTGATGAAGAAAATGGAGTAGCTAACGAATTTGTTCTTCCCAAAGCAGACTTAATCAAGAAACTACGTAGTCTTTCAAGCGATAAAAACAGAGTTCTTATTGCAGAACTTAATATGGGTTTGGACCATATCACTTTAAGAGAAGACCTTGACGCTGTAAAAGCTCTGCGCATCTTAACCGAATAAATATGGATTTGCAAGTTAATATCTTCTCGGAATTATTCTCTAAAATTACACGTGGTAATTTTAGAGGAGATTTCTCAAATGCGAAGCCAATTTACTTGCTTTCCATAATTGATTTAATTCAAGTAAAGCAGGATAATAGATTTTTATTGTCTGACAAAATTCTTAATGGACTTTATCTTGATAATCTTAATCAATTCGACAAGAGTTGCAAAACAGCTTTGATAAATCCATACTTTCATCTCGACTCTGAACCGTTTTATGAGTTAATATGGAAGTCGGATGAAAGGCCCGAAACAAATTCACATACTCCATCGGCGAAGTATCTGCGTGATAACCTCGCTTATGCTAAGCTCGACGATGACCTTTGGGAACTGCTTCAAGTGCAAGAGAACAGGGACTATCTGAAACAAGTAATAATAAACCGATACCTCAAAGAATAACTTCAATCTTCCGTAATCGAATGGCAACTAAATATGCGGATATAATAAAGATACGTGCCGGCAAACCTGCATATAGTATCGAAGAAGAAAAGGGCGATGAATGGCAGTCGTTCATTCCCAATGAGCAGTTTAACAACGTGCTCAAAACCGTACTGCGCTCAGTGCGTGGCAATGACATAGACTTCCATAAGTCGTTCTGGATAAACGGCACGTACGGCACTGGCAAGAGTCACGCTGTGGCCGTAATCACCCATCTCCTCTGCGACCCGGTGGAGAATATTCGCCGCTGGGTTGACTACGAGTATAAGGATGATAAATTCCGTCTGATACGCGAGTCAATCTATTCGCTGCGTGAAAGCAAGCGACTTCTTCGTGTTAAGCTTGAAAGTCTTAAAAACATCACTCACGTATCAGAGCTTGCACCGGTCATTCAGACTGCAGTTGTGGAAGCACTGAATGAACACGACATCGAGATGGCCGTCGATACTGACTACGACTCTTTGATGTCGCACGTCAAGGACAGCCCTGTGATATGGGACGACCTTATCAACCGCAATGTGGCTCTCGGCACGATAGTTGCCAATCGTGCTATGCTCCTGCAAAAACTTGCAGGAAAGGATGCCGCTACATTGCAAAAGGCAAAGGTCGCACTCCGCGAGGCTCGAATGAATGTGCTCCTTGAACAAGACACACTTGCCCAGTGGCTCATTCAAGTTCAAGAGGAATTGCGCAAACAGGGCGTATTCCAGGGCCTGCTCATTCTTTGGGACGAGTTTACCGACGTGATGGACGATGCGGTGGGCATCCCCGTGCTCAAAGAACTTCAGACTGTAGCTCAGAAGTTCATGAATGAGGAAAACGACAGTTTCCTCTTCCTCATATCGCACCCTTCGGCCTTCAATAAACTCGGTTCGGAAGCCACGAAGCAGACTGATGGTCGCTACCACCGCATGAAATACAACATGGAGTCGGTGTCGGCTTTCAAAATCATGTCGCGCAAATTTGAAGTGGTTCAGCCAACGTTGCATCAGAAACGCTATGAGTTATTCTACAATGTGAACGGCAATCTGCTCGACCTCTATACACGTAACTCCAACGACCCTCAAGAAACACGCAACGACCTGTTCAAGCTTTTTCCGCTCCATCCGGGAACGGCCAACCTTGCCACTCACTATGCAACCGTGGTGGGCTCGTCATCGCGAAGCGTTTTTGAGTTCCTTGGTCAGAACCCCTCAATCCGAGAGTTCCTTGACACAGAAGAATACTTTGAAAACCGCGACACAATCACCGCCGATTATCTTTGGGATTTCGTTTATCAAGTATTTCAGGAGGATGTTGTGAATTATGGTGCTGTGACAGAACGTTACAACACCTACAAGCATCGAGTAGAACATGCTGGGTCTGCTTATGTAACCCTTTTCAAAGGTATATTGCTTCTCAATGCCTTCAACAATGTTGCTGCCGATGAGAGTGTGACCCCCACCGTGGACAACATCCGCAATCTGTTCATTGGTTCGCGATATGAGGAAGAAATCGATACCATACTCGATTGGCTTAATGACGAGGGCGTTGTGCAAAGAGCCCCCGGAGGAATCTTTTCCGTGCAATTCAATTCGCTCCCGTCGCACGAGCTTGAAGAAATCAAGGAAGAACTCTACAACACTGAGTATCGCTATACTTCACAAATTCTGAAGTTTGGCGATACTGCACGCAACTTCTTTGACAAGAAATATGTGCAGAAAGTAATTCGTCCCTATGTCTTTGAGTTCTTCTCCAACGATACCAACGACTCTATTCTTAAAAACAAGATAAAGACAGCTAAGAAGAACGCCCGTCCGAGCGATCTTTTCCTTGCTCTGCTTTACTCGCGAGATGCAGCCGAGTTAGCGCACCTCCGCCAGTTTGCTGAAGATTGTGCAAACGCAGCTGTGAATGAAGATAAAGACCTTAAGGATATTATCTTCCTTGTTGTTGACTCAATCTTCGGCGAAAAGGCCTACGACCGTTTCATCGAATACATGGCAAGCTACAAGAGTGCTGGTAACCATGGTTTCAACGACCAGGCAGACGTGCATCGCGACCATGCCATCGATATGATCAAGGAATGGATGCAGACCGCTCTGCGTGGGAATGTAACCATTTTCGTCAATGGTAAGACAATACCGTTCTCCATCAAACATCTATCTTCAGCGCTCAATTCTACCGTTGCTCCCATAATCTTCCCCAAGGGTCCGGATGCGCATGAAGTACTCCGCACCAAGGCTGCTTCCACATTCTGGAAACCGCAAGTGTCGAAAGAGATTATCCGCACATTCCTGTTTGGCACAAGCAAGACTGACTTGCTTGATGTGAATGGAGTCATGAAGCCGGTGCAGCATTTCATTCAGGATGCTCTGGATGATAATCTGCAATGGAAGCCTGACATACCTGCTAACCATCAGTTCAAAGGTATCTTTGACTTCATAAACTCCACAATCAAGAATTTCATAAGCCACGGTAATACATCGGTGCCGTTTGACTTCACTGAGCGATTTAAGGAGTTGATCGAACCACCTTACGGTCTCTCGGCCAACTATGCTTCGGCAGCTGCCGTGGCCTTTGCCATGCGTCCGTGGATTGACAAAATCTACGACAAGGACACCGGCAAGGCGCGCACCGCCGATCATCTTGCCGATGACGTTGTTCTCCTATTTAACTTCTGGGAAAAGGGCAAGGCAACCAACAAACTCAGCTTCAAGTTCCAGACTCCTCAGGAGGGACAACTCTGTAAGAATCTGATCAAGCTGTTCAAACTGAATAAGATGCCCGGATATAATGACGTAACGAGTATGAAAGATGCACGTTTCGCCATTACCGGTGTATTTATCGAGCAGAAGGGTTATCCCCTGTGGTCACTTAAATACATGACCGACGATTTCATCAATTCTTTGCCGCAGCTCACAATGAATGATGATGTCAAGAAACTTATTGACAACATCGTCGCTATATGCGAAGAAAAAGATCAGAAGAATGTTCAGCTCGTCACTGCAACGCTTGACCTCATTGACCGCTACCGAGCTGATTTCCCCGACATCCTGTCTAAGCAAGGTTCGTTCCAGAATGGTTTTGAAAACTTCATGCTTTCACAACCAAATGTTGGTCTGAAGAAGGAAGAAGTCGCTGATGCGTATAATTATATCAAAAAGCATCTCGAATCAACAGTCGGATTTTGGACAGAGGCTGAGGTCAGCGACAAACTCAAAGACTGGCGTATTGCCGAAAATGAGCGACTAGAACGTGAGCGTTGGGAGCGCGAAGAAGAAGAGCGTCGTCGCCGTGAAGAAGAGGCTCGTCGCAAACTTGAAGAACATCGCAAGCAGTACGAGAAGGAGCTTGAAGAAGCAAAGAAAATTATCGGCAATCCCGATATTGTTCCGGTCAAAAAAATAAGCGCGCGCCAGCACATCGACAGTATCAATGATGTGCAGAAGCTTCGTGACATCCTCGACAAACTGATAAATCTCGGATATGAATATATCCTTGACCAAATCATAAACGAAGAAAACAGCAATGCATAAAAGTTTTCAATCATTAGACGAACTCTTTGACTACCTGAAAGTAGACAAAGAATGGGAGGGTGCCGAGGCTACCATGCACAATCGGTATCCCATCCGCTTTATCCTGTTTGAAAATTTTGCTGACTTCAATGAATTTGTCGTCAACCGTCCTTCAGACGTCTACAAGTTCTCGATAGATTATCTTGTAGACAAAAACTATCTTGATATATTCCCGACCTTCACAGACCTATCTGACAATATAAAGAAATATGTCAAGGCTCTTCCAACCAACGACTTTGTGATATATCCATTTTCCGAAATGGTACGTTTTTACAGCAAACGAGAATTTGATTCGCTTGTAAAAACCATACGTGGCTATCAGCCGCCGGAAGATGCTCAGCTTGCACACCTCCGGTTATATATTCCTATCGTTGGTATGCAGGGTAAGATGGGTCCGTACATGGACGACCATCAGACCTTTGTCTGGGAATATAAATCGCCCAATGAAACGGGTACGTACAACCTTATCCTAACCAATGGCACAACCTATGGCGTATCCGGCCTGGAGAAGAATTACTCAGTAGTTCGTAATCTCTATGAGTGGCTAAAACTTTGGGAGAAAGGCTCGGATGTAAAGAAGAATATTATATGCACATCAAAGACCATTTTTGCAAATGCCTTTAACGCACAACCGGATAATGCATTTGTTTATACCGAATGTGATAGTGCATACAAGTTCCTTACCAAAGGTCTGAAACTCGATTTTAGCGGCATTACTCCTAATGAGGATGAAATGCCACAGTGGGAAACACTGGCCCAAAACATTGATTTAGACGATTTCGATTTCGAGACTTTCATTAATGAGCGATTTGACACATTCAACATCAAGGATAGTAAGGACTTCATTAAAACATGGTTTGAATGTGAAACCGATTTCGACCGCTGGCTTCTGGCCACGTATTACCGCAAAATTTCAGGTAACTGTGGGTACATTTGTGAGGTAATTAGTAAGTGCATAAATCTAAACACATCAGAGCTGTTCTCAAATATAGCTACGCATATTTTCGACACTCAGATGAGCGATGAAAATATTAGAGAACGTCGTTCCGCGCTCAAAGAAGCCATGCGTCATGACATTCGCATAACTGATGCCGCAGAACGGCAGACATACGCTAAGCTCTCAGCTATGATGTGTGGCGAACCTGAGGCTAAATACACTGCGATTAGGTTGATGACAGCCTTTACTGACAGCGACCGCCGTCTGATTATAGAAGCACTGGGCAAGGGAAAAATCTCACTCTCAGATGTAGAGAAGATTTATCCGGATTTGTATCATTATATGCAACCGCTGGGCATCCAATTGGAAAACGCCAATCAATGGATTGCCGAATATTTTGAGGCATATCGCCGTTCAAAAATTACCAATAATGCAAGCCTCGTCGCTCCTTTGCTCGCGCAGAAGAATGCTAATCAATCAACGTTTCAACATTGGATAGATAATCTTAAAACTGTCAAGACGCTTCTTCATAATCGCCTTGACATTGATAAGTTCTATTGGATTGACGGACTCGGCGTTGACTGGATTCCATTCATCTCCTATGTTATACAAAAGCATAACGTAGATAATATTTATCTTAATGAGGTGTATGTAAGCCGCGCTATTCTTCCTACAACTACATCTGTAAATAAGGTTAAGCTTGTGGAGCTTGTCGTTGATGGGAGTAAACTCGAAAAAATTGGCGACCTTGATAGTTTCGCACACCAGCATAAAGAATTCCCTCAATATATAATTGATGAAATGCGTATTGTCGAGGAGGCCGTTCATAAAATCCTGACTCAATACAACGGTAAGAAAATCGCTTTTGTGTCAGACCACGGTCTCACATATCTCGCACAATATGGACAGGGATTAAATCTAGCCGATGTTGTCAGCGACCATGAAGGTCGTACCGCTGTCGTCACCTCTGGAGCGGCTGTATCTGACAACAAATATTGTATTCTCGATGATAGAAAAACCATTTGCGCTCTAACTGAAGACTCTTTGACATCAAAAACGCCCAAAGGTCATGGTGCACATGGAGGCGTGACTCCTGAAGAAGTGCTGGTGCCCATCATTATTGTGTCTAATCAGCCTAATGCTAACGTATATGCAGCTGACATACTGACTAATGAGATTGACGGCACAAATCCAGTGGCTCGTCTTAAAATAAGAGGCCTCAACTCGATAGATGTGCCTGTGCTCGAATACAATTCTACCACATACTCACTTGTGCGTGAGTCAGACGACATATTTGTCAGTGAGAAGCTGAACCTAGTAGATACTGCTACAAGAGTTACACTTCACATCGGCAACTACTCTAAACAATTCATCATCAAGATCTCTACTGGCGCGGAAGAAGATGACCTCTTCGATTTCTAAATCTGGATTATCATGAATACTGTAACCTCTAATAAGATTCGCGAGCAATTTGCTGCAATGGCCATATATAAAGATCCGCTGGCAACCAACTCTTTGTTTGCCGGACGGAACTTGCCGTCGTTTGTAAAAGATTTCCTACTCAAACGATATATAAATCCAGATGGCTCAGTTGACCGTCTTAAGCTCACATCATTCCTTGATATGGTCATACCAAAGGAGAGCACGGAAGTAAAAGATCGTCTTGACGCAGGACAAGAAGTAATGTTACTTTGCCGTTTTATGATCTATATAGATCTTGTTAAAGGATTGCGCCGATTTGGAATTCCAGACCTCGGCATCAAAACCAACGAGGGTGTAATACCGGAATATGTTTACACAAAACATCCTGGAGAGTTGGTTGATGGCGAGAAGTGGGGTATCATCAAGCTTTCCGTTCTCCCGGATGATGATGGCAAGAAAAACCACGTGGAAATGGTTGATTATAAACCATTCAAGCCATATAAATCAGTTGATATTGATTATTTAAGAAATGCCCGTCAAGCATTTACAACAAGGGAGTGGATTGATGTAATTCTCTCTTCTATGGAGTATGAAGCCGATGGATTTGAATCGCTCACCCAAAAGCTGGAATTTGTTTCTCGCTTACTGATTTTCGTTGAGCCTCGGTTAAATGCTGTTGAGCTTGCACCCAAAGGCACAGGTAAATCTTTCGTTTTCGGCAACCTATCGAAATACGGATGGCTTGTTAGTGGTGGTAAAGTAACTCGCGCCAAGCTGTTTTATGACAAGGCTCGTCAGCAGAATGGTATTATGAAGAATCATGATTTCACCGCATTTGATGAAATCCAAACTATCATATTCCAAGAGCCAGCAGAAATTCAGGCCGCATTAAAGTCCTATCTGGAGTCTGGCAAAACCACGATTGATAACAACGAATTCTCATCGGAGTGTGGCCTGATGCTTATGGGCAATATTCCTCTTGACTCCAACAAGCGACCACTAAATTATCGGTACTTTGATTCATTACCGCAATCGTTCAGAGAATCTGCGCTCCTCGACCGTTTCCACTGCTTCATCGAAGGCTGGCATCTTCCCCGTATCAATGAAGGAATAATCTACAAGGGCTGGACTCTCAATGTAGAATATTTCTCTGAGATACTGCACTCAATGCGCACTCAGAGTGTCTATGGACTTGTGTTTGACCAAATTGTCGGCAAAGACAAAGATGCAGACACACGTGACTCAAAAGCTGTAAAAAAGATAGCTGTGGGTTACATGAAGCTGCTCTTTCCACATTGGACAAGTGCACAAGCTGTTGACCTCGATGAGTTCGATACCTACTGCCTCCAACCAGCAATCCGCCGTCGTGGTATAATCAAAGAACAATGCCATTACATTGATCCCGAGTTTAAAACCACGATGCCCAATTTCTGGATAAAGAATCAAGGCGCAGTCGAAAACGAGTTATTCTAATATCCGATGGCATCGCGAGAAAATATGGAAAAGAAGCTTGTCCTTTTGGAACAACGCTTGAAAGAGTATGGCCGTGTTCCATCTCAAAAGGAGGACAGACCCCTATATGCTAATGCCAAATATTATTACACAAATTATCCATTCCACCCGATTGTTAAAAGATTGATGGAAGAATTTCCATTTGAAACTTCCAGAAGTCGACAAACAATGAGTAGAGAGGAGTCAATTCGTTATCTTCAGGATGAGCTAGAACAGCGAGGTAATATACCTGGGCCGACAGAAGATCGGGCTTTATATTCCAAAATCAAATATTATTACGAAAACTATTCGTACATTCCCGAAGTTGCCGAACTTATGGCAAAGTATCCTCTTATTGCCCAAAAGAGACCATCGAGGTTCACCGGAATGACATTTGATGAAAAGGTCGATTTAATGGAGGAGTATCTACGTAGAAAACAAACATTTGGCATGAGAAGCAGAATGACTGCAAATATATTACGATACTATGAAAAGTACTCGACACATCCTAGAATAGCAAAGTTGAGAATGTTATTTCCCAACTATAAAGTATATGATGAATTATTAACTTCTTGCGGCAATATTGTTGAATACTTCAAGAAATGTTGGATTTTGTATGGGGAGACCCCAGGAGAAAATTCTATACCTATGGAAATTCTTCTTAAAGAGTGTCGAAAGGTTAAATATATTCTTACATCTTCTTCTGGCATAGAAAATCCTGAAATTCGACTCGTAATAGAGT
This sequence comes from Muribaculaceae bacterium, assembly GCA_029051525.1. Classification (GTDB taxonomy): domain Bacteria; phylum Bacteroidota; class Bacteroidia; order Bacteroidales; family Muribaculaceae; genus Lepagella. The sequence continues at coordinate 37,474 of JAIDKG010000006.1, forward strand.
TAGTTGAACAAGGTGTATCATCAAAACACCTGCAAGCTATATACGAACGAATTAAACAATAAAACGAGGACCAATTTGATTGCAAAATATGGTGTTCAGTTTGATGTTCCGAAAAACGTCATTCAAAACACCTGAAAATTTAATAAAACACGTGCTTCAAAATATTGAATTTTAGCGCAAAAGAGTACATTGAAAATTTGGATAATTCATTGATTTTTAGTAACTTGATGGTCTAATAATCAACTAAAAAGCAATGAAAAAATCAGATTCAGACACCCCAAAGGAGACCCCGGAACAGGAGTTGAAACGTCTTCGCAAGGAGAACTCAGAACTCAAGAGCAAACTCAAATCTCAAAAAGAGGCTGACAAAGCCAAAATCTCGGATTTGAAGAAAGAACTCAAAAAAAAAGACGTGCCGACGATAACCGTGACCGAAGAGCAACGCAAGTTACTTTCGAGCCTGTTCACGGACATAGATTCTCTATTCAGCTGATTATGCTTTGTGTCCTAATCTATGTGAGGACTGGATGCGGACTGCGAACCGTCATATCCATAATAGGGATATTTGAGGAGGTTATTGGTGATCCATTAGGAAAACTCCCATGCTACAATTCTGTGGCCAACTGGGTTCGCAAGCTCGGACTATCAGTCTATGAGGAGTTAGTCTGGATTGTTTATTATTGTGTCTGATATTTTTAATTCAGATGTAGCCGGTATTCTCTTGGAGTGCTTCCTGTCTGCTTTTTGAAGAAGCGGATGAAGTGCTGCGAGTGCTGGAAGCCAAGTAGCTCGGCAATCTGTTTGGTACTCAATGCCGGATTCAGCAACGAGTTTTTAGCGTAGTTGATCATTTTAAGCTGTATGTATTCTTGTGCGGTCTTGCCCGTTTCCTGCTTTACAAGATCACCGAAATAGTTGGATGAAAGGCATATCTTGTTGGCGAAATACTTTACTGTGGGGATTCCGTCGGTTGCTCCGCGTCCGTTGTCAAGATATTCGTCAATAAGCTGCTCGAATTTGCCGAGAGCGTTATGATTAAGTTCTTCACGAGTGACAAACTGACGCTCGTAGAAGCGCATACAGTAATTGAGCATTACCTCTATGTTGGATATTATAAGAGACTTGGAAAACTTGTCGATGGGGTGTTGCAGCTCACGGGCTATCTTGTCCATGTAGTCCTGTAGGATCAGGCGTTCTTCTGTAGACAGATGCAACGCTTCGTTTGAGGCGTAGGAAAAGAATGTGTATTGCTTGATTTTCTGAGCTAAAGGAGTGCGCAGAAGAAAATCGGGATGAAACAGCAGTCCGATCGCTTCCGGCGCCGGTCCGTCCTCAAGACGGTGAACCCCCACCGTCTGCCCCGGGGCGAAACTGACTACAGTTTCGTCATCGAAGTCGTATGATGTCTTTCCATAGTTTATTTTACACCCCGTGGTCTTTTTAATGAAAAGCGAATAGAAGCCGAAGTGCATGCAATGGGTCGGCTGTTCTACTGTGTCGTCAAAATGTACTATGCCGACAAGCGGATGCCGCGTCTCAAAACCGAAATAACGGTTATATTTTTCAATAGTGTCTGCTTCGTATATTTCCATATCCGTGTTTCTTTTTTGCAAAGATAATTATAATCAGTTGTTACGCAATGCAGGAAACTCACCGATATGTAATCGGGGTACATAATTCCGTAAGATTGGTAAATTTAAGGAACGCGCTCTTAAGGCAGATGCGTAATTCCGTAATCAAGGTACATTCATGCGTAACATTGGTTATTCCCACCATCTTTTTTGTAGCTAATTTTGCAATGTGAAAACAAACGTAAAAGTGACAAATAATTATGGCTACTGTTATTGAACGTATGAGAAACGGCGAGCGCATATCAGAGACCACCCCCGAACTTCTCTGTGACGAAATCGAGAGCACTCGCAGGCTTATTGCCGAACTGAACACTGGCTACCATACACCCGATGAAACCCGCGCTATCCTTGAACGTATCTGGGGACAGAAACTGGACAGTTCGGTTAGGATGTTCCCGCCATTCTATACCGCTCTCGGCAAAATGACCTCAGTCGGCAAAGAAGTTTTCATAAACTTCGGCTGCACCTTTCTTGATCAGGGTGGCATAACGCTGGATGACGGTGTTTTCATAGGCCCGGGGGTGAAGATTGTAACGGAAGGACATCCCGAAGAGCCGGAGAGACGACATTCACTAATTACAGCCCCGGTGGTTATACGCCGTAACGCTTGGATCGGGGCGGGAGCGATAATACTGCCCGGTGTCACGGTAGGTGAAAATGCCATAGTGGCCGCAGGGGCTATTGTAAAAAATGATGTCGCCGATAATACAATTGTCGCTGGAATACCGGCAAAATACATTCGTGATATAAAACATGACTAACATTATGAAACGATACATCTATTCACTGATAATCGCATGCTTTTCACTGACGGCAATCAATGCACAAAACAATAATATTAATGATATGGAAAATCTCAAACTTACTTCTGAATGGGACAAGACTTTCCCGAAAAGTGAAAATGTGGAACATTCCAAAGTGACTTTTGTCAACCGCTACGGCATCACTCTTGCCGCCGATATGTATGTTCCCAAAGGCGCAAAGACACCTCTGCCAGCCATAGCTGTCTGCGGGCCGTTTGGCGCAGTCAAGGAACAGTGTTCCGGCCTTTATGCACAGGAAATGGCTGAACGCGGCTTTATCACCCTTGCTTTCGATCCGTCATTTACAGGAGAAAGCGGCGGACAGCCTCGCTACATGACCTCCCCGGATATAAATACTGAAGATTTCAGCGCAGCGGTCGATTACCTTGTAACAAACCCCTCTGTCAATCCCGAAGGAGTCGGAGTCATCGGCATCTGTGGCTGGGGCGGTCTTGCCATAAATGCAGCTGCGGCCGACCCTCGTATCAAAGCCACTGTCGCCTCGACAATGTATGACATGAGCCGTGTAAGCGCCAACGGATATTTCGACAGCGCCGACACTCCCGAAGATCGCGATAAGCTGAAATCAGCATTGGCTGTACAGCGTACAGAGGATTTCCACAACGGAATGCCCAAGCTTGGCGGAGGTGTGCCTGACGTACTTCCTGATGATGCTCCTAAATTCCTTCGTGATTATTTCGACTACTATAAGACTCCGAGAGGCTACCACCCCAGCTCTCTCAACTCAAATGGAGGACGCAACGTGACCTCGCCGATTCCGTGGATAAATTTCCCGCTCATGAGCCGTGCCGATGAGATTAAGAATGCGGTAATGATCATACATGGCGAAAAGGCTCATTCATTCTATTTTGGAAGCGACGCCTACAAAAAACTCACCGTAACTCCCGGACAGGACAACAATAAGCTCTTAATGGTTATCCCCGGCGCAAGCCATACGGACCTCTATGACCGGAAAGAGATAATTCCATTCGATACTCTTGTCAGATTCTTCAATGAATATCTGAAATGAAACTGCCTATTCTTTCAGGGTTGATGACCATGTTGTCAATGACAGCGTGTGCATCATGCGCCGCAACCGATGATGCCCTCATAACTGAAGATCCGGCTCCCGGCACTGAACCCGGCAACAATGGCAGCGTATTGGTGGCATATTTCTCATGTACAGGCACCACAGAAGGTATTGCCGAGGGTATAGCTGACATAACCGGGGCATCCACATTCAGAATCGAAGCGGAAATATGATATGCCGGTGCCGGGTCTCGGCACTTAGAGCGCGTTCCTTAGAGCGCGCTCTAAGCCTTGGTGATTTTAACGGCCGACCAGCGGCCGTCAGTCTGCTGCACTGAAAGGATTCTGACTTGTTGGCCTTCGTTGAGGCCTTTCAATAGGTCGGCGGATATATATGAGCCGGAGATTATTGCGTAGTTTCTACCTTTTCGGTCGGTGCGCAGGCGTATTTCTCCACTCATCTCTTTCAACCAGTGTCCCGTTATGGCTCCGGTATGCTCCTTAATCCATACCACTTTGCCATCATGCAACTTTACATCGAATATTGCTCCATTCGGAGTGCGGTTGTTGAGGCGGAATTTCGCCGGTTTCCACACTCTTATCGTTTCTTTTTCCGTGCGAAGAATCCATGTCAGAATCTTGCGGCCGGGACGTTTGCGGTCTTCATTGTGAGATTCGGCTACCTTTACCGCTACCACTGTCGGCAACGAACTATAGATGAATTCGTCGGCCTTTACAGCATATTCCGCATAAATCGCAGTGTTGTCGGTGTCGGCTTCAACTGCCCCCAAAAGATTATATAATTGCCAGAATTCCTGCTTTAGATTCCATCCTTTTTTCTGATAGGTCGCTCTATATTTCTCCAGTTCGCATTTGGCATTTTTCAGCAGTCCTTTATTATATAGGAATGCTGCAAGTCTGAGCCTTACACCTCCAAGAAATTCATCATCAGCACCGCAGGTTAGGGCCTTACATAGCAGGCCGACCTTCGTGTCGATATCCTCAACCAATTCTGCAGTCTGATTCCATAAATAGAATTTTGAGGGGGTCTGCAGAATCATGTTCTTGTAATACGTCAACGCCTCCTGCACTTTACCCTGTGAAATAAGCACTGTAGCTTTGAAGTAGGGCATATTCTGGTTTTTGGGATATTTTATAAGAGCCTTATCTACCAGCTGACTGAAATCCTCGGGCGATTCCACGCGGTCGGTTTTAAGTTCTTTTGCATAGACTGCAATGAGTTTTTCCACTAATGACGACGATATGTTGCCTTCATCAGTACGATATTGCTCCCAGTCTTCTTCCCGAAGATTCTCAAGCCCCCAGATGCGGATGAAATCCCGCATTCGGAACTGCAGTGGTGTGTTTTGCTCTATTTTTACAGCTTCCCGAAGTATCAGTGAATGAAGTATTTCCGGTCTGGGAAGTTCTAATTGAAGATATTGGTTGAGCAGAGTTTTCCTCTTTTGGTATTCTCCTACCGGAGTCTGCTTAAGCGCGTAATAGATCAGCCAACCGAAGTCGGGATATAACTGCCGGTCAAGTTGCCCTTCATTATACCATACCGATGCCTGCTGATGAGCGGTGATGACATCTTCACCCTCCCTCGCCTTCTCGACAGCTTCTTTTATCTCCCGGTAATGTGGCAGAGTGCGGCGTGTGGCCGATGCCAGCGCTTTAAGCATGAATTCATCGCCGGTGCAGTGGTCGTCATACAGCGCCTGCATACGCTCTACAGTAGCTTTGGCATCGCTGCTGTTCTGCTGTTTGTAAAGATCGTTGAGACACCAGAACACACCTCCGACGGTGTATACGTTGATATTCTGTGCCAACTCCTTCTCGGCAGCCTCCAATGCCTCCTGCAGATGTCCGGACTTGCGGAGCTCTGTTATTTCTCTAATTGTCATAGTAAAGTTAAGTAAATCGTTCGCGCAGAGCCATGAGCTTCGAGTCGAGAGGACCGAGCGAACTGGTTAATCTCATATACGTATAATTACCTTTGGCGGTATATGTCAGGATGATTTTGGCTATTCCATCAGTCTTGAGATGAAATATGTCCTGATAGTTTTCCTGTGTAATGTCAAGAAGCCGGATACCGACCTCACGGAGCTGACTCCGGATGAATGTCACCAGTTTTTCAGCAAATGGCCGGTCGGGAGATGAAAACGGCACATAATCCGGGGCATGAGAAGATTCAATGATCGGCATGCATATTAACGGCAGTTCCTCTGACGACGAGGCCATAAGAGTCTCCCTCCCGCTATATCCTTTGGCACTATACCACAACTGGAATGTAGCCGAATTTAATCGGCTGTCGGTAAAGGTGATTATGTGCTGATATTGCTTCGATCGGTCTTCCTCGACCGATAATCCCAGCTCTTGTGCCCGCTCTTTAATGCGAAGGAAGCGGGAGCTGCAGAAGTCGGAATCTTCAGAGTAATTGCTCACTTTGATATTCGACGACGGCTGAATCTCTTCAACTACGATATTGCTTATATAATTGAAGTCGGGCGAACGGTAATACCATATTTTTTTGCTTGCCCGCGTAAGCGCGGTGTATGCCCAGCGGAAATAGTCTTCGTTGGCCATACCTCCATAGCGACACATGTCGACAAATACATTATCCCATTCGCCGCCTTGCGCCTTATGGCATGTCATGGCATATCCATATTTGCATACTAATGAGTTATAATATGGATCCTTGCTCAACAAATTGGTATATTCCTCACAAAGCACCTTCTGCTCAATCGTCAGTTTCTCTTTAGAGTGCAGTAATCGCCTGATTTCATTTTGGCGCGATTTAATTCTTTCGGGTAATCTGTTGTTGAAATCCACGATTAATGCCCGTGCCAGCAAGCCCCCCACCGACCCCGACGGGTCGTCAAGAAAATTATCAAGCAGCATTACATTTAATGACACGGCTTTGTCGGCCACACGGAATGCAATCGTCGCTCTGCGAAACCTCAGGACTATGGATTCAATCCGGTCTTTACCTAACTTCACATTCACCCTGTGCTCTGCCATCTCATAATCCGGCTGACATGCCTCAACCTTAACAATATTCCCATTAAATAATTCATATTCATAGGAATAATTATTACGGCAGATTATCAGAAAATCACCGGCCATGAGCCTCGGCGCATCTTCTCCCAGATAATGCCGGCGAATTGCCAGATTATAATCCAGGGCCTGTCGGTTGCTATGAGCAATGACAACGGCCCTTGTATTGAACTTAGTTGGAGAGAGTGCGTAATATGGAGATAAAAGATTACTATTTTCCGGCACGGAATCGTCACCTTTCTCCAGTTGAAACTCTATGAAATTCTTTTGTTCGATGCTATCTCTGATTTTTGAAGCATTCCTCAGCATCACACCCCCATCGGTTTGACGCATTACCTCTCTGAGCACATATTCAGTGGCGCGGCAACTGAATTTTGTTTCGACATACTCCTTGTCGAGAGCCGGAGAAAAATTCATACTCACCGGAGGCAACTGGGCATAGTCGCCGACAAAAACGATTTTTCTCCCTTTCGCAAACTCAAACAGATCCGAAAGCAGACATCCCGAGCCAAAAGAGAATGCCTCATTCTCAGCGAAATTATCGGATATCATTGATGCTTCGTCAACGATATACACCGCATCAAGTGAATCATTATTTCCTCTCAATCCAAAGCGCATATGCAACGCGCCATCATCTTCCTCCTCCTTGTTTTGGGAGGTTGACTTCAATTTCGACAGACCATAAATACTCCTATGGATCGTAAAAGCCGGCCTGCCGGTTTTGCTCCGGATAATATACGCGGCCCTTCCGGTAGGAGCCATCAACCCGAATTCGCGCTTCTGCCCCTCTAAAATCTTAAGAAACTCCACCAAGAGTGTAGTCTTGCCGGTGCCGGCCGCACCCTTGAGAATGAACACTTGAGCCGAGTCATTGAGATAGTTGCGGAATGCTTCAATAGCCTTCTGTTGAGATGAGGTAAAATTCATAAGTAACTCTTAGAGGTCGGTAAAACCAATATAGCCTGTCTTACAGAAAATGATGAGTCGTTCTCGTCAGCAGCTTCTATGAGAGACAGGCTCTTATGTTAGCGATTCCGCAAATTTACAAAGAATTATTAAAATTGCAATAGATTATGTTGCAAAACATAATCTATTGCCTACAGTAACTGGCGTATGGCGTTCCTGCATAGACTCTAAATCGTCGGTTGCAACCGACAATTTGACCAAAGATAATTCGTCGGTTGTAACCGACGAATTGCAACTTATTACCAATGTGGAAGATATATTGGGTCTAATCAAGATTGAGACACCATCGGCATTTCCAATGGAAGACTATCTTAAGGAACGCGCTCTAAGTTCTCAACATCCCGTTCCATCAATGACGATGATAATGGTGCCGGAAGAAGAGTGGCGCAACCTCCATGACACGCTGGAGCAAATCATCGACCTCATCACCCGACGCAACTTCGATGATTCCAGCTGCGAATGGATAGAATCCGAAGAAGCCCGCAAACTTCTCGGCATCTCCCCCAAGACGTGGCAGAACTACCGCGATCAACGCCTCATCCCCCTCTCGCAGATAGGTCGCAAAATCTACGTCAACCGCGCCGATCTCGACGACTTCCTCCGCTCACATCAGATCGCGCCGAAAAAATAGCAATCACTTTCATGGCAATCTGTTATGTTTTGCGACATAACCGATTGCCATCTCAAAAATTCTTTGTAACTTTGCATAAATAGCAACCATCAAAATCCGTGAATGATTGAGCCTCAAATCGACATAAAAGAAAACGACATTTTCGAGCTTTCGCCCGAATTACTTAACGTTTTGCTCAAAGACCACACGTTGAGCACTGATGAGCAGCAAGTCAATATTTTCTGGGCGACGGATAACTATGCCGACCGAGGCGACGGTTTTCAGTACGGCGACCAAATCACCATTGAGGCTATCACCGGCTCAAACGGCAATGTAATCGTGCCGAGAGCCGTGAAATCACGCGAGCAGCAGCAACAGCGCAGCCGCGAGATGGCAGAGGTGTTCACTCCTTCGTGGATATGCAACAAGCAGAACAACCTCGTCGATAATGCATGGTTTGGTCGCGAGGGCGTTTTCAATACCGAAGTCGACAATCCCGACGGTTCCCACTCGTGGATTGTCAATGCCGAACCCGTCGTTTTCCCTGAGGGCAAAACCTGGCGCGACTATGTGAATGAGAACCGCCTTGAAATCACCTGTGGCGAGGCTCCTTATCTCGTCAGCCGGTACGACACCGTGACAGGCGAGCCTATCCCAGTTGAACGTCGTATCGGTATGCTTGACCGCAAACTCCGAGCTGTCAGTGAAAACACTTCGACAACCGGCGAATGGCTCAAAGCGGCACAATCCGCTTTTATGAGCACTTACGGCTTCGAGTGGCAGGGCGACAATCTCGTGCTCGCTCGCGAAGCGCTTCTTTATACTTTCCTCGATTATTTCCGTGCCAAGTTCGGCAAAGAACCGCAACTGAAATCTTTGCAATATATCGCTTACATTATCTCTTGGAACATTTGGCAGATGGACGGCCTCAAAGGGGTTATTCCTAACTCGTGCGGCGAACGCCGCACTGTCGTTGCCGACCTTTTCGGAGAGACCGAGACCATCATCCCCTGCCAAGGTTGCAAGAACGGCGACATTCGCGCCCATAACGGCACTTACGCTCTAATCAAGGACTGGAGCGCTCCCAAATCCAAACAGAAAATCCGATTCATCGACCTTATAAAATAATCATCATGGCTAAGATTGACTGGAATGCCAAAGTCAAGGCAGTATCAAAATGTGATATCAACGGAAAGGCTTGTTTTATTCATTTATCCTTGATCAATATGTTTGGATGCAAGGATTTAACTGAACTGGAGTCTACATGCATAGAGCCTGCCCGTATAGAGCTGAACAAGCAGGGAGAGGACTACAACAACCATATAATACAAAGCAACATCGGAGAATCTGAACGATTCTACTATTGTTCGCCTTTGGCGGTAAGGTGCATGGCTTATATTGCAAAGAAGTTTGACTGGGTTGACTTTCTTGAGTACTCTGCCTATGAAGATACTTCTTTCTTTTCCGACCCCAAAGATACGAATCGCGAAATCCGTATTGGGGATAAGGTGGAAATTCTGACACCAACGCCAGACACCATTTCCCCTACTACACCAATGGTCAATTTCAGTGGCAGGAAGGCTCTAATTATTAATATTGCGGAAAACGGTAATTTCAGACTTGTTGCCGATGGAATTCCACATGAAGTTGAATTCAGCAAGGAACATTTGAAGCTAATATCGAATGATTGACGTTCGGCCATGGAATATTTCTCTAACCTTAAAGCCAAGCTAATCTATGTGTTCCGCATCCCTGACGCGGCACACAGCGATTGTATGAAAATTGGTGAAGCCACTTTTGAGGACGGCAACATTACGCTGCCGCCTAATAGCAGTGCGCTTAACAAGGCTGCCAAGGCTCGTATTGACCAGTACACCAAGACTGCCGGTATCACCTATGAACTTCTCCACACGGAAATTGCAATTTTCGTTCGCGACGGCAAAATTGCCGCCGTCAATGACAAGGAGGTTCACGAGGTCCTTCTCCGCAGCGGCATCAAACGCAAAGTGTTTGATAAAGTGAACGGTGCCAACGAGTGGTTTTGTTGCGACCTCGAAACCGCCAAGCGAGCTATCGCCGCTGTGAAGGAGGGTCGCAAAGCCCTCAAAGGTTCGGAGGTTACTGTCGGGCAGTCGCCCATTCAGTTCCGACCTGAACAGCGCGAGGCTATCGACAAAACGCTCAAGCAGTTCAAGAAGGGCAATCAGATGCTATGGAACGCCAAGATGCGTTTCGGCAAAACTCTCTCGGCTTTACAGGTTGTCAAGGAACGGGGCGATTTCCGCCGCGTCCTTATCCTTACTCACCGCCCGGTGGTCGATGCGGGCTGGTTCGAGGACTTCGGCAAAATATTCTATGACAACGACGAATACGCCTATGGTTCAAAGACCAACGGCGACACCTTCGTTTCTCTCGAACGCCGCGCACGTCGGGAGGAATGCCGTTACATATACTTTGCCTCGATGCAAGACCTCCGAGGCTCTGAACTTGTCGGCGGCAACTTCGACAAGAATAACGATATTTTCTCTACCCCGTGGGATCTCATCATTGTAGATGAAGCCCACGAGGGTACGCAGACCGAACTTGGCAAGGCTGTGATGAAAGAGCTTACCAAGGAGAAGACGAAAGTCCTTCGTCTTTCCGGCACACCGTTCAATCTGCTCGACGATTTCAAGGAGGAAGAAATCTACACCTGGGATTATGTCATGGAGCAACGCGCCAAGGCCCGGTGGGATATTGACCACCCGGGCGACCATAATCCCTATGCCGGACTTCCTCGCTTGAACATCTATACCTACGACCTCGGCAGACTCATGAACGAGTATGCCGACGAAGATATAGCGTTCAACTTCCGCGAGTTCTTCCGTGTTAACGACAGCGGCGAATTTGTTCACCGCAGCCACGTTCAGAATTTCCTCGACCTTCTCACGAAGACCGACGAGGACAGTATGTATCCTTTTGCCAACAAGCGCTACCGCGACATCTTCCGTCACACCCTATGGATGGTGCCGGGGGTCAAGTCTGCAAAGGCTCTCGCCGCCATGCTGCGCAATCACCCCGTATTCGGGCTGTTTGAAATCGTCAACGTGGCCGGTGACGGTGACGAGGAAGAAGCCAACGAGGAAGCTCTCAAAAAGGTTACCGACGCTATCGGCCCTGACCCTGACAAGACGCGCACCATTACGCTCTCTTGCGGTCGACTGACTACCGGCGTGAGCGTCAAGCCGTGGATGGGCGTGTTCATGCTGTCGGGCAGTTTCAACACTGCCGCCTCTGCTTATATGCAGACCATTTTCCGTGTGCAGACACCTGCCACTATCAATGGCCGCGTCAAGGAAGATTGCTATGTGTTTGACTTCGCTCCCGACCGCACTCTCAAAGTGCTGGCCGAAACCGCGAAAATTTCCACCAAGGCAGGAAAGCAATCTTCAGGCGAGCGCCAGCAGCTCGGCGAGTTCCTGAATTTCTGCCCGATCATCTCGATTGAGGGTAGCCAAATGAAGCAGCTCGATACCGAGCATATGCTTCAACAACTCAAACGTGTTTACGTTGAGCGCGTGGTGCAGAACGGTTTTGAGGACGGCTACCTTTACAATGACGAGCTGATGCGCCTGACCGATGTTGACATCAAAGAGTTCGACGAGCTGAAAGGCATTATCGGTCAGACTAAGGCGATGGGTAAGTCTAACGACATTACTGTAAACGACCAGGGCCTCACCAACGAGGAATACGAGGAAAAGGAAAAACTCGAAAAGAAAAAGAAGCGCGAGCTTACTCCCGAAGAAAAGGCTCGTCTCGAAGAATTGAAGAAAAAGAAGAAAGTCAAAGAGGACGCTATCTCAATTCTTCGCGGTATCTCTATCCGTATGCCTCTGATGATTTACGGTGCCAAGGTTGAGAACGAGGACGAGGAACTGACTATCGACAATTTCACTCAACTTGTCGACCCGCAATCGTGGGAAGAATTTATGCCGAAAGGCGTTACCAAGCAACGCTTCAACGCCTTTAAGAAATACTACGACCCCGACATCTTCACCGCCGCGGCCAAGCGCATACGCGCTATGGCTCGTGCAGCCGACCGTCTCTCCATCGAGGAACGCATCGAGCGCATTGCTGCTATCTTCGCTACGTTCCGTAATCCCGATAAAGAAACGGTCTTGACTCCGTGGCGCGTGGTGAATATGCATATGAGCGACACACTCGGCGGATATACTTTCTTCAACGAGGACTTCTCGGAGACTATCGAAGAACCCCGCTTTGTAGACCATAGCGATGTTACCGCCGAGGTATTTACTCCGGATAGCCATCTCCTTGAAATAAATTCAAAGTCGGGTCTATATCCGCTGTACCTCGCCTATAACATCTACCGCTCGCGCCTGCGTAATCAGATGTTCTCGCCGGAAACCCTCGAAGAACATCAAGCCATTTGGGACGCTGCTGTTGCAGAAAACATCTTTGTTATCTGCAAGACCCCAATGGCTAAAGCCATTACTCGCCGCACACTCCTTGGCTTCCGCAAAGGGAAGGTCAATACTCGATATTTCGAGGACTTAGTAAATCAAATCAAAAATAAGCCCGACAACTTTATAGCTAAAGTTGCAAAAGGCAAGTCATTTTGGAAAGCGAACGATAACGACAATATGAAATTCAAAGCCATTGTTGGCAATCCCCCTTATCAGGAAGTCGGCTTAAACAATAACAAAGCCGAGGCAATTTACCCTTACTTCTATGATATTGCCGAGCGTATCTCTGGTATTAACGCTCTTATTTCTCCGGCTCGATTCTTATTTAATGCAGGTCTAACTCCTAAGGTTTGGAATCAAAAAATGCTTTCAGACGAGCATATTAGTGTCGTTCGGTATTTCCATGATTCGGCAGACGTATTCCCTAATACAAATATCAATGGTGGTGTGGCTATAATCATGAGGAACATGGCTGTTAAATTCCATCCCATCGGTATGTTTATACCTAACTCTACGTTGCGTGGGATTGCTCAAAATTTTGCGGGCGCTTCTTCTAATCTTGATTCTATTGGCTTTGGCGGTCGTTCTGATTTGAAATTTAACGAAGCGTTCTTGACTGCTTTCCCTAATACTAAGGAACACATTTTAGCCCATTTGAGGGCAGAACATCCGGAAATTTCAGAACTTGCCCCCAACGAAGAATACGAACTCAAATCGTCTTCTTTTGCTCGTACATCTTATGCATTTATATCCGAGCAGCCAGTAGATTTCCCCAATTACTATAAAATACTCGGTATCGAGAACGGACAACGAATTTGGAAGTGGGTATTGAAAGAGTATCTTTCTCCGAGGTATCCAGATAACAACAATATCGATAAATACAAAATATTTATCTCAAAAGCAGATGGCGCCGCTGGGCAAATTGGTAAACCAATTCCTGCACGTATTGTCGGTAAGCCAGTGCTTGGAGAGCCAGGGTCTTCCTCTACCGCTTCTTTTATAAGTTTAGGTAATTTTGATACTTTAGAAGAAGCCGAAAACTTAATGAAATATGTTCAAACCAAGTTTGCCCGCGCACTTTTAGGCGTTCTAAAAGTAACTCAGGATATTACTCCGGCAAAGTGGTTATATGTCCCTATGCAGGACTTCACAGCCAACAGCGACATCGACTGGAGCAAGAGCGTGGCGGAAATCGACGCTCAGCTCTACGCCAAATACAAGCTCTCTGACGAAGAAATCGCCTTCATCGAATCCATGATTAAGCCAATGTGATATGATTATTGATAAGATTCACATAACAAAATTCCACGGTTTCAAAGATGTTGGATTCAAATTAGGATCCAACCTTACTATTATTGCCGGGCAGAATGGTACACAAAAAACCACTTTATTGGGAATAATGAGTCAAACTTTCTCTCTCAGTAAAGACTCTCCTATGAAAGATGAAAAGCCTCTTTGTGGGGGAAACTATAAGTCGGCATTTTCAGATAAATTTAAATTATCCCCTCAATTTGATAAACCTGGTGAACATGAGTGGACAATCTCTTTTTTGTCTAAAGAGGAAGAGGATTATACTGTGGCAAGCATGTACAGGGACAAAAGTAAAGATGAGAGTATCAGATTTTGGAAGAAAGGTTCGCGTGGTAAAGGCACTGGATATGCTCAGTATCCTGTAATTTTCCTAAGCCTCAAACGATTGATTCCGCTTGGTGAAGAACCATCGCTTAAAGCCAAACTTGATATTAAGTTAGACGACAAAGAGATAGAATTGTTTAAATCGTTACATAATGATATTCTATTTTCCTTTGAAGAGATAACTGAAGCGAACATCATTGAATCTCCTAACAAGACTACATTAGGTATGACTACCGATAAGTACGATTGGATGCAGAATTCAGCTGGTCAAGATAATGTTGGCAAGATTTTATTGGCTCTTCTTTCCTTCAAACGTTTGAAAGAAAAGTATAAAAAGACGTATAAAGGAGGTCTACTTTTTATTGATGAACTGGATGCCACAATGTACCCAGGCTCACAGCGCAAACTTCTCGAAGTTTTACGCTCATTTTCATCTAAGTATAAAATTCAAGTAGTGTTTACAACCCATTCATTAACACTTTTGGAAAATGGGTATCAACTTCTCAAAGAAGCCGATTCAAATCCAAGTACAGTTAATAGTGTGCAAATATTGTATCTCGAAAAGAAAGATGACTCTATTGAAGTACAAGAGAAATTTCCATTTGCGGCCGTAAGAAACAGACTTCAACACATTACATCCCCGAAAACAAAACAAAAGAAAGTCATTCTCTTTACCGAAGACCCTGAAGCTGTGGCCCTCATTAGATCACTGTTAAATGGCATTGGATGCGTTTCAAGGATTGAATTCAGTACTTGTAAATTCGGTAAGGGGAATTTGATTAATTTGATACAATCTAAACTTGAGTATTTTCAGTTCCCTAATAGTATCATTGTTTTTGATGGCGACGTGAGTGCAGATAAAGATGATGTAAAAAAGCTCAGCGAGATAAAGCACACCCACAATTGGGTCTTTTTACCCTCTACGTTGTCTCCAGAAAGATTACTCTCTGACTACCTAGCCTCCCTCAGCGATAAAGATCCTCTGTGGACAATGATTAATCCGGACTATACAAAGCATGTATGCTTCGACGCGTATAAGCCAGACAAAATTGCATCTAATAGAGATGTTGCAAAATTATGGTTTCAAGGTCAATCACAGCAATACCCTAACTGGTGTACTACAATCATTAAATCTTGGAAAAAGTCTTCTCCTGAGCGAGAAAATATGGCGAAATCTTTTGTAAAATCGTTTGTAGACTTATTCAATATGATTGCAGAGGAAGTTCGTATACCTAAAATAATCAAAAAGTTATGAGTAAGTTCTATTCTCCATTAAGATATCCTGGCGGAAAAAATTGCATATTCCCATTCATGTCAGAGCTAATCCATGAGAATGGGTTGGACGGATGCGTGTATGCCGAGCCATTTGCAGGAGGGGCAGGACTTGCTCTTCATTTATTATTGGATGGGATAGTTTCTGAGGTTTATCTTAATGATCTAGACCGCTCGATCTATTGCTTTTGGAATAGCATAATAGAACGAACTGATGACTTTTGCAATTGGATTAACGAAGTTTCAGTAACGATGGAAACTTGGAATTGGGCAAAAGGTATATACAGTAATCTTTTAACAGAAGATCCATTTGAATTAGCCAAAGCTACCTTCTTTCTCAATAGAACAAATGTGTCCGGTATTATAACGGGTGGACCCATTGGAGGGCCAAATCAGATCGGTAAATTTAAAATTAATGCAAGATTCAACAAAGCAGACCTCATTAACCGAATTAGACGTATTGGCGATATTGGTCATGCTATCCACTTGTATTGCTTAGATGGAACTGAATTTTTGAAAATGCTTAATCGTAAGCACAAACCAATGTTTATATATATTGATCCTCCTTATGTAAAGAAAGGTAGTGATTTGTACATGAATTTTTTTAACAAGGATGACCATAGAGAATTAATGAATCGAATTATGAAAATTCGTAAGCATTGGCTTATTTCATATGATAATACAAAGTTTATACGTGAGTTGTATCCCAATTTTACCAAGTATGTATATTCATTGTCTCAGTGCACATCTAATCGTATAGGTGATGAACTTATAATTTTGGATGCGACATTACGCGCCGACAATGCACTCAATAAACTAAAAAATCCTATACTGATTGACTAAAACGTATTGATATGCGGAAGCATTATTGATATTTAATTATGAGCAAGAAGTCGATACGGTTTTTCAATGACCGCGAGGTTAGGGCGGTCTGGGATGACGAGAACAACTGCTGGTGGTTCTCGGCTACTGACGTGGTGCGCGCTATCAACGATGAGCCGGACTATACTAAGGCCGGCAACTATTGGCGATGGCTTAAGCGTAAGCTTGGGCAGGAAGGTGTTCAACTCGTGAGTCCCACTCACGGGTTCAAATTCGAGGCTCCCGATGGTAAGCAGCGTAAGGCCGATGTGCTCAACAGCGAGGGCGTTATCCTTCTTGCAAAGCATTATCCAAACAATCGTGCGAGCAAGTTCCTTGATTGGTTTACATATAGCGACAACACTATCGACGGGCAGAGTCGCAAGAAGGCGTATACTCTGTTTGAAAGCGGTTTGCTGAATTCTCTGGAGCCGGGCAGCATGAAATGTCTGCAACAGATTCATGCCTACCTCTTCGGCGGTCTCTATGAGTTTGCCGGACAGATAAGAACCAAGAACATATCAAAGGGCGGTTTCACTTTTGCCAACTGCCTCCATTTCTCAACTATAATTCCGACCATTGAACGTATGCCGGAAACGACGATAGACGAAATCGCCGACAAGTATGTCGAGATGAACGTCGTGCATCCGTTTATGGAAGGAAACGGACGTAGCACTCGCATCTGGCTCGACCTGATGCTCCGTCGCTCGCTGAAACTGTGCGTAGACTGGAGCCGGATTGACAAGAATGAATATCTGACAGCGATGAGAGAAAGCGTTATTGACTCAACCCATATCAAAGCCTTGCTGAAAGGTGCGCTTACCGACAAAATCAACGACCGCGAAATGTTCATGAAAGGCATCGACTACTCATATTACTACGAGGAAGAGTAGGCTTACTCTCTAATACCGTCTATGCGTATCGGCGGCCAAAAGTTACGCAGAATATTTGAATTTTGCCTGTAATTTGCCTGTAGAAAATAAAAGAAGGAGCTTAACTTAGAGCGCGTTCCTTAAAATTTCGGGGTCGTAGGGGCGGCGATGAAGCCGTCAAAAGGTGACGGTGCGGGCACTGACACCTTTTGACAGCCTCCTGCCTATGGGCAACTGC
>JAIDKG010000060.1 GCA_029051525.1 Muribaculaceae bacterium
CAATCGGGAGCGGCGCTTTCTCCGGTTGTAGCTGGTTGACCTCAGTAGTCCTTCCAGAAGGGGTTACTTCAATCGGGCACTACGCTTTCTATCGTTGTAGCGATTTAACCTCGATTTCGCTTCCAGAAGGGCTTACTTCAATCGGTAGCTATGCTTTCGCCGATTGCAGCAGATTAACCTCTATCTCGCTTCCGGAAGGGTTTACTTCACTTGGGGGCGGCGCTTTTGCCTTTTGCACCAGCATGACATCTATCTCACTTCCTGATGGAATTTCTTCGATTGAAGGGTATACTTTCTACGATTGCACTTCATTAAGATTGGTTGATATCCCATCTTCGGTAACCTTCATAGGAACTAATGCATTTGCTTATAGCGGACTGGTATCAATTGTTATCCCATCTTCCGTGGTAGAATTTGGAGATTGGGTATTTGCATATAACAAATCTCTAAAATCGATATTTATTGGTGGCGGTGTACAGAACTTTAAAATCGACTCTTTTGATCGTTGGAACACTTATAAAATAGTTTACCCCGCTCACCTTGAAGAAGTGTTCAGTGTCTTCCCGGTATCTTTTAAGATTCCGTATGAGGATTCTGCTTATGAAGATTTCACGGTGGCTGAGGATGGCGCTGTATATAGTGTCGATGGCACTACTCTCATTTATGTGCCGAGTGCATATAGCGGAGCATTCTCTATTCCGGCAGGTGTGACTAATATCGGTGCATATGCGTTTGCGGGCTGCTATGAGATTACATCGATTGATATTCCTGCTTCGGTGACATATGTAGGTGAAAACGCGTTTGGTCCGTATGTCAAAGACTGTGAGTGGTCAATTATTCCGCGTGTGAACTTTGCCGACTGGAATGCATGGATGGCAAATGTAAAGATGGAGAATTTAGACTCCAATCCTTATCGTCACGGCAATATCGCTTATGCGGGAGGCATTCCGGTGACTATCGCTGCATGGCCCGAGGGTATGACTGAGATTCCCGACTATGTACTTGCCGGTATCAAGTTTAACTTTAGCGATGAGGTAGTGCTGCCGGCTAACCTCCGTAAGATCGGTGCCTACGCCTTCTTCAATCAGAAAGAGATCTATGCCGCAGAGCTTCCCGCCACACTCGAAGAGATCGGCGAGGGTGCATTCAAGGGCTGTGAACTGCTTGAGAATCCGGTGTTCCCCGCCGGTCTGCAGTCGATAGGTTCCTATGCTTATTCCGACTGTCTGTCACTCACTAAGGTTGACCTCCCCGAGGGCCTTGCCTCACTTGGCGAGGGTGTGTTTGCCGGTGATACCGCACTTGAGAAAGCGGCCCTTATGGCAGATGTAACCGAGGTTGGTACCCGGATGTTTGGTGGTTGCTCAGCATTGAGGAAAGTCTATCTTCCCGCCGAGACTGTTTCGATCGGTGACTATGCATTCATTTATTGCCACAGCCTTGATGAGATTACACTTCCCGCCACAGTCGAGAAGATCGGCGCATCAGCCTTCTATCACTGTGCGCTCACAAAGATTACTCTCCCCAATTCCCTTAGCACTTTAGGTGAATCAGCTTTCGATTTCAATAACCTTTCTGAAGTGACAATTGGGTCGGGTCTGGAGACAATCCCCTCATATGCCTTTGCAGATAATCCCATCCGTCAGCTGAATCTTTCAGAGGGCCTTAAGGAGATTGGTGCAAATGCGTTCAGAGCATATATTTGGAACGCCTCCATCGGCTATCTCGCTCTCCCCTCAACAGTAGAGAGCATCGGTGAGAATGCATTCGCTTCTTGCGCTTTCGGCGAACTCGTGGTCAACGAAGGTATCGGCGAACTTGCCGCAGGCTCACTTGGCCGCCCCAATGTACTGACACTCCCCTCGACTGTAAGAAGCATCGCCCCCGGTACGATTGATCCTGAGGATTGCCGTCTGAAGGTGCTTCGTGTGAAGAGCTCCAATCCTCCCGCACTTTCAGAAGCCCTTTCATTCAGCACCGACATCAACGACAACCTTGTGATGATCGTAAATGCCGGTAGCAAGTCAACCTACGAGCGCAACGCACGCTGGAAACAGATCAGCAATATCAAAGAGGATGGTGAGACAGAGATCGTGGTCTACATGACCGGCGACTACCCCATCACCGAAGAGATCCGCACCACCTCCGGTCTGATGCCCTCGGTTGTGACAAAGATGTCGGTTATCGGTCCGATGACTGTCAACGACCTCGACCTTGTGGGTCAGAACATGATAAGCCTTCTCTCGCTCGACCTGAGCGCAGCCACCGGAATCAATGAGATTCCCGACGGCCTCTTTGAGGGCTCGACACTCAAAGAGGTGATTCTCCCCTCCACAGTGACCCGCATCGGCGACTGTGCTTTTGCCGACTGCATCATGCTCTCCATGAGCGAACTCCCCGCAGCAGTGACAGAGATTGGCAACGGTGCCTTCACCAACTCACCTCGCATCAGCCTCAGCGCTCTTCCCGAAGTGCTGGAGACAATCGGCAACGGCGCATTCAGCAACTGTCACGGACTGCGCAACCTTACATTCGGTCAGGCACTGACATCGGTAGGTTACAGAGCATTCTCCGGCTGCTCGATGCTTGAGACAGTCGATTTCACACAGAGCGCAATCAGCTCAGTTCCCGATGATGCATTCTACGGCTGCTCAATGCTCGATGAGGTGCTTCTCCCCAAGACTGTAGAGAGAATCGGCAGCTACGCATTCCGTGGCACCGACGTGCGCGACATCGAATTTGCCGCCGCCGTGACCAATATCGGTTCCCATGCCTTTGCCGACTGCCGCCGCCTCGTATCGGCCAATATCCCCGAGGGTGTGGCCGAGGCAGCCGAATATACCTTTGCCTCCTGTCCGCGCCTTGTGAGTGCCTCCTTCCCCGTGGGTGTTACCACAGTGGGCACCAACATCTTCTACAACGACAAGCGTCTTGCCACCCTCAGCTCCGCATCGAGCGAAGCCCCGAGAGCCGTACGCGGTGCGTTTGACAACATCCGCACCCGCTACATCTCCCTGACCGTTCCCTACAATGCCTTCCGCGAATATCTCAGCTCCGCACAGTGGGGCAGCTTCGAGACAATCAAGGCAGGTCTGCCGATGGTTATCCCCGAGCAGGTAGAGGTTTCGGCCATTCTTGAAGAGGACTACCAGGAGCTTCTCCGCGAAGATTATCTTGAAGAGCAGTCTGAATCGGCAGCAGCCGAAGAGGAGATTCCCACTCCCGCCGAGCGCGTAGCCGCCGGAGCGCGTGCCGTACGTCGCGCCGCCCAGCGAGCCACAGCCAACGAGGGTCGCTCATTCGCCCGTCTGTTTGACGGTGCCGGACTCAACACCGGAGCCGGCACACGTATCTTCATCAACCCCAAAGATGGAGATACGCTCCTTTCCGTACTCGTAGGGGGTGAGGAGATGATCGATCAGATGGAGGGCAACTCCCTCTTCATCCCTGCCTCGGCAGCCGGTTCAATCGAGATCCGCGCTTCAAGCGAGCAGAACGGTGTCGGAACAGTCGTAGCCGACGGCGAGATAGATTACAACTCACCCTATGAGGTCTACGACATCAAGGGAGCTTGTGTAGGCAATAGTGTAGATCGACTTGCCTCCGGCATCTACATCATCCGTCAGGGTGGTGTGGCCAAGAAGATAGCTGTGAAATAAACCAACCACCGACACATAACATATCTCACAGCGAAGGGGTCCGCGAATGCGCGGACCCCTTTTTTAGCTTCAGACTGAGCAGTCGCGGAGCGACCGGGCTGAGGGGGAGGAGAGGAGGGGGAGAGGAGGCTGATTTGGTAGATGATGCCACTTCCGACCGGACCGGCTGACGCATACCGCATAAAAAATCCCCGCCTTTTGGGGAAGGCGGGGATTTTTTATGATGGGGATTATTAATCTTGTGGGGATATATCAGGAGGAGGGAGGGGGGGATCAGCCGAATTTGGAGATTTTGCGGAGCTGGGGCTCGTTGATGATTTTGATCTTTCGGCCGTCGACGATGATCAGTTTTTCGGTCATGAAGGCGGTGAGGGTGCGGATGGCGTTGGAGGTGGTCATGTTGGAGAGGTTGGCCAGGTCCTCGCGGCTCATGTAGATTTTCAGAGTCGCATCGTCGTCTTCCAGACCATAGTTTTCGATCAGCAGCAGGAGTGCATCGGCGAGGCGTCCGCGGATATGCTTCTGGGTGAGGTTGACAATCTTGGTGTCGGAACCGCCCAGATTTCGCGATAGCTCGTGGATGAAGAACATGGCAAGGTCGTTGTTCTGTCGTATAAGAGAGTCAACCACCTGCATAGGGATCATGCCGAGTGTGGAGGGCTCGAAGGCTGCGGCGCTTGAGACGTAGGGCTCGTTGGCAAAGTAGGCGCGATAGCCGAAATACTGCACCGGGCGGTATAGACGGAGAATCTGCACGCGGTCGCCGATGCCGCTCTTATACATTTTCACCTTACCCTTGAGCAGGCACCAGAGCATCTCCGGAGCCTCCTTTTCTGCATATATGATCTGGTTCTTTTTGAAATTCTGAACCGTGAAATTTTGAGTCACGATACGTTTTTGCTCCGGGGTGAGGGTGCTCCACATCTCGGCCATATCCTGACTTATAATCTGCTCAAAGGTACTTTTCTTGATCATGACTTTGGGGTGAGGCCGGGAGTGTAGTCAGTGATATATCTAACCATTAGAGTGATAAATAGTTAGGTCGAAAGAGGTAACTTCCGGCAGTCAAAACAGTGTTATTAAACACAAATTTACAACATTTAATCGAATTGTGCAAGCATCGGCTGATATATTCCGTTGGGGTGGGGGATGATTTGAAAGTAGTGTAAAGTTAGCGCCGAGGGGTGTGGAAGAGGGGGGGGCGGCGCCTTAAACGGGGTGGGGGTGACGGCGCCGTAAACGGCGGGGGGCTGAGGCGCCGTAAACGGCGCCCACAGGACGAAGA
>JAIDKG010000061.1 GCA_029051525.1 Muribaculaceae bacterium
TTGATGAAACTTATAATTCCCAAGGCTATTATGTTCATAGCCTTAGTATGTCTATTCATAAGTTGTGAAAGAGATGAGGCGGAACTCGATCCTACGTTAAATTGGAAGGCAGAGACTACAGTAATACAGAATTATTAATAAACATTCTATCAGTATTAGTCACGGCGTTACTATGTTCATGCAGTGACAGTAACGAGCCTGAAATCTTTTCGGAAGATTCTGAAGACTATTGCCTGATTTATTATCGTTCCGGAGATGACCCAGCCCACGATTTGTCGTTTACGTCGGCATAGAAAAAAATAAAACAAATCAATATAATATCATATTATAATGAAAAATTCACTTATGTATCTTGTTATGATTGCCCATCTCTTGGGCTTCATGACCTCATGCTCGTCAGAGAAAGATGAGCCGGCTCCAGTCCTTGAGAGCATAGCTGTAGATAATGTTACATCTCTTACCGAGGCGGGAGAGATGTCCGTTACATTCACTCCTAAACCAGCAGGAGCAGTAATTACAGCAGCAAAAACCGATGAAAAAGGGTTTGAGGTGGCAAAGGTTGAGCAGATAGGCAATGAACAGTGTCAGCTGACACTCAAGGTTACGGATTTCTCCTATGTAAAGAGTGGCGAAATAATTCGTCTTACTCTCTCGCAGGCAGATGGAGTCTCGGCCTCTGCAAATGTAACTGTCGAGGATCCTTTCTCCATCGAAGGTAGATATGGACTCTCCTATCCCCAAAGCTTTACACTGTATGACAAGGAAAGCAAACAGACGATAGGATTGCCGGTCATCGCGACTGCCGAAGAGATCACTGATCTTGCCGAGATTGCCTCGATGCAGTTTGTCACAGTCAGCAATGTTGTCAGCAATGGCTGGACCGCCGACCTGTTTGAACTTACCGCGATGACCGACGAGGTAGGCTGTTTCCTTACCGGTACCCAAAAAGCTGTAGATAAAATCATAGAGCAGAAAATTCCGACAAGCCTGAGGTCATTCGGTATCACCCTGACTGCCAAGAACGGACGCAAGACCACACTCCCTCTCGAAACTTATGTATGTCCTCCAGAAACCACATTCCAGAACGATGCCTTGACAGCTACGGCATCCGAGTTGTCTGACGCTGATTTTAGAAAGCGAGGAACGCTTGATGCAGCGCTTTCATTGAGACGCATCGGCTTCTTAGAGCCACTGAGCACATCAGATCCGGATGCATCGAAGTTTGAGCAATCAATGATGTATGTCCTCGATGGTGGTGGCAACGAGGTAGATTACCCTGTGATGATAAATACTATCAACATCACTAACTGCGAGCTAGACTATATCCTATTGGGAGCCGAAAATGCGAACCTGAGTCCCGGCATTTATTATAACGTGTATCGTTATGAATTGAATTGGGATTACAGAGGAAAGACCTATCGGCGAATTGCAGCCAACATCAATTATGAGGTCACTGTCAAGTGACCTCATAACGTGTGCAAAGATAACACAACTTCGGTAACCCCGCAAAATTTCACCTTGCAAACTACGATAATTAGGTATATTCAAGGGATATGTACTACGATAAATACATCCTTGTCCAGCTAAGCCCTGTTATAATCTGCCCAAAGTGGCTCAAAAGTTATAGATTTGGCGGATAATAAGAGCGCGTTCCTTAAAATTTCGGGGCCGTAGGGGTCGCAGCCTTCGAGTGGATTTTGTAATGTATGGCAAATAGAATCGTGATATAGCCCCATTTTATTTGGTATGATTAACAAAATATACTATCTTTGCGAACATGAAGATAATAGCAAGGCAACAGTATATTGAGCATATTCAGAGATTTATCGGCAAGGGGATGATAATCGCCCTTACCGGGCAGCGTCGCGTTGGCAAGAGTTATATAATCCGTCAACTCGTCACGGAAATTGAAGCCTTGAAGTGGAAATACGCTCGCCTTGCAGCACTTCGCGACACGTTGTTGCCAAAGTTGATATCGGGCGAGTTAAAACCAGAATAAGTTATGGGCGTTAATATACAATTCTCTCAGTCGTATCATTGGCTTAATTCCTGGATTTTAGCCAATGTAATACAGCTCGCCACGCAGGATTTCTGCGATCGGTTTGTTGACTACCGTATGGATCCAGGGCGTCGTCTGTATGACCAGATGGTGATGGCTGCCCGCTGCGGTGTGGCGAACATTGCCGAAGGCTCTGCCCGACACTCTACATCAGTAGAGACGGAGATGCGGCTACTCGATGTGGCAAGGGCAAGTTTTGACGAATTGCAAGGCGATATATTCAACTTTCTGCTGCGCAATGAAATCGAGGTCTGGCCTATCGGAAACCCAAATCGGGAGGCAATCTGGCAATTACGGCTCGACGAGCCTCGATATACTAACGACTATCTGCACGACGCGGCCATTCATATCCTTGCTCAGAAAAGCAAATTCAACCGATGGCTCAGATGCGAGCATAAAGAAGTAGCCGCCAATGCGTTGCTGATTCTGTGTCTGCGCGAGAACAAAATCCTTCAAGCCCAGATTCAAAACAGGCTTGCGCATTTCAGACAAACGGGTGGTTTCACCGAGAACATGACCGCCGAAAGGCTTGAAGCCCGCAAGACACAGGCGGCATCAAGCGGAGCCCCCACATGCCCCAAATGCGGCAAGCCGATGCTCAAGCGAATGCAGAAGAAGGGACAGCAGCAAGGCCGCGAGTTCTGGGGATGTAGCGACTACCCTAACTGCAATGGGATTCGACCCATTCAATAATCGAAGTCCTCGAAAAGCCCGAGATTCTCGAGATTTACGAGAATCTCGAGATTCTCGAAACACCCGACAAAACAACCAAAAATGACCAACACCTATCGACTAACGCGCTCTAAGCAACGCGCTCTTAGTCTCAGAATCTGATCTTATCCGCATTTCCTGCTCCGCGACCTTTATATCTCGACCTTCCGGAATTGAAATTACATCGTATTGTCAATGACAGATCACGCGTATCGTATAGCTTCCCGGCTGAGACACAGCTAATGGCATCATACATTACGATGTCCTGTCGCCATGTGTCGAATACATCGTTGAGTTGCAGTTTTATGCTCCACCTATCATTCGCAAACGACTTATACAGTCCGAGGTTACACTGCCAATATGGTCTGACATAACAGTTATCTCCATTCCCCGAAGTTCTTGCCGAGAAATCGACATTCAACCACATATCCCAAGGAAGGTGCACAGCATTATCAAATCGGAACATCCCTAACGGTCTATCCAAGGTCATAACCTTGCCATTATGCGTTATTTTGAAATCCTGAGCATTTACCCCTGCCATTATCGATGGATGCCAGCACCCGAAGAAAGTAGGAGAATAGTTTATATATGTCCCGTAGGTGTTGAAACGCGGCATATTGACCATAGTAAGCAGTGTAATGTTATCGTCACCGGGATATTCCGATGTCTGCCACATAAAATAGTTCTTGGTTGAATAGTATTCAAGTTCCAGCACAATATCCTTCCATGAAGCTGAGGCAGAAACATAATCACGGTATATCGGTTTCAGATTAGGATTGCCTGATTCATAACTGTATCGGTCAATATACTTTACAGCGGAACCGAGTTGCTCGAAAGCCGGACGGGAAGTCTTTCTCATATATGAAAAACGAGTACTGACATTGCCAATAGGCATTGATACAGAAACTGACGGAGCAAGATTATGATATTTACGGCTTTGGTCATCACTAAGCTGTCCTGATTGCCAATACTTGGAATCAGTATATTCCCAACGCAACCCGAAACCTGCCGATACAGCCCCAAAATTCTGTTCAGTTTCGGCAAACAGAGCCGATGTTGTCTCATTTATCTTGACATCACTCTCAGTGATATAATCCGCATTTCCCGAATATCTGTCTGCACGATGAATACCTGTCACCTCAATTCCAAATTTCAAATCTCCTTTGATGACGGGGAATGCAGCCGTCACATTACCTGCTATCAGACGGTTCCCGACATTATTGACTGTCGTAAAATCCCGCACCGGATTGAGAGTTGAATTTTCAGTATCAGCATTATTTTTATCATTAATCTGCCACAAGGCATCAAAATTAGCCGACAGCATCCATTTACCTATCTGTCCGGAGTAATATACACCTACGAGATGCTGACGATTACGCTGTCTTGCAGCGGAATAAGCCTCAAGAGATTCAGCCAACATATCGTCAATATAACGGTCAGTGACCGAAGTGCCGGAAATTGTCGACGGTTTATATGAGAAATCATAATAGAGACCAACGTTGTGAGAGGCCGAATTATAATTCATACCTAATTTGCCCTGATATACAGGATATTTGGCAAAATCCCGCCCGTGACTGTTCTGCCGCACAATCCCGGATTTAAGGTATTGTACAGTATTATTTGAGAATCCGGGACGCTCCCTGTAATTCTCATAATTCAACCTACCGAAGAGATCTAAACCGTTTTTACGCCAGTTGAGATTTATCTGTTCAAACAGATAGGCATAATGCTTGTAGCCGACTGTGGTGCGGTCGTTGAATGAAAATCCTTCTCCCACCGGTGCCACTGTAGTGATTCGTATTACAGAGTTTACTGTCGAAGCGTATGTTGCCCCGGGGTTGGTTACGACATCTACACTTTTAATCCGGGATGATGACAGTTGATCAAGCTCCGACATATCACGTACTTGTCTGCCATTAATATATATCAACGGAGAGCCTTTTCCCAGAACTTCAATTTCAGACCCTGATTTGGTCACGAAAGGCATTTTGCCGAGAACTTCAAGGGCGGTGCCGGTATTGGCGAGATAGGAGCCTGCAATTGCCACCTCTACCCCATCCCCCTTCACCTTAGCCACAGGTCGCGACCCCTTCACTACAACTTCTCCAAGCATATAGGATACAGGCGAAAGGATAATCTCCCCTGAATCGAGGGTGGGGTCATTAATTCTCTTTTCCTCGAATCCCATAGCGGTGATTCGCAAAAATAAAGGATTGCCGTTACCGCAGACGGTAAACCTACCCGTCACGTCAGTTACTGCGCCATCTATCAGGGTAGAATCATTATGTGCCATCAAAGTGACATTTACAAATTCCAATGGATTGCCGGAATCATCCTTCACCACACCCTTATAAACCGTATTTGATGCAAAAAGGGTGTTGACACACAGGCAGAGCAATAGCCCTGCCATTAATTTATTCAATGGCATATTTTCTGATAAGTTGTTAAGTTGCTGCTTATTCGATTAAAGACCTCCGACCACAATCCAGCCGCCCGAGTCGGTTTGCTGTAATGCTATGTTATGACGTTGCACAGTGCCGTTGCGAAGTTTCAAAGTATATGGCACAAAAGTAGAATGCCCGGATCCCGATGTAAAGGAGCGGCCTATTGAAATCAGTTTTGCCCCACTGAATTGTTCCCTGTATGCAGCATCCGACACCTCATGTATAATAGCTCTGTCAAGAATCGCTTCATCCCAGTCGGTAAAAGCATTCAGAACGGCAGAGGCAGCCTCTTCCGCACTTAATCCCTCTAATCCCACAGGCTGATTTTCAGTATCTACAAATTTAATTTCATCAGGGCAAGACAGGTTATGGCTATGACTGTCATAATTGATAGATAAGACTTTAAGCACATCGACTTCCCGCCCTCCCGAAATTACACTGACAGTCGCACTTTTCAATTCCTTGGAATTAGCGTCAATGACATATCTACGCACATTTTCCGATTCCGAGATAGAACTGTTAAGCAAATAAGGATCGTCAAAACTTCCTTGTGGTGCAGCATAAACGGTCAGG
Organism: Muribaculaceae bacterium; assembly: GCA_029051525.1. Taxonomy (GTDB): domain Bacteria; phylum Bacteroidota; class Bacteroidia; order Bacteroidales; family Muribaculaceae; genus Lepagella. The sequence continues at coordinate 5,788 of JAIDKG010000061.1, forward strand.
ATAATTTCAGACCCGGATTTACTGACTGTGTACTCTGCGTTACTGTTACTGTTGCTGATGCAATTCTGCAATTCAGCCTCAAGAATCCGGCGTGGAACCAACAAGTTGGCCATATACCCCAATACATTCTCATTCTCGGTGTTGCTCAGATGTAATCCTAATTTTACAGAGGGAATCCAAGTATAAATATCCCGGCCATCACTCATGGCAACCCGTTCACCCTTATCTACTCGCCAGCTCAACAGTGAGTCAGAAGCCTCAATATCAATATGATGGGTTACAAACTCATCATCAAGACCGATATATCTGAAGTTTTCAACTGGCCGGGTTCTGACATCGACAACCATTTCAATGTTTTCACAATTACGCATTGCTTCTATTGCCTGAGAAAGAATCTCTTTGGCCGACATCCCGGAAGGAATAAACACAAGCAGCAGAACAGCCGCCACAGCACTCAGACTGATTCCACCGAACACCCAGCCTTTCAACCTACGGTTTTTACGCTTCCTGTCAATAGCCATTCTTACTTTCTGACGAAGTTCGTCAGATGCCTTAATGTCACGGCGAGGCGTCAACAACTCTCTTATTTCTTTGTAATCTTCCATGCTATGACAGTTTATTGTTAATGAATAGTTTTCTGAGTTTATCCATACCCGACTTATACCGGGATTTGGCAGTTGACTGAGGAATTGAAAGTACTCCGCTGATTTCCACAAATGAAAGATTGTCAATCACATTCATTCTGATCACATCGGCCTCACGTTGAGGAAGACTGTCGAGACAAGCATTTATGCGGTCGGCATCTTCCAGATCGATAATATCAGATGCCCGGTCTTCTATATCTATCCCATCAATGGTAACCCGGTCATTACGCCCTGTCCGCGCGCTGTCAAGACACAAATTATAAACTATCCTAAACAAATATAGCCTCACGCTTTCCGGCTTGATGTCCTCAGGTGCCTTTTCAAGAAAACGAAGCACTGCATCATATACAAGATCCTCTGCTTCGGCGTGATTACCAATGCGGTAATACGCGAATCGAACAAGGTAATCGAGATTATCCTCGATTATCTTACTTATGTTATTGCGGTTCGGCTTCTTGAACATACGGCGCTTGTTATTGATGCTTCTACTAAACAAGACGGAATCCCGCCGAAATCGACGAGATTTAATTGTTAAAAATTTTAAGCAACGCGCTCTTAGACCCCGCAGGAGTTACAGGAATAAAGGTGCCCAGCTTGAAATTTTTATTCTGTCGGTGTCGAAATCTCGCGATTTATATATAATTTTGTAAGAGGGAACCTCTCACATATCCGACCTCTACGGAGATTACCGCCTACCAATTAGGATAAGTAGCTCCCCAAGCAAGAATCTTCGGAAATAAGACATAGCTATTTCTTAGAGCTGCTTACAACCATAATTTTTACAAAGCTATGGAATTTGAAAAGAAACTGAAAGATGACCTTCTCCGATATCTCCGGGCCGAAGGTAAAGTGGATGAGATACTTCCGGATTGTCCGGACCTCGAGGAGCGTTGGAGCGATGTGGCCAAGGCCTATCTCCCCGACGGACTTAGGGAATTTCAACAGTACCCCATATGTTCGCTGGGATGGATAATGCTGGTGGGCATGGCTCTGGCCCGATTCTGGGATGAGGATTGGGAGAAATATGCCGATCAGAGCGGTGAGACACTCTACTCCGACCTGCGCGATGCCAGGGGCTACGACAATCTCGACGACTATATACTCAAATCAATCCTCCATCTCGACAAGTCGCAGGCAGAGCAGACCGCCTCCCTGACCGGCGAATGCGCTGCACGCACCCTCAGCGCCCTGCAGCACTCCGGCATCGAACCCGGCACCCGCCAGGCCGCCGAAGCATATATCGCCGCCCTTCACTCACTCTATACCATGGGGATAGCCGTGGAACTCAACCGACTCGGCTATCATATGACCCCATTGGGAAGCTGACGCCTCTCCCCTTATCTACCCCTCATATTGGCTCAGCGCCGCGCGCAGAGCCTCAGTCACCATCAGCCGAAGCTCCGGCGGATCAAGCACCTTCACAGCATCGCCGAATCCGATGATTTCATGCACCAGTTCGTAGTTGAGCTGGAGCCGATAGCTGAAGATGCTGTAATCATCGTGCACCTCCTCCTGCTGCGAGGCATGCAGCGGCAACGCCCGCAGATACTTTGCCTGCTGCAAGGAGGTGCGCAGTCTCACCTCATGCACCGGTGCCTGCGAGGTGGTGATGCCTATCACGGTGCCGAAATAGTCGGCCGCCGTCAGTTCGGCAGGCATGATGAATGTCTGCTGCAGCAGGGTCAGTTCCTTGATTCGGTCAAGTGCATAGGTGCGTATATTCCCATCCTTCTCCCGCATGCCGAGCATATACCACCGCTGCTTGTAGCGCTTCAGGAAATAGGGGGAGAAGATAATGTCGCGCTCCGCGCGCGACCGATTGAAACCCGCATATGTGAAACATATCTTCTCCGAATTGCGCATCGCCTCGAGCACCATCGGCATATACTCGCGGGCCGACGGCACATCCTCCACCTCCACACGCTCCGATACATCGGGAGAATCGGATATGGCACCGTTGACGGCATAGTTGTCGAGCATCAGATTAGTCAGCGACTTATTGCGCGACAGCGCTCCCTGATCGATATAATAATGACCTGTCTCATCGCAATTTATATCGATATGGAAATTCTGTTCGATTGATCGCCGATAGTGATAGAATGTGCGCTCCGGCAATGGCTGACCATTGGATATCGGCGAGCGCAACCATAGTTGATTGAGCCGCTCACGCGACAGACGCCCGTAGCGGGTGATAGTATCGATAATCCACACATAGCGGCTGAAAAGATCTCGAGTCATAAGCAATCGGGAGATAATGGTATACCTTCCCACCGCAAAAGTAAAAAAAATATCCCGTACTTCATTCATCCACCCTCACAATTTTCTCCCCTTCCCCCCCCAAAAAAAGCGGAGGTCGTTGAGATAGAGGGCACTGAAAAAGTAAGTATAATTCAGTTTACACCTCCCAGAGACTAAAAATCAAGAACTCGCCAAGTCCATA
>JAIDKG010000062.1 GCA_029051525.1 Muribaculaceae bacterium
GCGCAGGGGGTGGCGGGGTGGCGGTGAGAGTGCCGGCCGATGTATCATCGATCGGGGTGCCCGATACGATTCCTACCCCCTCGGGCAGACCGGGGATAGAATCAGTGCTCACCTGCTGAGCACTGACGGAGAAGGCTCCTGCCATGAGCAGGAGGAGCAGGAGGAGCCGGAGGCGGATAATATGAGAGGTGGTCGGAATCATTCTGACGTGATGGAGTCGGTCGGAGCAGTCCGGCTACGGCTTATGCCAAGGGCGTCGAGAGCCTTCTGGTAGCGTCGGGCATTGGCCATGTGGGTTTCGTAATCGGAGGCGAAATTATGGAAGCCGGAGAAATCCTCGCGGGCACACATATAGAGGTCGGAGGAGGGTTCGGAATTGAGGATGGCGTCGATTGTGGGCACCGATGTGGTGCGTATCGGTCCCGGAGGGAGACCGTAGACGCGATAGGTGTTGTATGGGCCCGGAGCCTGCAGATGCGCGCCTGTGACCCGCTTGATTGTGAAATCATGTAGGGCGTAGCGCACTGTGGGGTCGGCCTGGAGGCGCATGTGGCTGTTGAGGCGGTTGATGTAGAGGCGCCCTATGCGTCCTTTCTCCGAGATCTGGTTGCTCTCCTCATCCACAATCGAGGCGAGCACCATAACTTCGGCCGGAGTGAGGCCGAGAGCCTTGGCCTTGGCTGTGCGCTCCTCATTCCATACGCGGCGGTAGTTGGCCCCGACCTTCTCTATGAGCTGGCGCGGGGTATCGGTCCAATAGAGATAGTAGGTATCATTGAGGAAGAGAGAGGGTGCCTGCTCGGTGGTGAGTCCGTAGCTCTTCATAAGGTCGGCATCGGCCAGAGCGGCGCGGAGGTCATCGCCCGAGAAGTCGAACTTGGCGGCTATCCGGTCGGCAAAGGGTAGGAATTCGCGCACACCGTTGATGGTGAGCGTATACTGTGTCTGGGTGCCGCGGGCCAGTATGCGGGCTGCCTCGACGGGCGATGAGCCCTCGGGTATGTCGTAGGCACCATAGCGAGAAGAGGGGTCTTTCACCATGGTGCGGAACAGTCGGCCGGTGCGGGCGGCATAGTCGCTGCCGAAGTATTTGGTCAGCGAGTCGGTGAGATTGGCCGATGTGGCCTCGCGCGGTATCTTGATTATTGCTGCCGAGGCGGTGCCGGTGAGGAAGTAGGGGAGTATGAGCAGTGTGCATGCCAGAATCAGCACACCGGCCACACCGGCTATCCAGCCCCATATGCGGCGAGATTTAACCTTTGAAGTCATTGATAATGCTTGATATGGTGAGGGCCTGAGAGGCGTTGACATTGGCAATGGGGAGACTGATGAGCGAGTGAGCCAATTCTTCGGTGATGCGCAGCGACTCATGCTCGAAGCGATCCCGGAGGCATGGCTGGCGGTGAGGGGGCACCGCATAATGGATATCGGTGGCCACACCGCGCTCCGCGAGATGCTCTCTGAGGCGGTCACGCTCCCGGCAGCGCACCACATATTGGTGCCATACCTGCCGCGAGCCGGCGATTATGTCCGGGCGCCTCACCAGGGGATTGGTGATATTGGCGTCGTAGATGGCGGCTATCTCCCGGCGGCGCTCAGTCTCCTCATCGAGCATGGGGAGCTTCACGCGCAGGAATGCGGCCTGGATTTCATCGAGACGGTTGTTGTAGCCGGTATAGATGTTGTGGTAGCGGCGGTCGCAGCCGTAATTGGCCAGAGCGCGCACGGTGGCGGCCAGATTGGAATCGGAGGTGAGCACGGCACCACCATCGCCCAGGGCACCGAGATTCTTGGTGGGGTAGAAACTGATGGCGGCCGCATCGCCCAATGCTCCGGTGTGGCGGCTTCCCGAGAGCCCGGGAGTGGCGGCTAAGGCACTGATCGACTGGGCATTGTCTTCAATCAGCAGCAGCCCCCGGTCATGGAGCCGGCGGCAGATCTCCTCATCCCAGCAGGGGGTGCCGTAGAGGTGCACGAGCATCACGGCGCGTGTGGCGGGAGTGATGAATTCCTCCACGCGCTCCAGGTCGAGATTCAGAGTGGTAGCCGAGGGGGGGGCGAGCACCGGGCGGAGGCCCAGTTCGATGATGGGGAGCAGAGAGGCTATATAGGTATTGGCCGGCGCAATCACCTCATCACCCTCATGGAGGAGCCCCATCTCCATCCATCCGCGCAGTATCAGGCGGATGGCATCCAGACCATTGCTGACACCCACGCAATGGGGGGCACCGCAATAGTCGGCGAGTTCCTGCTCGAAGAGAGCGGTCTCCGAACCGGCCAGAAAACGGCCGGACTCAATCACACGCACGGCCGCCTCGATGAGGCGGCCGGCATAGGGTGAAGTCGTATCCTTGAGATCAAGGAACGGAATGTTCTGATTTTCAGTCGACATCAGTAGTAAATGTTCATGTAGGGCATGTGCGGGCCATATACTCCAGATATTCCGAATAATCACGGATGTAGTCGGCCTCATCGTAATATTCGGAGCATACCACCAGCAGAGTGGTGCCCGAAGAGAAGTTGTGCATACTGTCCCACACCCCCGGAGGGATGAGCACACCGGTATTGGCGCGGTTGAGAGTTATCACTCTCTCCTGCCGGCCATCGGTGAGATGGAGATCCATCGAACCCGAGAGGCAGATCAGCACCTGGCGGTTGTGGCGGTGGGCATGGCCACCTCGCGAAGCACCCCCCGGCACGTCGTAGATGTAGAACACCCGCTTGATGGCGAAAGGCACATGCACAGCCTCCTCGATAAAGGAGAGATTGCCGCGCGGATCGGATACTTTCGGAAATTCGAGGATCCTGACGTTGTCGAGTGGAGAGGGCATTTACTTCTTCTCTTTGATTTTCTCGAGCTGGCGTTCGAGAGCCTCGATGCAGAGGTCGATAGCCTCTTCAAATGTGTCGCAGGTCTTCGAGGCGAATACCTCGGGAGTGGCGGGCACGTGGAGTTTGATCTGGGCCTCTTTGTTGCAGGCTGTCTCGGGTTTCACCACTTTGAGAGTCACTTCGGTCTCCGAGATGAAGTCGAAGCGGCGGAACATACGGTCTACTTTTTTATGGATGAAGCTCTCGAGGCGTTCTGAAATGTCGAAATGGACGGCGTTGATTTTAGCTACCATGGCGCATTGTTTTTAGGGTTATAGGTATATGGAGAAGAGGTCTTTGTTGCAAAGATAACAAATTTTTTTTAATTGCGGTTTACATCACCATTTTTTTTTCGGTGCAATGGGTGCCGTCGTTGCTAATTCTTGTTGGAGTTTTTTCGGTGCAATGGGTGCCGTCGTTGCTAATTCTTGTTGGAGTTTCCGCCCGATACATTCTCTTCTGTCAGGCGAGAGGCGGTGCGCTTCACATCGACGCTGAGTCCGCCCAGACGCCAGGAGATGTTGAGGCCGAACGACCATTGGCGATAGCGTGTGTAAGAATTGACGGCTGCTGTCTCCGACACCTGGTTCCACCCGCTCTTGCGGTGGGTGGGGAAGAGGTTGTTGAGGCTGAAATCGACCGACAACCGGTCATCCTTGAGGAAAGATCGTCCCACTCCGAGTGAATAATAATACCAGGAATCGCCATCCGTCTGAAGGTCAACCCACGGACTGCCATAGCCGCCGTAGAGACTGATGCGCAGTCGGCAGGGGAGTGTGTAGTCGGCGTTGGCATTGACGGTGGTGCGCCAGTTTACCTTATGGGCCGAGAGGAACTCTGATTCAGCCTTTATGTTGGTGTAGTCTTCCGAGAGGTAGAGGCCGAAGTTGAGGTCGTTGGTCACGCGCCAGTTGAGGTTGAGGTCGAAACGCACATTGTTATAATGGCCCACATTGGCATAGGTGGTCTGCACTATTCCGGGGAGGTCGGGGGTGGAGAAAATCACGTCGGTCACGGCATTGGTCGAGAAATAGTAGGTGGTCTTGAACGATCCGGTCAGCGCGTGGTTGTAGTTGGAATAGGCCAGAGAGAGATTATGGCTCTTCTCGCTCTTGAGGTCGGGATTGCCATAGCTTATGGAGCCGGGATTCATAGTGTTGCGGTAGGGGTTGAGCACTCCTATGCCGGGGCGCGAGATGCGCATCTGATAGCCGGCGCGCAGATTCTGTGCGCCACCCCAGCTGAAGCTGGCCGAGGCATCGGGCACCCAGTCGTTGAAGCGGTTGGTGAAGTCGGTGTAGCCTTCGGGGGCGATGCGGTAGTTGATACCGCGGCGGGTGTATTCATAGCGGAGTCCGGTGCGCACGTTCCATTTGCCGTAGGTGCCGGTATAGGATGCGTAGAGGGCCGCGATGTCGTCAAACTGCCGCATGTCGACATGGTCGGCCTCATCGATGGCCATATCTTCGCGTGAGGGACCATACCATGGGGCGCTGTTGCTGTCGGCGCGGCGGAAGTTTGCCTTGCCTCCGGCCTCGAGGAGATGGTGCTCGTTGAAGGGATTGGTGTAGTCAAGCTGCAGGATATGCGAATCCTGCGACGAACTGCGCTCGTTGGAACTCCACACATAGTCGATGTCGGGATAATTCACTACGTCGGAAGTGTGGATATAGGAATCGTTGCCGTCGCTGTTGTGATTCAGCGAGTAGGAGAATACGAGCGTATGGTCGCGACGACCGAATGTGTGCTGGTATGAGAGGATGGTGCCGATACCCGAGCCGCTGTAGCCGGTCTCGAAGTCGCGGCCTATATGCCATACCGGATGGCCGCCGATGTCGGTCATGTCGATAAGTTCGCGGGCATCAGAGTTATATATGTGGCGGCGCCCGTTGAGGCCGAGAGTGAAGAGGTTGAGAGTGTCGGGCTCCCACGAGAGATTGAATCCTCCGCCGAGATAATAGCCGGTGTTGGTGCTTGTGGTGTGCGACTCACGGAGATATTGCGTCGGGTCGGCGAAATTGGTGGTTGTGGATTCCTGCTCATAGCGGTTGCCGGAATGGAAGCAGGAGTTGTTGTAGGAGAGGTCGGCGCTGGCCGTCACCTTCCCGGCCTTTGCGCGGCCATAGAGATAGGCGCCGAGACCGTTGTTGTTGGCAAAGGCTCCGATATTGGCCAGATAGCCTTCGAGAGCCTGGCGCGACTGGGTGACGATATTCAGTATGCCACCCGTGCCCTCAGCCTCATATTTGGCACCCGGCTCGGAGATTACCTCGATTTTCTGTATTGTGGCGGCCGGCATCGATTTCAGAATGGTCTTTATGTCGCCGCTGAGCATGGGGTCTTCCTTGCCGTTGAGGAAAATCTTGAAACTTGACTGGCCGTTGACTTTTACGTTCTCCTGGGCATCGACAGTGACCCCGGGCACTTTGCGCAGAATGTCGAGGGTGCTCGATGATTTGGCCTCGGGGTCTTCGGTCACATTATATGTGAGTTTGGCACCGTCGCTCTGCACCAGCGCAGCGCGGGCGGTGACCACCAGGTCGTCGAGTGTGGTGTCGTAGAGCACCGAGTCGGGAAGCTGCTCCTCCTCATCATAGGTCGCTGCCGGCGCTTGAGCCGGTGAGGCTGCGGAGGCTTCGCGCGACTCTGCATCGGGTAGGGCATGAGCCGACGCTGAGTAAGGGAGAGCACACATAGCGGCCAGCAGACCGCTGCCGAAAAGGTATATATATGTGTTGCGTGGAATTTTCATTCGTAGGATAGGTTGTATTTGTGGAATTCAATTTATTGCTTGCAAATGTAGTCGCAATAATCGAAAATATCAAATAAATTGCCGTGAAAATTCAGTGTGCTGCTTATGAAAATCGGCTGCTGCTGGCAAAATGTCCGATAACGGACGATTGTGCCGACAGCGCCGACCGAAAACGTACATCCCCCACGCCACACCACCAACAACTGCCTGAACGCTCTCTTAGAGTTGCGAGGGGAGCATTCCGGGGTGGAGGCGGAGGAATTCATCGTGACGGCGGATGGCTTCGGCGCGGTAGCGGGCGGCCTGGAGGCGGGCGGTGTCGGAGTCGGACCGGATTAGGGGGCGGTGGGCGAGGGCGCGGGTGATGCGTTCGCCTTGGGCGAGGAGGTCGCGGGATTCGGGGGTGAGGTAGCGGTCGGTGAATTTCTGCCAGATGTAGTCGACGGCTTCATCGGAGGGGTGGACGAGGTCGGAGGCGTAGAAGCGGTAGTCGCGGAGGTCGTCGGTGAGAATTTCGTAGGATGGGAAGTATTCGGTGTCGGGGAGTGTGGCGCACAGCTCTTCGCAGGCGAGCTGGAGGATGGCTTTGGATCGGCAGTTGCCTTCAAAACCATCTTTGAGATGGCGTATTGGGCTGACGGTCAGGATTATGCGGATGTCGGGTGCGAGGCGGCGGAGCAGGGTGGCAGTGTGCTGCCAACGTTGGGTTATCTCGCTGACCGTGAGTCGGCGGCGCAGGAATGTCGATGCGGGGAATTTATGGCAGTTTGCCACGGTGTGGCCCGGTTCGGAGGCAAGTTCGTAAACCCATGCTGTGCCGAAGGTCACAATAAGGGCTTGTGCGGCGGTGAGGCTGTCGTGGAGTGAGTGGAAAGAGTGGTTGAGACGGTGCAGAGTCTCGGCGTGGCTGTAGCTGGTGGCCGAAGAATCGGTGAGCCACGACATGAAGAGATTCTCGCGCGAGGTTATCGAGTCGGCAAGCATCGGGGCGGCGGAGTCGATGCTGATGGCTCTCTCCAGCGTGTCGGCGATGGAGAGGGGGTTGTAGAGCACTCCGCATATGTTGGGGCGAGCGTCCCACATCGAGCTTCGCATTCTTGAGCCTATCGACTGAGTGAAGCAGGAGCCGAGCAATACAACCGGTTTCTCCGGGTCGAGTGGAAATTGGGATGGGGAGAGGTTGAGTTCGGTGCGGAATTTCATTGTGGGAGGGGATGCGTGGTTAATTCTTCTCTTCGGATTCACTGCCGGATTTCCCGGCGGCGCGGGGATGGGCGGCGGTGTAGGCGCGTTTGAGGTCGGAGGTCTGGAGATGGGTGTAGATCTGTGTTGTGGCCAGAGAGGCATGGCCGAGTATGGCGCGCACACTGTTGAGGTCGGCGCCGCCGTTGAGCATGGCGGTGGCGAAAGTGTGGCGCAGGGTGTGGGGTGATTTGCGACCGGCTTTTTCGGTGCGCAAGAGTCGCTTGATGGTTATCTCGAGGTTTGGGGCCGACATTGCGCCATGCATTGTGGCGATTATGGGGCGTGGCTCTGGGAGATTAGGCCAGGTCTGGTCGCGGAGGGTCTGCCAGGTGGCTATTTCGGAGGCGAGCTGTGGAGCTATGGGGATCACGCGTTCTTTTCGGCCTTTGCCTAAGACCCGGATCTGGAGGTGAGAGATGGAGAGGTCGGTGAGGCTCAGAAGTTCGGAGCGTCGCAGACCGGTGGCGTAGAGTAGGTGGAGGATAAGATGGTCGCGCAGGGCTGTGAGAGGCGCATCGGCGGGAAGGGGCTCCAGGATGCGCTCCATGTCGGCATCGCGCACGAAGTCGGGGAGGGGTTTGGGAAGTTTGGCGAGCACCACTGCCGAAGCCGGATTGGAGGGTATAAGCTTGCGGCGGCATAGGAAGCGGAAGAAAGCGCGTAGGCTCTGGGTCTTTCGGCGCAGTGAAGCGGGAGAGAGTCCCTGGTCGGCCAGAATGGAGAGCCATCGGCGTATGTGAGGAGTGGTCACCTCTTCGGGATTGAAGGTGGCGGCCGGGTCGGCGCAGAAGAATGCGGCGAATTGCCGCAGGTCGCGTTCGTAGGCTTCGACGGTATGGTCGGAGCGGTAGAGCTCGTGGCGGAGGTAGTTCAGAAAGTCTTGGATCATGCGAGGTGGAGTCCGTAGGCTTAAGGGGAGAGAGAGGGAGGGTGATTGAGAGTGATGGTAAAATAAAAATCGGCATGGGGAGCTTAGAGTAAGCAACCCACACCGACCTTTATGGCTTTGAGAAAAATTTCAGTTCGCGCCGAGAATGGCGATGCGCCGATTTACTGCTCGGCCTCCTGACGCAGCTGCTGCACGTAGACAGCCTTCATCATCTTCTTGCGGTTGGCCACGCTGGGCTTCTCGAAAGCCTGACGGCTGCGGAGTTCCTTTACAATACCGGTTTTTTCAAATTTGCGTTTGAATTTCTTGAGAGCTCTCTCAATGTTTTCGCCTTCTTTTACTTGTACGATTATCATTTTTCTTGATTAATTGATTTGCTTGATTATGGTGTGCTGAATGCCACAGATATGGTCAGGGCACACAACGCGAGTGCAAAATTATGCAATTCAATTGTTTTGACAAAATTTTTCGGGAAAAAAATCTCGTTTTGCCCCGATTTTATGGTGTTTTTTAGGAAATTAGCCCTTCGGCACCCATTAGAGAGGGCGCCGAAGGGGATAAAAGTCATTGCTGCTCCTCGACTCCGGGCACATCCTGGCGCATTGCGGCCTCCCCTTCGGGGGATGTGTACCAGCGGGAGTACATGAGGTAATTGCGAGCGATTTTCACATTCATCTCCTTGGCCTTTTCAGGCTCCACCATCTTGATGAATTTGGCGGGGCAGCCACCCCATAGCTCGTGGGCACCTATCTTGGTGCGGCTGAGCACCACCGAACCGGCGGCTACGAGAGCGCCTTCGCCCACTTCGGCGTCGTCCATCACGATGGCGCCCATGCCGATCAGGGCGTAGTCGTGGATTTTTGCACCGTGGATCACCACGTTGTGGCCGATGGAGACATCGTTGCCGATTTCGATTGTGGATTTCTGATAGAGGGTGTGGAGCACACTTCCGTCCTGAATGTTGACGCGGTCGCCGATGGTGATGGTATTCACATCGCCACGGAGCACTGTGGAGAACCACACCGAGCAGTCGCGACCCATAGTCACATCGCCCACTATCACTGCATTCTCGGCGAGGAAAGTGCCTTCGCCTATCACGGGGGTGAATCCCCTTACTGACTGTATGATTGCCATATTGCTGAGTAATCCGGATTATCGTTTGAGTTGGCGGGTCTTTTCGGCCATCCATGCAGCCTCGTCGGGGGAGAGGTGGGGGGTGAGGCGATTGCGCACCATTGTGTGGTAGTCGTTGACCCATTTGATTTCCTCATCGGTCATGATTGAGGTGTCGAAGAGGTTGAGGTCGAAGGGGAAGAGGGTCATCACCTCGAAGTGGAAGAATCGGCCGAATTCGGTCTCTTTCCAGGGCTCGGTGACGATGAGGTTCTCGCAGCGGATTCCGTAGCGGTCGGCCAGGTAGAGACCGGGCTCGTTGCTGGTGATCATGCCGGGCTGCAGAGGGGTGGGGTTCTCGTTGAGCCGGATGTTCTGCGGACCCTCATGGCAGTTGATGAAGAATCCCACGCCATGGCCGGTGCCGTGGTAGTAGGCTTTCCCTTCGGCCCAGAGGAACTGGCGTGCGAGCGCATCGAGCTGGGCGCCGCGGGTGCCTTCGGGGAATATGGCGCGTGCCAGAGCGATGTGGCCTTTCATCACGAGAGTGAAGTCGTGGCGCTGCTCGGGAGTGGCTCCGCCCAGAGCGATGGTGCGGGTGATGTCGGTGGTGCCGAATGTGTACTGACCGCCGCTGTCGACCAGAAGCAGACCCTGTCCGGTGACGGGTACATCGGTCTCCGGAGTAGCCTCATAGTGCACGATTGCGCCGTGGCCGTTCCAGCCGATAATGGCGGCGAAGCTCTCGTCGACACATGATTCATCGGCCAGACGCAGAGCGCGGAGTCGTCGGCCGAGTTCGACTTCGGTGAGGGTGCCGGTGGGGTATTCCTTCTCCACCATCATGAAGAAGCGGGTCAGCGCCACGCCATCTTTCTCCATGGCAGTGCCGAGGTTGGCGAGCATTGTGGCATTCTTGATACTTTTGAGTCGAGCCACGGCCGAACCGCCGAACACCGGAGAGCATCCCAGATGGTCGTAGAGTCCGCGCGAGGTCTTCTCGGGATCGATCAGCAATCGAGTCTCCTTGGGGAGTGCGGCTGCGAATTTGAGCACATCATCGTAGGGCTGCACTTCGATATGGTAGGTGTCAAGGTGCTTCTGCACTTCGGGTGTGATCTTGTCGGCATCCACGAAGAGCACGCGGCGACCGCTCTCATCGAGATAGAGGTAGCTCACGAAGATGGGGGAGTAGGTGATGTCGCCCGAGGTGCGGAGATTGGTGGCCCATGCGATGTCGTCGAGTGCAGAGAGGAGCACGGCATTGGCGAGCTCGCTCTTCACGGCCTCGATGATGCGAGCCACTTTGCTGTCGACGGTCTCGCCTACGATTTTCTCATCGTGGACGAAGAGTTTGTTTTTCGGACGCTCCGGGCGGTCGGGGTATATGTAGTCAAACTGGGGGAAGTCGGTGTTGAGAGCCACACCGTTGTCGGCGAGCTCCTGCTGCAGGCGCTGAGCGAATGAGATGGAGAAAGTCATACCGTCGATACCTACGGTCTGACCTTTGGAGGTGTGCTCGGTGAGCCAGTCCACGAGGTCGACAGCTTCCGGGCCATCCTCCTTCATCATGCTGAAGCCGGTGCCTTGGAGCTGCTCCTCGGCCTGGAGGAAATAGCGGGAGTCGGTCCATACGAGTGCATCGGTGGCTGTGATTACGGCAGTGCCGTTGGTGCCGTTGCTCGACTCGAAGCCGGTGAGCCATTCGCGGCCGCGCCAGTGGTGAGGGGGTATCTCCGACTGATGGGGGTCGGTGCCGGTGATTACGCAGGCATCGATGCCATGCTGCTTCATGGCCTCGCGGAGATTGGAGAGGTAGGTGAGATTCTTCTTTTCCATATGAGATTTATATGTGATGTCTTGATGTGAGGAGGGTGGAATGAGTCGTAAAGGTTGCCGCATGAGGAGCGGAAAGGGGGTGGAGAGATGGCTGTGGCCCACTCGTGGCGGAGAGAGGATAGCCGATGCAAATGTAATGAGATAAATCCGAAAATGAAAATATCCAAAGTAAAAAACGCTCGAAGGCCACCGGAAGTTGCCGCATGGCAATGGTGGGGGTGCCGGAAAGGTGAGTGTCTATGCGGTCTGAGCCGTGAGTGAGAGAGCCCGAATCCGGGGGGTGAATGAAAAGTGGGGAGATGAAATATTGGTCAAAAAGGCGTAAGATTGGCCTATTTCGCATCCGGGGGGGGTAAAATGGATACTCACACTTGCATGGGCCGCTGAAAGTTTTTATATTTGCATTGTCAAGAAGCGAGTACCCATGCGGCCTGAGCGGCTGTAGCGGTGGAAAACTCAAAGAAATTCTAATGGGAGGAGCGTGAACGTCGTGATGATATGCAGGAGTTTTGGCAAGGAAGCTCTGCTCCCCCATTTTTATAACGCATGCTGACCCGAGCGAAGTAGTATCGATGTTACAAAGTATCGATGTAGCATCCGGATAGCCGGGCAGTGAAAGATATGATTTAGTGATATATTTGTAAGTTAGTGGTTTGGTAAACGTCTACTTGTGAAAGTGGGCGTTTGCTTTTTTTATGAGATGATTGTTTGCAATCCGGCAAACTTCACTATATTTGCAGAATCTTTCGCGTCGGCGCGGCGCTGCCTCATAAGGTGATGTGGCCCATTTGGGAGCCACCGGGGAGATGCCCCGCAAGTCAAAGCCGCCGGAAGAATGAATAGAAAAACCAACAGAATAGATATAGAGAGTGAAAGCGATGCGTCAGATAGTATTGTTTGACACCGAGAGTGTGCATGCGGACCTTCTTCCGATATCCTACACTCGTCCGGTGGCGGCGTTCCGCCTTGGTGTGCGCACACTGCGCGAGCAATGGGAGGAGATTATGCCGGGTGAGTATTTCTACCGTCCGGTGGAGTTTCAGCAGGATAAATTCGGCACCTGTCCGGCCGGAGCGGAGGATCTGCTTTTTGTGGCAGGCAATCTGGTGCCCGATGAGCGTCTGGTGGAGCCGATTATGGGGCTGCAGTCCGGTGAGGCTCTGATGTGTGGAGGCCGGATGGTGGCTTTCCGTGGGTCGGAGAGAGCACTCGATGCCGGTGAGCCGGAGGCAGTGGTCGAGCTCCCCGAGGGGGAGGCGGTGCTGCTGGAGTTTGCCTATGATATATTCCGCAATAATGCCGAAGTGCTGAAGCGTGAATACCATCGGCTTACGGCCGGCCGCACATCGGCTCCGCTCAGCGACAGCAATCGCGTGATAGGCGACCTGACCGATGCCGAAGGGCACCCGATGATTTTTCTGGAGGAGGGTGCCTCGGTAGAGGGTGCGATAATCAATGTGAAGGAGGGGCCGGCGTATATCGGTCGCGATGCCACTGTGATGGAGGGGAGCTGTCTGCGCGGTCCGATAGCGCTTTGCGATCACGCGCAGGTGAAGATGGGCGCCATGATATATGGCGGCACTACCTTCGGCCCATATTGCAAGATAGGGGGCGAGGTGCAGAATGTAGTGATATTCGGCTATAGCAATAAGGCTCACGACGGCTATCTGGGCAATGCCGTGATAGGGGAGTGGTGCAATCTCGGTGCCGGAGTGAATGCTTCCAATCTCAAGAATGATTATAGCAAAGTGCGGGTGTGGAATTATCCGCGCCATTCCTTCATGCGCACCGATCTGCAATTCTGCGGATTGATTATGGCCGACCACAGCAAGGCCGGTATCAACTGCATGTTCAACACTGCCACGGTGGTGGGAGTGGGTGTGAATCTGCATGGAGCCGGTTTCCCGCGCGTGTTTGTGGCATCGTTTCAGGAGGGTTCGCCGGCGGGTGGCATGACCGATGTGCCGCTGAAGAAATTCTACCAGATAGCAGAGCGCGTGATGAGCCGCCGCGGACTGACACTTACAGATGCCGACCGCCGCATCTACGAGCGAGTGTATGAGGTGGCGTCGCGCTATAAGCAGCCGCATAAATAGTGGTGTCCTGCAAAAAAGGGGGTTGAAAATTTGCGTAAACGGTTTATTTTTAGTAACTTTGCAGAGTTTTGAAGGATACTTCAAAGATTGCTGACGCTAATGGTTTGGTTTACAGACTGTTGGTGATTAGCAATCGATGTGTATAAAGCAAACAACCAACTAATCAAAATATACAGAATGCCTACTATTCAGCAATTAGTAAGAAAGGGCCGCACTGTCCTGAAGGATAAGAGCAAGTCTCCGGCTCTGGATTCGTGCCCGCAGCGTCGTGGCGTATGTGTGCGCGTATACACCACCACTCCTAAGAAGCCTAACTCGGCTATGCGTAAGGTGGCACGTGTGCGTCTCACCAACGGCAAGGAGGTTAACTCCTACATTCCCGGCGAGGGTCACAACCTGCAGGAGCACTCGATCGTAATGGTGCGCGGTGGTCGTGTGAAAGACCTTCCCGGTGTGCGTTATCACATCGTGCGTGGCACACTCGACACAGCAGGCGTGCAGGGCCGCACACAGCGTCGTTCGAAATACGGTGCAAAGCGTCCTAAAGCAGCCAAGAAGTAATCAAATCAAATCAGCATCCGGTTTTTGATTTATTGGTGACGCTGAAAGGTTGAGTAAACCGGCGCAAGAGAGCGCAGGGTTGAAGTTATCGGGCGGAAACATCTAAAACGTAAGCCCCTCGAAGCAACCAAGGAACAAAACCACATTCCATTTAAACAGAAAATGAGAAAAGCAAAGCCTAAGAAAAGGGTAACTCTCCCTGATCCCGTCTTTCATGACGTTAAGGTGACTAAATTTGTGAATCACCTGATGTATGACGGCAAGAAAAACACAGCCTACACAATCTTCTACACAGCACTGGAGACTGTAAAGGCAAAAATGCCCAATGAGGAGAAGTCAGCCCTCGAGATTTGGAAAAAGGCTCTTGAGAATGTGACTCCCCAGGTGGAGGTTAAGTCACGCCGTGTGGGCGGTGCCACTTTCCAGGTGCCCACCGAGATTCGTGCTGACCGCAAGGAGTCGATCTCTATGAAAAACCTCATCATCTTCGCCCGCAAGCGTGGCGGCAAGACTATGGCCGACAAGCTCGCTGCAGAAATCGTAGACGCCTTCAATGACCAGGGCGGCGCTTACAAGCGTAAAGAGGATATGCACCGCATGGCTGAGGCCAACCGCGCATTCGCACACTTCAGATTTTAACAGCAGACTCATACAATGGCTAAACACGACGAACTTAAATATACCCGCAATATCGGTATCATGGCTCACATCGATGCCGGTAAGACTACCACTTCAGAACGCATCCTTTTCTATACCGGCCTGACTCACAAGATTGGTGAGGTGCACGATGGTGCAGCCACAATGGACTGGATGGAGCAGGAGCAGGAGCGCGGTATCACAATTACATCTGCCGCCACCACTACATTCTGGAACTATGCAGGCGACAAATACAAAATCAACCTGATCGACACTCCGGGACACGTTGACTTCACCGTGGAGGTGGAGCGCTCACTGCGTGTGCTCGACGGTGCTGTGGCTACATTCTGCGCCGTGGGTGGCGTGGAGCCGCAGTCGGAGACTGTATGGCGTCAGGCCGACAAATATAATGTGCCCCGTATCGGTTACGTCAACAAGATGGACCGCTCCGGCGCCAACTTCCTTGAGGTTGTGCGTCAGGTGAAAGAGGTGCTGGGCGCTAACCCCCTTCCCATTCAGCTGCCTATCGGCGCCGAGGAGACTTTCAAGGGTGTGGTAGACCTCATCACTATGAAGGCTCTCTTCTGGCACGACGAGACTATGGGCGCCGAGTATTCGGTTGAGGAGATTCCCGCCAACCTCCGCGATGAGGCCGAGGAATACCGCGACAAGATGCTTGAGACACTCGCCGAGCTCGACGAGGCTCTGATGGAGAAATATTTCGACGATCCCTCCACAATCACAGAGGCTGAGATCCGCACTGCCATCCGCAAGGGTACACTCGCCATGGCGATCAACCCGATGATGTGCGGCTCTTCGTTCAAGAACAAGGGTGTGCAGACTCTGCTCGACGCTGTCTGCGCTTACCTCCCCTCGCCCGAGGATGCAGGCGCCGTTGAGGGCCATGCAGTAGGCGAGCCCGACACAGTAGAGACCCGCGAGCCCTCTCCCGAGGCTCCGATGGCAGCTCTTGCGTTTAAGATTGCCACCGACCCCTATGTAGGTCGTCTCTGCTTCTTCCGCGTATATTCGGGCGAAATCGAGGCCGGTTCATATGTGCTCAACACCCGCTCGGGCAAGAAGGAGCGTATCTCGCGCCTCTTCCAGATGCACTCCAACAAGCAGAATCCGAAAGAGAAGATCGGTTGTGGTGATATCGGTGCCGGCGTAGGCTTCAAGGATATCCGCACCGGCGACACTCTCTGCGCAGAGGATGCACCGATCGTGCTTGAGGCTATGGAGTTCCCCGATCCCGTGATCGGTATCGCCGTAGAGCCGAAGACTCAGAAGGACCTCGACAAACTTGGTGTAGGTCTTCAGAAGCTCGCCGAGGAGGATCCCACATTCCGCGTGGAGACCAACGAGGAGACCGGCCAGACCGTTATCTCCGGTATGGGTGAGCTTCACCTTGACATCATCATCGACCGTCTGCGTCGTGAATTCAAGGTAGAGTGCAACCAGGGCCGTCCGCAGGTTACCTACAAGGAGTCGATCACCAAGCCCGTAGAGCTTCGCGAGACATTCAAGAAGCAGACCGGTGGTCGCGGTAAGTTTGCCGATATCATCGTGCGCATCGAGCCTGTCGACGAGGGCTTCGAGGGCAACCTCCAGTTTGTCGACGAGGTTAAGGGCGGTAACGTGCCCAAGGAGTATATCCCCTCAGTTCAGAAGGGCTTCCAGAGCGCTATGAAGAATGGTGTGCTCGCCGGCTATCCCGTAGAGCAGCTTAAGGTGACTCTTCTCGACGGTAGCTTCCACCCCGTTGACTCCGACCAGCTTTCATTCGAGCTTTGCGCCATCCAGGCGTTCAAGCATGGTTCGGAGAAGGCTTCTCCCGTGCTTCTTGAGCCTATCATGAAGATTGAGGTAGTGACTCCGGAGGAGAACATGGGTGATGTGATCGGTGACCTCAACAAGCGTCGCGGTCAGGTAGAGGGCATGGAAACAAGCCGCAGCGGTGCCCGCATCGTGAAGGCCAAGGCTCCTCTGGCCGAGATGTTCGGCTATGTGACTGCACTTCGCACCATCACATCAGGCCGTGCGACCAGCACCATGAGCTTCAGCCACTATGCCGAGGTAAGTAACTCCATTGCGCGCAACGTGCTCACAGAGGTTCAGGGCCGCGTGGATCTGTTGAAATAATAAAGACAAGAATATACAATGAGCCAGAAAATCAGAATCAAACTGAAATCTTACGATCACAACCTGGTCGACAAGTCGGCCGAGAAGATCGTAAAGACAGTGAAATCCACAGGCGCCGTGGTGAGCGGTCCGATACCTCTGCCCACCCACAAGCGCATCTTCACCGTCAACCGCTCCACCTTCGTCAACAAGAAGAGCCGCGAGCAGTTTGAGCTCAGCTCATACCAGCGCCTGATCGACATCTACAGCTCTACAGCCAAGACAGTCGATGCGCTCATGAAGCTGGAACTCCCCAGCGGTGTCGACGTTTCGATCAAGGTCTAAGCATCGCGCCCTGATACTCCGGTCCGCTTTCGAGCGGCCTCAGGCCATCCGATACAACACTCCCCTGCACCCGGGCACCGGGGCAGGGGAGCAGTCGGGCCGGAACACCAACCCCAACAAAAAATAACCAACAACACAATACCGAAGCCTCTTGTGGAGGAGTGCGCCAACCCCCGGCGACGGGAGCACTCAGCTCGCAATGCTTCAAAACAATCTAAGTAGAAATGCCAGGATTATTAGGAAAGAAAATCGGAATGACATCCGTTTTCAGTGCCGACGGCAAGAATGTGCCGTGCACTGTTATCGAAGTAGGTCCTTGTGTGGTTACTCAAATCAAGACTGTAGAGACCGACGGCTATGAGGCTGTACAGGTGGGCTTCCAGGAGAAGAAGGAGAAGCACACCAACAAGGCAGAGGCCGGTCACTTCTCTAAAGCCGGAGTAGCCCCGCAGCGCCACTTGGCCGAGTTCAAGTCGTTTGAGACTGTACCTGCCCTCGGTGAGACTCTCACAGTGGAGCTCTTCCAGGAGGGTGGCTTCGTCGACGTTGTCGGCACCAGCAAGGGTAAAGGCTTCCAGGGCGTCGTGAAGCGTCACGGCTTCGGCGGCGTAGGCCAGAGCACCCATGGTCAGCACAACCGTCTTCGTGCGCCGGGTTCAATCGGTGCCTGCTCGTATCCCGCAAAGGTATTCAAAGGCCTCCGCATGGCCGGCCAGATGGGCAACGAGCGTGTGACCGTGCAGAATCTCCAGGTGATCAAAGTTCTGCCCGAACACAATTTGTTAATGATCAAGGGAAGCATTCCCGGTCCCAAAGGTTCAATCGTTTTAGTTGAGAAATAATGGAAGTAGCAGTTTATAACATCAAAGGTGAAGATACCGGTCGCAAGGTGACCCTCAATGATGAAGTTTTTGGCCGCGACCTCTCCGAGGGCAATGCAGAGCACACCCTCTATCTCGACGTAAAACAGTTTCTCGGCAATCAGCGTCAGGGCACACACAAGAGTAAAGAGCGCAGCGAGATTTCGGGTTCGACCCGCAAGCTGATCCGCCAGAAGGGTGGCGGCGGCGCACGTCGCGGCGACATCAACTCTCCGCTCCTGCGTGGCGGTGCCACAGTATTCGGCCCGCGTCCGCGCGATTACCGCAGCAAGCTCAACAAGAAGCAGAAAGCCCTTGCACGCCGCATCGCTCTGACTTCAAAGGCTCCCAGCATCGTGGTTGTAGAGAACTTCTCGTTCGACGCTCCCCGCACAAAGAGCTACATGGAGCTTGCCAAGAACTTCAAGGTGGCCGACAAGAAGGTGCTTCTCGTAATGCCCGAGAAGGACGACAACGTCCTGCTGTCGGTGCGCAACGTGCCCAACGCACTTCTGCAGCGCGCCATGGACCTCAACGCCTACACTGTGCTCAACACAGATGCCATCATCGTGACAGAGGACAGCGTGGAAGTACTTAATCAATTCTAAAGCAAGGAGACTACAGAAATGAAAATAGAGATTCGCCCTATCATGACTGAAAAGGCCACGGCCTACAGCGAGAAGCAGAACTGCTACACTTTTGCTGTGTCTCCGGACGCCAACAAGTTTCAGATCAAGGACATTGTTGAGAAGCTCTACAATGTGCGCGTGGTAAGCGTCAACACCGCCAACTACGCAGGCAAGCGCACCGCCCGCTACACCAAGGCCGGGCTGCTCCGCGGCTCGAAGCCGGCCTTCAAGAAGGCCTATGTGACAGTAGCCGAGGGTCAAACGATCGATTACTATAGCAATATTTAAACGTTCCAATGGCAGTAAAAAAATTCAAGCCCACAACTCCGGGCCAAAGACACAAGATTATTGGTGTGTTCAAACGCGAAGAGCAGGTCAAGCTCAACGGCGAGACCTCGATCCGCAAATCGACTGCTAACGCACCAGAAAAGTCTCTTATCGTCGGCAAGCGTTCGACGGGCGGCCGCAACAGCTCAGGCCATCTGAGCACTCGCTATCGTGGCGGCGGTCACAAGAGAAAATTGCGTCTCATCGACTTCAAGCGTAACAACGACGGTGTGCCTGCAGTGGTGAAGACCATCGAGTATGATCCCAACCGCAGCGCCCGCATCGCCCTGCTTTACTACACCGACGGCTCCAAGGCCTACATGATCGCCCCCAACGGTCTTGAGGTCGGCCAGACAGTAGTGAGCGGTGCTGATGCAGCTCCCGAGGTGGGCAACTCGCTCCCCCTGGCGAAGATCCCCGTGGGTACGCTCATCCATTGTATCGAACTGCGTCCCGGTCAGGGTGCCAGCATGGCACGTTCAGCCGGTACGTTCGCTCAGCTGACTTCTCGCGAAGGTGACTACGCGATTATCAAACTTCCTTCGGGTGAAACCCGCAAGGTGCTTCTTTCATGCCGTGCTACAGTAGGTGTCGTTGGCAACAGCGAGCACTCACTGGAGTCGAGCGGTAAAGCCGGCCGCAGCCGCTGGCAGGGTCGCCGCCCCCACAACCGTGGTGTGGTAATGAACCCTGTGGATCACCCGATGGGTGGTGGTGAAGGCCGTCAGAGCGGCGGACATCCCCGTTCGCGCACAGGTCTTTATGCTAAGGGCCTGAAGACTCGCTCGCCGAAGAAACATTCTTCGAAGTACATCATTGAAAGAAGAAAAAAATAAAATCTGATAAAAGAAGACAACTATGAGTCGTTCGCTTAAAAAAGGACCATTTATCAGCGTAAAGCTCGAAAAGAAAGTGGCTGCGATGGAGGAAAGCGGCAAAAAGTCTGTGATCAAGACCTGGAGCCGTGCCTCTATGATTTCTCCGGATTTCGTAGGCCACACTTTCGCAGTGCACAATGGTAACAAGTTCATACCTGTCTATGTGACCGAGAACATGGTGGGTCACAAGCTCGGTGAGTTTGCTCCCACCCGCACCTTCCGTGGCCACGGCGGCAACAAGAAGAAATAAATGGCCCTAAACTAACAAGATAAAAAAGACACAATATACAATGGGTGTAAGAAAAAGAAAATACGCAGACGCCATTAAGGAGGCCCGCAAGAGCGAATATTTCGCGAAGCTCCGTAATGTGCCCACTTCGCCCCGCAAGATGCGCCTTGTAGTCGACATGGTGCGCGGCCAGGAGGTATTCAAGGCACTCGGCATCCTTAAGTTTTCAAATAAAGAGGCATCAGCCCGCGTGGAGAAGCTTCTCCGCTCGGCAATCGCCAACTGGGAACAGAAGAACGACCGCAAGGCCGAGGCAGGCGAGCTCTACGTGAAGACAATCTTCGTAGACGCTGCTCCGATGCTGAAGCGCCTGCGCCCCGCTCCGCAGGGCCGCGGCTATCGCATCCGCAAGCGCTCTAACCACGTGACTCTGTTTGTGGATACTATTAATAACGATAAAGACTAATTTGCAAGATGGGACAGAAAGTTAATCCGATCAGCAACCGTCTGGGCGTGATCCGCGGTTGGGACTCCAACTGGTACGGCGGCAAGAAATACGGTGAGACCCTCCTCGAGGACTCTAAGATCCGTAAATATCTCCGCGCTCGTCTTGCAAAGGCAAGCGTATCGAGAATTATCATCGAGCGCACTCTCAAGATGGTAACAGTGACCATCTGCACATCCCGCCCCGGTATGATCATCGGTAAGGGTGGCAAGGATGTGGATGCCCTCAAGGAGCAGCTCAAGCAGCTCACAGGCAAAGAGGTGCAGATCAACATCTATGAGATCAAGCGTCCCGAGCTTGATGCAGAAATCGTGGCCAGCAACATCGCGCGCCAGATCGAGGGTAAAGTGGCTTATCGCCGCGCCATCAAGATGGCTATCCAGTCGACTATGCGCATGGGTGCCGAGGGCATCAAGGTGCAGGTATCAGGCCGTCTGAACGGTGCTGAAATCGCCCGCTCCGAGATGTTCAAGGAGGGCCGCACTCCGCTTCACACACTGCGTGCCGACATCGACTACGCACTGGTAGAGGCACTCACCAAGGTGGGTATCCTCGGTGTGAAGGTATGGATCTGCCGCGGTGAGATCTATGGCAAGAAGGAGCTCACTCCCTCGTATGCCATCGATGTCAAAGAGCCGGCTCGCCCGCAGGGCAACGGCCGCAAGGGCGGTTTCCGCAACAAGAAAAACAACAATCGATAATCCATCCACTCCAACAGAGATAAATCATGTTACAACCTAAGAGAACCAGATACCGCCGTTCGCAGAAGGGCCGCATGAAAGGTGAGGCCCAGCGTGGCAATCAGCTCGCATTCGGTTCGTTCGGCATCAAGACTCTTGAGTCGAAATGGATCACCGGACGCCAGATTGAGGCCGCCCGTATCGCCGTGACACGCTACATGCAGCGTCAGGGTCAGATTTGGATCCGCATCTTCCCGGACAAGCCGATCACCAAGAAGCCTGCCGAGGTGCGAATGGGTAAAGGTAAGGGTAACCCGGAAGGCTTCGTGGCGCCCGTAACTCCCGGACGTATCCTGATTGAGGTAGAGGGTGTAAGCTACGACATCGCCAAGGAGGCACTCCGTCTGGCTGCCCAGAAGCTCCCGGTAATCACAAAGTTTGTGGTGCGCCGCGACTATGATCCCTCACAGAACGTGTAAATATCACTTCCCCCCCCGCACGATCGGTGCCTCTGAGGCACTATCAGCAATATCGATGTGACGGCACTCCTTCGGCCCCGCGGCTGTGGAGTGCCGTCACTCCATTTACTCGGCGACGGCTGAATGTGATCTGAGAGGCAGTGAGTCTAAACACAGAGTGATTAAGCTATATTAATAAATGGTGTTCGCATTGAAGTCAGAGTGATAATAAGGGGTCGAAAGTGCGGAAATATCAGATATTTGCATTAATTTTGCAGCCGAATTGGATTTCATGCATAGCGGCATGAATAGTGCCATTATGTGCAAACCCGATAAATAGAGATAACTAACAATGAAAAAGGAAGAAATCAAGGAATTAAGCATTCCCGAGCTGCGCGCCAGCATCGAGGCAGCGGAGAAGGCTTATCGTGAATTGAAAGTAACGCACGCGATATCTCCCATCGACAATCCCTCGAAGATCACAAAAGATCGCAAGGAGATTGCCCGCTTGAAGACCGTGCTGCGTCAGAAGGAAATTGCCGAGGCAGCTTCCAAGTAATCCACCCCAATTAAGTATTTGAAAAAATGGAAGAAAAGAGACATTTGAGAAAAGAAAGAATCGGGGTCGTTTCCAGCAACAAGTGCGACAAGACCATTACGGTTGAGATCAAGTGGAAAGAGAAACACCCCATCTACGGTAAGTTTGTCAACAAGACAAAGAAATACCACGCTCACGACGAGAACAATGAGTGCTCTGTAGGCGATACAGTGCGCCTGATGGAGACCCGCCCCCTGAGCAAGACCAAGAGATGGAGACTGGTAGAAATCATCGAAAAAGTTAAGTAATTATGATACAGAGTGAATCACGTTTGACAGTTGCAGATAACAGTGGTGCGAAAGAAGCACTCTGCATTCATGTACTTGGCGGAACCGGTCGTCGTTATGCTTCGGTAGGCGACATCATCGTGGTGACAGTAAAGAACACCATTCCCTCATCTGATGTGAAGAAGGGCACAGTGAGCAAGGCTGTGGTAGTGCGCACTAAGAAAGAGGTGCGTCGCCCCGACGGCAGCTACATTCGTTTCGACGACAACGCTTGTGTGCTTCTCAACAATGCCGGCGAGCTCCGCGGCACCCGTATCTTCGGCCCCGTAGCGCGCGAACTTCGTGCCACCAACATGAAGATTGTATCGCTCGCTCCGGAAGTGCTTTAAAATCCTATCAGAAAAGTAAGAAACAATGGCAAAATTACATATCAAGAAGGGCGATACGGTCTACGTCAACTCCGGCGATGACAAGGGTAAGACCGGCCGTGTGCTCGAAGTGCAGCCCAAAAAGCAGCGCGCCATCGTGGAGGGCATCAACATCATCTCCAAGAGCATGAAGCCCAATGCGAAATATCCTCAGGGTGGCATCATCAAGATGGAAGCCCCCCTCCACATTTCGAAAATCAATCCCATCGACCCCAAGACCGGCAAACCGACTCGCGTGGGCCGCAAGGAGAATGCCGAGGGCAAACTGGTAAGAATCGCTAAACGTTCAGGAGAGGAGATTAAGTAATGGCAACTACACTTGGCAATGATTATAAGGAACGCATCGTTCCGGAACTCAAGAAGGAGTTCAACTACAGCACTGTGATGCAGGTGCCCCGCCTGGAGAAGATCGTGATCAACCAGGGCCTCGGTGCTGCTACTCAGGATAAGAAACTCATCGAGACTGCGCTCAACGAGCTTACTGCCATCACCGGTCAGAAGGCTGTGCCCACTCTCTCGAAGAAGGATATCTCAAACTTCAAGCTGCGTAAGAAAATGCCCATCGGCGCGATGGTGACTCTGCGCAAGGACAAGATGTATGAGTTCCTGGAGCGTCTGGTGAAGGTGGCTCTCCCCCGTATCCGCGACTTCAAGGGTATCAACTCTAAGCTCGACGGCCGTGGCAACTACACACTCGGTATCACTGAGCAGATCATCTTCCCCGAGATCAATATCGATAATGTGCCGAAACTTCAGGGTATGAACATCACTTTCGTGACTTCAGCTCCCACCGACGAGGAGGGCTTCGCTCTGCTCAAGAAATTCGGTCTTCCCTTCAAACACGACAAATAATTCCCTCAGATATGGCAAAAGAATCAATGAAAGCCCGTGAGGTGAAGCGCCAGAAGATGGTGGCTAAATATGCCGCCAAGAAAGCCGCTCTCAAAAAGGCCGCTCTGGCCGACGCAGAAGGCAACATCGACTACGAGGCACTCACCAAGCTTCAGAAGCTCCCCAAGAACGCTTCTAAGGTTCGTCTGCACAACCGCTGCCAGCTGACCGGCCGTCCGAAAGGCTTCATGCGTCAGTTCGGTATCTCGCGTATCCAGTTCCGTGAGATGGCTTCTGCAGGTCTGATCCCCGGCGTGAAGAAAGCAAGCTGGTAATAGCTTATTACAGCTTCGAGATACAACCGCCCGCATTCCGCTCCCCATAGGAGCGAGAATGCGGGCGGTTCGCTTTTTTTTGACCCCTATGACCCCGAGTTTTTAAGGAATGCGCTCTAAGGAATGCGCCTAAGGTCGCCCTCTAAGCCGAAGGGCGCGCTCTAAGGATGTGCTCTAAGGCCGGGGTTTTAATAGACTTATTGTCATTTTAGTCGCGCTTTATGGTGGCTATCTGAAAAAGTTTTTGTAATTTTGTGAAATCTATGCGCCGCATTATATCAGAGGGGCGGCGCATTGCTGACTTTCGCATTATTTTTATGGCGGATTGCGGTGCTAAACGAATGGGCCCGCCATCTTAGCCGGGGCCGGAAGCAACATCTCTTAGGCAATGCCTATACTTAGTCTACAGGCAAAGAAAGTTTCTACATATAATCCGGCCCGATTATTCTCATATACGCAGGCTCATGGCCAACCGGTGCATCAATCCGCACGGCTCCGACCTCGCATCATGGCTTCGCCTCGGTAGCGCCATGGAAGCGGGAGCGAACCGCAAGCAGAGAGCTGCATCGACCACCCATAAGCCTCTTATAAAACAATCATATTTCGGAAACAAAGACATGGACATCAAAGACATCACTGTCAAGTTTGCCGAACCCCAGGAGACCGTCTATGCCGATCTCATCGTGAAGCTGATCTACGAATCGGCTTTACAGCGCGGCACAGGCATCGCCAAGCGCTCGCCCGAATATATCGCCGATAAGATAAAGGGTGGCAAAAGCGTAGTGGCGCTCCACGGCGACCGCCTGGTAGGGTTCAGCTATATCGAGAGCTGGGGTCATGGAGATTTCGTGGCAACATCCGGATTGATTGTCGATCCAGAATACCGCCATCTTGGCCTTGCCGGCGCCATCAAGGCGAAAACATTCGAGCTGGCTCGACTTCGATTCCCTTTTGCCAAACTCTTCTCCATCACTACCTCACTTCCGGTAATGAAACTCAATTCACGCATGGGCTACAAGCCCGTGACATTCTCCGAACTTACCGACGACGAAGAGTTCTGGCGAGGTTGCGAAGGCTGCAGGAATTACGATATCCTGCAGCGCAATAACAGGCGCATGTGCCTCTGCACCGGGATGCTCTATGACCCCAAGCGACCCCTCCCTCCCGGGAAGCGGGCCAATCCTTGGGTGATGAAGGTGAAGAATGGACTGAACCGTATGCTTCACCTCAAGGTCTGAGCATCGCCACTCCGGCGGAATACCGTTTATATAGATTACACGGCTTCGTGGGAAGTGACAGATTCCCAAGAGTGGCATAGCCTTAGAGGTTTATCAACACACACACACACATCACCATCGCAATCTTCATAATCCTCATCCCATTGTGATGCACCATAGCGCGGCCTCGCTGAGGCCGAGGCAATATCGGCGGCTCACTGCGGGGGAGGAGTGGAAGGGTGTATCGCTGCGTCATTGCCCCAACCAGGGTGCTATATGGCGCAGTGATGCAGAATTACACGCATTTAAATTCAATCGAAAATATGAGCGCAAGCCAAAACGACAAGAAGAAGAAGGTGCTGCTCGCCTTCTCAGGAGGTCTTGACACCTCATTTGCAGTAAAATATCTCTCGGAAGAACTCGGCTATGAAGTGCACACCGCCATAGCCAACACCGGCGGATTCTCCAACGAGGAGCTCCAGGCCATCGCAGAGCGTTCGCGTCTGCTCGGCGCCGCCTCACATGCCACACTCGATGTGACCCGCGAATACTACGACAAGAGTATCCGCTACATGGTGGCCGGCAATGTGCTGCGCAATGGCACATATCCCATCTCTGTGAGCTCGGAGCGTATATTCCAGGCTATCGCCACTATACAGTATGCAAAGAAAATCGGGGCCGACGCCATAGCCCACGGCAGCACTGGCGCAGGCAACGACCAGGTGCGTTTTGACCTCACCTTCCAGATTCTGGCACCCGAGATCGAGATCATCACCCCCACACGCGACCTGACCCTCACCCGCCAGTACGAAATCGACTATCTCCGCAAGCATGGCTTTGAGGCCGACTTCAAGAAGATGGAGTATTCGATCAACAAGGGATTATGGGGTACATCAATAGGTGGCAAAGAGACACTCCGCTCCGACCAGACACTTCCCGAAGAGGCATATCCCTCGCAGGTCACTGCCCATGAGCCCGAAGAGCTCACCATCTCATTCGAGCAGGGTGAGATCTCGGCCGTCAATGGCAAGGAATACACCGATAAGGTAGAGGCCATCCGCGAAGTGGAGCGCATCGGCAGCCGCTTCGGCATAGGGCGCGACATGCATATCGGCGATACCATCATCGGTATCAAAGGGCGCGTGGGCTTTGAGGCCGCCGGCCCGATACTGATCATCGCCGCCCACAAGATGCTCGAAAAGCACACACTCACCAAATGGCAGCAGTACTGGAAAGATCAGGTGGGCACATGGTATGGCATGTTTCTGCATGAGGCACAGTATCTCGACCCGGTGATGCGCGATATCGAGAGTATGCTCGAGAGTTCGCAGCGTAATGTCACCGGCACTGTGAAGCTCATACTCCGTCCGCTCAGCTACACTACGGTGGGTGTAGACTCACCCTTCGATCTGATGAAGACCGACTTCGGCGAGTATGGCGAGGTAAATAAAGCATGGACAGCCGATGATGTGAAGGGATTCACAAAAATCATGGGCAACCAGATGAAAATCTATCACAACAATCAGGTGAAGAACGGCAAAGCCGAGTAATCCCGGCCCTCTTGTAAAGCATACACACACACAGATATAGTGAAGAAAATAGGAATAATAGGAGGCGCCGGTTATACAGCCGGCGAACTCCTGCGCCTTCTCATACACCATCCCGGTGTAGAGATAGCCTTCGTGCACTCCACCAGCCATGCCGGGCAGCCCGTGACGGCCGTACATGCCGACCTGCTCGGCGACACCGGGCTCCGATTCTCCGACTCCCATCCCCTTGAGGATATCGACATCCTCTTCCTCTGCTCGGCCCATGGCCAGAGCCGGAAATTCTGGGAGAGTCATACACGTCCGGCCCGACTGAAGGTAATAGATCTCGCCCAGGATTACCGCGACCGCAGCGAGGGCTACATCTACGGTCTGCCCGAGATGAACCGCGACCTCATAGCCCGGGCTGACTCCGTGGCCAATCCCGGTTGCTTCGCCACCGCCCTGCAGCTCTCGCTGCTCCCTCTGGCGGCTGCCGGACTGCTCCCCGACAGCGAGATAAGCATCACCGCCGTGACCGGAAGCACCGGTGCCGGTGTGAAGCCCGGAGCCACAACCCACTTCAGCTGGCGCAACGACAATCTATCGGTCTACAAGCCATTCACCCATCAGCATCTCGCCGAAATCTGTATGACCCTGCGCGAGCTGCAGCCCGGCTGCAATCCGAGGCTCATCTTCGTGCCGATGCGCGGCGACTTCCCACGCGGCATATTCGCCATGACGCATCTCGACACCAACCTCTCCGGCGAAGAGGCCGTGGCACTCTATAAAGAGTACTACGCCGATGCCCCCTTCACGGTGGTGAGCGATGCCGAGATCTGTATGAAACAGGCTGTGAATACCAATAAAGCGCTGCTCCACGTAATGGTGCATGATGGCCGACTCCTCATCACCTGTGCCGAAGACAATCTGCTCAAAGGGGCATCGGGACAGGCTGTGCAGAATATGAACATCATGATGGGATGGGACCAGACCACCGGTCTGCGTCTCAAGCCATCGGCATTCTGAGAGCGCGCTCTGAAGATTGTGGATTACTAATCACTCCAGACTCATGACTCTATTTGATGTATATTCATTATATGATATCGCGCCGGTGAGCGGACGCGGCAGTTATGTATATACCGCCGACGGCACCGAATATCTCGACCTCTATGGCGGCCATGCCGTGATTTCGATCGGCCATGCCCATCCCCGGTATGTGAAGAGTATCTCGGATCAGGTGGGGCGCCTCGGTTTCTACTCCAATTCAGTGGTCAATCCGCTGCAGGAGGAGCTGGCGCATCGTCTCGGAGAAGTGGCAGGGTATCCCGACTTCTCCCTCTTTATGTGCAATTCGGGTGCCGAGGCCAATGAGAATGCCCTCAAGCTGGCCTCATTCACCACCCGACGCAAGCGGGTGCTCGCCATAGGCAAAGCCTTTCACGGCCGCACCTCCGGAGCGGTGGCCATCACCGACAATCCGAAGATCCGGTCGCCATTCAACGATGCCTCCAATGTAGACTTCATCCCCCTTAATGATTCCAGGGCCGCTGCCGAATTGCTCGGCACCCGAGAATATGCCGCTGTG
Source organism: Muribaculaceae bacterium (assembly GCA_029051525.1). Lineage (GTDB taxonomy): Bacteria > Bacteroidota > Bacteroidia > Bacteroidales > Muribaculaceae > Lepagella. The sequence continues at coordinate 27,785 of JAIDKG010000062.1, forward strand.
ATAGTGGAGGGTATACAGGGTGTGGCGGGTATTCATCTTCCCGCCGATGAATTCCTGCATGATCTGCGCCGCCTCTGCGACGAGACCGGCACGATGCTCATACTCGATGAAATTCAGTCGGGCTATGGCCGCACAGGGCGCTTCTTCGCCCATCAATACAGCGGAGTGCGCCCCGATATGATCACATGTGCCAAGGGTATCGCCAACGGTTTCCCCTGCGCCGCCCTCCTCATCGCTCCCCACATCCCGGCTCAGAAGGGTATGCTCGGCACCACTTTCGGTGGCAATCATCTGGCATGTGCGGCCGCTCTGGCGGTGCTCGATGTGATTGAATCGGAGCATCTTGTGGAGAATGCCGCCCGTGTGGGCCAATATCTCATGGAGCGCCTGCGCGCCATGCCGAAGGTCAGCGATGTGCGTGGCCGCGGACTGATGATAGGCTTCGAGGTGGAGGGGCGCACCGGTGCCGACCTGCGCCGCAACCTCCTCTTCAATCACCATATATTCACCGGTGGAGCCGGCGAAAAGACTGTCCGTCTGCTCCCCGCACTCAATCTTACACTCACTCAGGCCGATCTGTTGCTCGACGCGCTTGCCGCCGAAATCGGCTGAAAATCAATTTCTCAGAGATGAAAAAATTCACATGTGTGGCCGACATAGGCCCTCTCGACCTGGCAGTGGCCGAGGCTATGCGCATCAAGGCCGACCGCTTCGCATGGAGCGACCTGGGGCGCAACAAGACCCTTCTTATGCTCTTTTTCAATTCCTCGCTACGCACCCGCCTCTCCACCCAGAAGGCAGCCATGAATCTGGGCATGAATGTGATGGTGCTCGATGTGACCCAGGGTGCCTGGAAACTCGAGACCGAGCGCGGCGTGGTGATGGATGGCGACAAAGCCGAACATCTGCTCGAGGCTATCCCGGTGATGGCATCTTACTGCGATATGATCGGAGTGCGCGCTTTCGCGGGTCTGACAAATCGTGAGGAGGATTATAAGGAGGTGGTGATCGGGCAGTTTCTGAAGTATGCCGGTTGTCCGGTGTTCAGCATGGAGGCGGCCACCCGCCATCCGCTGCAGAGTTATGCCGATCTGATCACCATCGAGGAGTTCAAGACCAAGCCGCGCCCCAAAGTGGTGCTCACCTGGGCGCCGCATCCGCGTGCACTGCCGCAGGCTGTGCCCAATTCCTTTGCCGAGTGGATGAATGCCACCGACTATGATTTCGTGATCACTCACCCCGAAGGCTATGAGCTGGCTCCCGAATTTGTGGGCGATGCCCGCGTGGAGTATGACCAGCGCAAGGCTTTCGAGGGGGCCGACTTCATATACGCCAAAAACTGGTCGGCCTATTCGGGTGATAACTATGGCAAGGTGCTCAGTATGGATCGCGACTGGATGGTAGACAGTGCCAAGATGGCGCTCACCGACAATGCCCGCTTCATGCACTGCCTGCCGGTGCGACGCAATATGATTGTGACCGATGAGGTGATTGAGTCCGAGCGCAGCATCGTGATACCCGAAGCGGCCAATCGTGAGATCTCGGCTCAGGCTGTAATCAAGCGACTTCTGGAATCTATCTGACACTTATATGAAGGATATAATCAATATCGTAAAGATAGGTGGCAATGTGATTGACTCCCCCGAGGCTCTGGAACAATTCCTCACACAGTTGGCCGCCATGGAGGGGAGGAAAATCCTCGTGCACGGCGGTGGCAAGGAGGCTTCGCGTCTGAGCCGCTCCATGGGTATCGAGCCGGTGATGATCGAGGGGCGCAGGGTGACCGACCGCGCCACACTCGATCTGGTGACCATGGTATATGCCGGACTTATCAACAAGCGGATCGTGGCCCGGCTCCAGTCGCTGGGTTGCGATGCCGTGGGACTTACCGGCGCCGATGGCAATGCCATACCCGCCACGCGCCGCAGTGCGCTCCCCGTAGACTATGGCTATGTGGGGGATATCGATCCGAAGCAGGTGAATGCAGCGTGGGTGCTCTCGCTGGTAGGGGAGGGGAGAGTGCCGGTGTTCTGCGCGTTATGTCATGATGGGGCCGGCTCGATGCTGAATTGTAATGCCGATACGATTGCGGCCTCATTGGCCCGCGCGCTATGCGCCACCGAAAGGGTGCGACTCACGTATTGCTTCGAGAAACCGGGTGTGATGACCGATGTCAGCGATGATTCCACTGTGATTCCGCTGGTGACGGCGGCCGGTTTCGTGCGGCTGCGTCATGAGGGATTGGTGAGCAGCGGTATGATTCCGAAACTTCAGAATGCTCTCGATTCGGCGGCTGCCGGTGTGGAGGAGGTGCGCATATGTCGTGCCGAGGATCTGCTCGGCACCGGAGGTACGGTAATAAGATATGATTCCGATGAAGCTGCAGCTCTCTGATCATGGAGTGGCTTCGCCGCATCCTATGCTGGCCGAGGCGCTCGGGCATCTGGCTCGTGTGATCTCGATACCCTCCTTCTCGCGCGAGGAGGAGAGTGTGGCCGATGCATGGCAGGATTGGCTGGAGGGGCTGGGCATCTCTCCGGTGCGGCGCATTCATAATAATGTATATGCCGTGGCGGAGGATTTCTCACCGTCACGCCCCACGCTGATGCTCAATTCTCACCTCGACACGGTGCGCCCGGCGGCCTCCTACACCCGTGATCCCTTCACTCCCGCGCTCGAGGATGGCAGACTCTATGGATTGGGCAGCAACGATGCCGGAGCCTCCGGAGTGGCTCTTGCCCTCAGCTTCGCCGCGATGTGGCGCCGCCGCGACCTCCCCTTCAATCTAATATTTGCCATCACGGCTGCCGAGGAGGTGATGGGGGAGCATGGGATGCGGGCATTCCTGCCGCATCTTGCCGAGCGCGGGCTCTCACCCGATATGGTGATAGTGGGCGAACCCACCGGTATGCAGCCGGCAGTAGCCGAGCGTGGTCTGCTGGTGCTCGACTGTGTGGCACCGGGAGTGTCGGGCCATGCGGCGCGCCGTGAGGGTGTCAACGCCATATATCGCGCCATCGAGGATATCGAACTGCTGCGCGGATTCGCCCCTGAGAGAGTGAGCCGTGTGCTTGGCCCGATCTGTGTGAATGTCACCATGATAGAGGCCGGAAGGCAACATAATGTGGTGCCCGACAGTTGCAGGTTTGTGGCCGATGTGCGCACCACCGATGCCTATACCAATGAGGCCACGGTGGAGTTGCTGCGCCGGTGTGTGCGCTGGAGCAGTGTCACGCCCCGCTCCACCCGGGTGCAGGCCTCGGTGCTCAGTGAAGAGCATCCGATGTGGCGGGGGGCAGTGGCATTGGGGAGAGAGCCCTTCGTGTCGCCCACCACATCGGATATGGCACTGATGCACGGCATCCCCTCGCTCAAGATAGGCCCGGGAGAGTCGGCCCGTTCGCATACGGCCGATGAGTATGTGCTCGCCCGGGAAATCAACGAGGCCCTGCATCTATATCCCCGCCTCATAGAGGCGATAGCACGAGCGCTCTAAAGATTTGAAATAACGTAACGAATAGATTAAGTAAAATGGGAAAACAATTGTGGAATAAGGGGTTTGATCCGGATCAGAATATAGAGCGCTTCACCGTGGGCGACGACCGCCGGCTCGATCTGCAACTCGCCCGCTACGATGTGCAGGGCTCTATGGCGCATATCCGGATGCTGCGCAGCATCGGCCTTCTGGAGCAGGAGGAGCTGGATCAGCTCCTGCCGGCGCTGGAGGATATTCTGGCGCAGGTGGAGCGCGGGGAGTTTGTGATTGAAGCGGGGGTGGAGGATGTGCATTCGCAGGTGGAGCTGCTCCTCACTCAGAGATTGGGTGATGTGGGGAAGAAGATCCATTCCGGCAGATCGCGCAATGACCAGGTGCTCGTGGATCTAAAACTCTTCTTCCGCGACCAACTCAAGGAGATAGCCGCAGCCGTAGGGGATCTCTTCGACCGCCTTCTGGAGCTCTCCGAGAAGTATCGCGCCACACTGATGCCCGGCTACACGCATCTGCAGGTGGCGATGCCATCGTCGTTCGGTCTGTGGTTCGGGGCTTATGCCGAGTCGCTGAGCGATGATATGTTTCAGTTGCTGGCTGCCTATCATGTGGCCGATCAGAATCCTCTGGGTTCGGCGGCGGGTTATGGGTCGTCGTTTCCGCTGGATCGCGAGATGACTACGGAATTGCTCGGTTTTGCGCGCCCTCACTATAATGTGGTGGCAGCGCAGATGAGTCGCGGCAAGACCGAAAAGGCTGTGGCAGTGGCTATTGCGGCCATAGCATCGACGCTGGGGCATATGGCGATGGATGTGTGCATGTGGATGTGTAGCAATTTCGGATTCGTGAGCTTCCCCGACAATCTCACCACCGGATCGAGCATCATGCCGCATAAGAAGAATCCCGATGTATTCGAGATAATGCGCGGCAAGTGCAACCGTCTTCAGGCTCTTCCCAACGAAATCGCCCTTCTCACAGCCAATCTTCCCCTCGGCTATAACCGCGACCTTCAGCTCATGAAGGATATCCTCTTCCCCGCCTCCGGCCAGCTCATCGACTGCCTCGAGATGGCCACCTTCATGTTGGGCCACATCCGGGTGAGGGAGAATATTCTCGATGATCCGAAATATGACTATATATTCACGGTAGAGGATGTGAATCGACTGGTGCTCTCGGGAGTGCCGTTTCGCGATGCCTACCGGCAGGTGGGAGAGGCAGTGCAGAGAGGGGATTACACGCCCTGTCGCGAAGTGCGCCACAGCCATGTGGGGAGCATCGGCAATCCGGCCAACGACCGGATCCGCGCCAAGATGCAGGCACTGCTCCGCGAGCTCGGCCATGGGGAATGAAATGCCTCGAAACGGCACCGAAGAGGGATAAAAATGTAGAAAAAGGAGAGCCGGTGGAGAAAAATCGGCTAAAAATCACAGTTATAGTCCCTAAAATTTTGATTTCTCGGAATTTCCGATTATCTTTGCAGAGTTTTTGAGCTTATTGGCAGAGTAACGCCTGCCGATAGGCCCTTAAACATATGAGAGTATTAAATATTGTTCAGTATATCTGAATCAATTTAACAACCAAAACAATGACAGATCCAATAGCAGATTATCTGACTAGATTGAGAAACGCCATCCACGCCGGACATCGCGTGGTGGAGGTTCCCTCATCGAAGATGAAAAGGGAGATCACCAAGATCCTTTTCGACCAGGGTTACATCCTCAACTACAAGTTTGAGGAGGGCCAGAATCCGCAGGGCACCATCAAGATCGCCCTCAAGTACGATCCCATCGACAAGGTAAGCGCGATTAAGAACCTGCATCGCGTATCGCGTCCGGGCCTTCGCCAGTACACCGGCTATAAAGACATGCCCCGTGTGCTCAACGGTCTCGGTATCGCAATCCTCAGCACCTCACAGGGTGTAATGACCAACAAGGAAGCCAAAGAGAAGAAAATCGGCGGCGAAGTTCTGTGTTACGTATATTAAAAAAGGAGGTATCTGATATGTCAAGAATAGGTAAAGCCCCGATTGAGATACCTGCCGGCGTGACAGTCCAGGTAAATGGCAACACAGTGGCAGTGAAAGGCCCCAAGGGTGAGCTGTCGCAGGAAATCAATCCCGATATCAAAGTAGCAGTAGAGGATGGCCACGTAGTGGTGACCCGTCCCGATGATGCCCGCGACCATCGCTCGATGCATGGTCTGTACCGCGCGCTGATCCACAACATGGTGGTAGGTGTATCGGAGGGCTATAAGAAGGAGATGGAGCTCGTAGGTGTAGGTTATCGCGCCACATCTACAGGTCAGGTCCTCGAGCTGGCACTCGGTTTCTCACACGCAATCTTCATCAAGCTCCCGAAGGAGATTAAGGTAGAGGCAAAGTCCGAGCGTAACAAAAACCCCCTTATCATCCTCGAGAGCGCCGACAAGCAGCTTCTGGGCCAGGTATGCGCCAAGATCCGCTCGCTGCGCAAGCCGGAGCCGTATAAGGGTAAGGGTATCAAGTTTGTAGGTGAGATTATCCGCCGCAAATCTGGTAAGTCAGCTAACGCGAAATAATTAAAACAGCACAGAAATGGTATCTAAGATAGATAGAAGAAATAAGATCAAGACCCGTATCCGCGGCAAAATCTCCGGCACAGCCGAGCGTCCGCGCATGAGCGTATTCCGCTCCAACAAGGGCATCTATGTGCAGGTGATCGACGACCTGGCCGGTGTGACACTGGCAGCAGCCTCCTCGAAGGGTCTTGAGGGTGGCACAAAGATCGAAGTGGCAGCCAAGGTAGGCGCCGCCATCGCGCAGAAGGCAATGGAGAAGGGTATCACCACAGTGGTATTCGACCGTAACGGCTACCTTTTCCACGGACGAGTAAAATCATTGGCCGACGCAGCCCGCGAGGCCGGTCTTAAATTTTAAAAGAAATCATGGCTAAGATCAATAGAGTAAAATCCACAAATGATTTGGAATTGAAAGACCGTCTTGTGGCCATCAACCGCGTGACCAAAGTCACAAAGGGCGGACGTGCTTTCAGTTTTGCAGCCATCGTCGTAGTCGGCAACGAAGACGGTGTGATCGGCTGGGGCCTCGGTAAGGCCAATGAGGTGCAGGCAGCCATCGCCAAGGGCGTGGAGACTGCCAAGAAGAACCTTATCCGCGTGCCGGTGCACAAGGGTACAATTCCCCACGAGCAGAGCGCCAAGTTTGGCGGTTCTCGCATCTTCCTGAAGCCCGCATCCGAGGGTACCGGTGTTAAGGCCGGCGGCGCTATGCGTGCGGTTCTCGAGAGCGTAGGTATCACCGATGTGCTCGCCAAGTCGAAAGGCTCATCCAACCCCCACAACCTCGTGAAGGCTACAATTGCCGCACTCGGCGAGCTTCGTTCGCCCGCACAGGTGGCAGCCGCACGCGGCGTGTCGGTGGAGAAAGTGTTTAACGGCAAATAAGATTAGAGACAATGGCACAGATAGCAATCAAACAGATCAAGAGCCGTATCAACTGCCCGGCTGTGCAGAAGCGCACACTCGACGCACTCGGCCTGCACAAAATGAACCAGACAGTAGTGCACGAAGACAATGCCTCGATCCGTGGCATGATCAAGGCAGTGCATCACCTGGTAGAAGTGGCAACCCTCTAAACTCTTTAAATCCGCACTGAAAATGGAACTTCATAATCTTCAACCCGCTCCTGGAAGCAACAAGAAAAACAAACGTGTGGGCCGCGGCCCGGGCAGTGGCTACGGTGGCACATCGACACGTGGTCACAAGGGTGCGAAATCTCGCTCCGGCTACAGCCGCAAGATTGGCTTCGAAGGTGGTCAGATGCCCCTTCAGCGCCGTGTGCCCAAGTTCGGCTTCAAGAATATCAACCGCAAGGAGTACAAAGCCATTAACCTTGACGCCCTCGAGGCGCTCGCAGCAGCCAAGAATCTTGAGAAGATCACAGTGGCCGACCTGCGCGCTGCCGGTCTGGTGTCAAAGAATTGCCTCGTGAAGGTGCTCGGCAATGGTGCTCTGACACGCAAAATTGAAGTCGAGGCCGATGCATTCTCTCAGAAAGCTGAGGAGGCAATCCAGGCAGCCGGCGGAAGCGTAATCAAAAAATAACGATTCAAAATGGGATTTACTCAGACAATAAAAAATATCTGGAGCGTAGACGACCTGCGCCAGCGCATCGGAGTGACGTTGCTGCTGGTGATCATCTATCGCTTCGGATGCTATGTAGTGCTACCGGGCATTAATCCCGACTCGCTGAGCGCACTGCAGAACTTCACTTCCGACGGTCTGATGCAGCTGCTCGACATGTTCTCGGGCGGTGCCTTCTCGCAGGCATCTGTGTTTGCCCTCGGTATCATGCCCTACATCACGGCATCGATCGTGATCCAGCTTCTGGGCATGGTGCTTCCGGCCTTCCAGAAGATGCAGCGTGAGGGTGAGAGCGGCCGCATGAAGCTCAACCAGTATACCCGCTATCTCACAGTGTTCATCCTGATTCTTCAGGGTCCGGCCTATCTGATGAACCTGCAGTATCAGGTGCGTTCGGCCGGTGGCTATGTTGAGATGGGCTTCTGGACTGTGGCCTTCATGACGATTGTGCTCGCTGCCGGCTCCATGTTTATCATGTGGCTTGGTGAGCGTATCGACCAGAAGGGTGTGGGCAACGGCATTTCATTCATTATCCTTATCGGTATCATCGCGCGTCTGCCTGAGGCGTTCCTTCAGGAATTCACCGCTCGCCTGCTCAACTCGGCAGGAGGTGGCCTGGTGCTCTTCCTTGTGGAGATCGTGATACTGCTTGCCGTCATCGCAGGAGCAGTTCTGCTGGTGCAGGGCACTCGCAAGGTGCCCGTGCAGTACGCCAAGAAAGTGGTGGGCAACAAGCAATACGGCGGCGCACGTCAGTATATCCCGTTGAAAGTGAATGCCGCCGGTGTGATGCCGATCATCTTCGCTCAGGCCATCATGTTTATTCCGGTGACTCTGGCCGGTTTCTCGACCGACCATTCCGGACTTCTCGGCAGCCTGACCAATATGTATGGCTGGACCTACAATATCATCTACTTCCTGATGATTGTGGCCTTCACATATTTCTATACTGCAATCACAGTGCGCCCGGCACAGATGGCAGAGGATATGAAGCGCAACAACGGCTTCATCCCCGGCATCAAGCCCGGCAAGCCGACGGTGGAATATCTTGACTCCATCATGTCGCGCATCACACTGCCCGGCTCAATCTTCCTGGGCATTGTGGCCATCATGCCGTCGATTGCATATGTATGCGGTCTGAACAGAAGCTTCGCCCAGTTCTTCGGCGGCACATCGCTGCTGATTCTGGTAGGTGTGATACTCGACACCCTGCGCATCATCGAGGGTCACCTCCTGATGCGTCACTACGACGGCCTGATGAAGGATGGCCGCATTCAGGGTCGCACCACCGGCAACAGGGCATTCTAAAAGCGTTTGCAACTGGTTAGCGCTAATCGTAAAAGAAAGAAAATGATCTATCTCAAGACACCCGAAGAAATCGAACTCGTGCGCCGCGCATCAGATCTGGTGAGCCGCACTCTCGGTGAGGTGGCAAAGTGGGTAGCACCCGGTATCACCACCCAGCGTCTTGACACCATAGCACGTGAGTTTATCCTCGACAACGGGGGTAAGCCCGCTTGCTTGGGTTATGGCGGTTTCCCGGGTACGCTCTGTATTGAGGTCAACGAGACAGTGGTGCATGGGTTCCCCTCCGGCTATGTGCTCAGAGAGGGCGACATCATCGGCACCGACTGTGTCGTTGAGCTCGATGGCTATAACGGCGACAGCTGCTACACATTCGGCGTGGGGGAGATATCCCCCGAGGCGGCTCGGCTGCTGCGCGTCACCAAGGAATCGCTCTATCAGGGTATCGAGGCCGCCCGCGGCGGAAAGCGCGTGGGCGACATCTCCAACGCCGTGCAGCGCTACTGCGAGCACGAGGGCTACAGTGTGGTCCGTGAGATGTGTGGCCATGGTATCGGCAAGAGCATGCATGAAGATCCCGAGGTGCCCAACTACGGGCGCCGTGGCACCGGCCCGGTGCTGAAGCCCAACATGATTATCTGCATCGAGCCGATGATCAATATGGGTAGCAAAAACATAGTCATCGAGCGCGACGGCTGGCAGTGCCGCACCCGCGACCGCAAGCCCTCGGCCCACTTCGAGCACACGCTGCTCATCACCCCCGACGAGCCGGAGATTCTCACCACATTCCGCTACATCGAGGAGGTCCTCGGCGAAAAGGATGTGACCCGCGGCATCCCCGGCACCGGTGAGGCGGCCGATAGAGAAGATTCGATCTGACGAAGTAATTACCAACCTGATAACACTACGTAAAAAATACGAAATGGCAAAGCAAGCTGCAATCGAACAAGACGGAGTCATTCTCGAGGCGTTGTCGAACGCGATGTTCAAGGTAGAACTCGAAAACGGCCACGAAATCACAGCCCACATCTCGGGCAAGATGAGAATGCACTACATCAAGATACTTCCCGGCGACAAGGTCAGAGTCGAAATGTCGCCCTACGACCTGAGCAAGGGGAGAATCGCTTTCAGATACAAATAAACCCATCAATCAAGATATGAAAGTTAGAGCATCAATCAAAAAGCGCACCCCGGACAGCAAGATCGTGCGTCGCAAGGGCCGTCTTTATGTAATCAACAAGAAGAACCCGAAGTTGAAACAACGTCAGGGCTAAATAATCACTTTGCTAAAAAATCCAACATAGAAATATGGCAGTAAGAATAGTCGGCGTAGATTTGCCGCAGAACAAGCGAGGCGAAATAGCCTTGACATATATCTTTGGAATCGGCCGCAGCGCAGCCAAAACAATTTTGAGCAAAGCCGGCGTTGACCTCGACACTAAAGTCAAGGACTGGACCGACGACCAGGCAGCCGCTGTGCGTGAGGTAATCCAGAGCGAGTACAAAGTGGAGGGTGATCTCCGCACAGAGATCCAGCTCAACATCAAGCGCCTGATGGACATCGGCTGCTACCGTGGCATCCGTCACCGTATCGGTCTGCCCGTGCGCGGCCAGAGCACCAAGAACAATGCCCGCACCCGTAAGGGCCGCAAGAAAACAGTCGCCAACAAGAAGAAAGCTACTAAATAACACTAAGACATGGCAAAAAAGACAGTCGCAGCAAAAAAGAGAAATGTCAAGGTTGACGCAATGGGTCAGCTCCACGTGCATAGCTCTTTCAACAACATCATCGTGTGTCTGGCCAATAGCGAGGGTCAGGTTATCTCCTGGTCGTCGGCAGGCAAGATGGGCTTCCGTGGCTCGAAGAAGAACACCCCCTACGCTGCACAGATGGCAGCACAGGATTGCGCCAAGGTGGCCTATGATCTGGGCCTGCGCAAAGTGAAGGCCTATGTGAAGGGTCCCGGCAACGGTCGCGAGTCGGCTATCCGCACAGTGCATGGCGCCGGCATCGAGGTCGTGGAGATCGTAGACGTGACTCCGCTGCCCCACAACGGTTGCCGTCCTCCCAAGAGAAGAAGAGTGTAATAACCCGTAGGCAATCCCTGACACGACATAATTCATCTCAACAAGCCTGCATCCGCCACTAAGGATGCGCCACAGCCGCCATCGATGCGCCGATGAGCCCGATGGCCATGCTGATGAGTGGAGAAGCTCACTCAGGAAGTCGAGCCGCCACACCCGAAGAGGGTAAAAGGAGCGATCCGAATGCGAATAGACTATCCCGAACAATTGATGCTTCTACATATCTCATAATCGACGTTAAGACACACAATGTTCGATAAGTAACTTTCTCTCGATAGTCGCGGCTGCGCCGAAGGGCGCTCCGAGGCCCGGCGAGGAGGCGGCTTCACCCCCGGCAGCGGAGACTCCGCTCACCAGTGGCTCTCACCCAGGGCTCGCGGCAGAAGCACAGGGCGGCATGGCGCCGGAAGCAGGCATGACAAAAAGACAATAAAACAATGGCAAGATACACAGGTCCTAAATCAAAAATCGCCCGTAAATTCGGCGAGGCCATCTTCGGCGACGACAAAGTGCTCGCTAAGAAAAACTATCCCCCGGGCCAGCACGGTGCCAACCGCCGTCGCAAGACTTCGGAGTATGGCATTCAGCTCCGCGAGAAGCAGAAAGCCAAATATACTTACGGTGTGCTGGAGCGTCAGTTCCGCAACCTCTTCGAGAAGGCTGCCCGCACCAAGGGTATCACTGGTGAGGTGCTTCTGCAGCTCCTGGAGGGTCGTCTCGACAATGTGGTATATCGTCTGGGCATCGCCCCGACTCGCGCCGCTGCCCGTCAGCTCGTGCTCCACAAGCACATCACTGTCAATGGCAAGGTGGTCAACATCGCTTCATATGCCGTTAAGCCCGGCGATGTGATCGGTGTTCGCGAGAAGTCAAAGTCGCTCGAGGTAATCGCCGATGCGCTTGCAGGCTTCAACCACAGCAAGTATCCCTGGATCGAGTGGGATGAGAGCTCCAAGTCCGGACGCTTCCTTCACGTGCCCACCCGCGAGGATATCCCCGAGACAATCAAGGAACAGTTGATCGTCGAGTTGTATTCTAAATAATAAACAATAGAGACCCATGCCAATTTTAGCATTTCAAAAGCCTGAAAAGGTCATCATGCTTGAGGAGAGCAATTCATTCGGTAAGTTTGAATTCCGCCCGCTTGAGCCCGGTTATGGCCAGACCATAGGCAACGCCCTCCGCAGAATTCTTCTGTCGTCGCTGGGCGGTTTCGCCATCAATAGTATCAAGATTGATGGTGTGGCCCATGAGCTTGACACTATCCCGGGAGTGAAGGAAGATGTAATCAACATCATCCTCAACCTGAAGCAAGTGCGCTTCAAGCAACTGACCCTTGACATCGAATCCGAGAAAGCTACGGTGGAGGTGTCGGGCACAGATGTGTTCAAAGCCGGCGACTTGGGTAAGGTGCTTACGGGCTTCGAGGTCCTCAATCCCGATTTGGTAATCTGCCATCTCGATCCCGCCGCAAGCTTCAAGATGGAGTTCTCGATCAATAAGGGTCGTGGTTGGGTTCCGGCTGATGAAAACCGCGAGATGATCGGCAATGCCGATCCCGGTGTAATCGCCATCGACTCAATCTACACTCCGATCAAGAACGTGAAGTATGCCATCGAGAATTTCCGCGTCGAGCAGAAGACCGACTACGAAAAGCTCATACTCGAAGTCACCACCGATGGCTCTATTCGCCCGAAAGATGCCCTTAAGGAGGCAGCCAAGATTCTGATACATCACTTCATGCTCTTCTCTGATGAGAAGATGACACTCGAGACTCCGGCCGATGTGGAGACTGAGGAATTTGACGAGGAGGTGCTCCACATGCGCCAACTCCTCAAGACCAAGCTGGCCGATATGGATCTGAGTGTGCGTGCCCTCAACTGCCTGAAGAGCGCAGAGGTGGAGACTCTCGGCGAGCTCGTGGTATTCAACAAGAACGACCTGTTGAAATTCCGCAACTTCGGCCGCAAGTCGCTCACAGAGCTTGATGAGCTGCTTGCCAACCTCAATCTCTCTTTCGGGATGGACATCACAAAATATAAATTAGACAAAGACTAACAGCGATGCGACACAATAAAAAATTCAATCATCTCAGCCGCAAGAAGGGTCACCGCGAGGCGTTGCTCAGCAACATGGCGATCTCGCTGATCATGCACAAGCGCATCTTCACCACAATTGCCAAGGCTAAGGCTCTCCGCGTGTTTGCCGAGCCCATCATCACACGCAGCAAGAAGGACGATATGGCCAACCGTCGTCTCGTCTTCAGCTATCTGCAGAACAAGGATGCTGTCAAGGAGCTCTTCGGCACCATCGCCGAGAAGGTAGCAGAGCGTCCCGGCGGTTATCTGCGCATCCTCAAGACCGGTCATCGTCTGGGCGACAACGCCGAGATGTGCATGATCGAGTTTGTTGACTTCAACGAGTCGATGCTTGAGGCAGGCGAAGGCAAGGGCAAGAAGGCTACTCGCCGCTCCCGCAAGAAAAAATCGGCCGCTCCCGCAGCTGAGGCTCCCGCCGCAGAAGCTACTGAGGCTCCCGCCGCAGAGTAATCACGGCTGATTCTGAATCGCGTTCAGAAGTCATGAGCCGCCGGGCCGCATCCCTCGCCGGATGAGCCGCCGGCAGCCATGCCGACAATATGGAGGCGCCACGGTATCTCGACACCGCGGCGCCTCCTCTCTATTTACACCACATATGGACGCGCTCTTACACAACATATGGACGCGCTCTTGGATATTCAGAAGTAAATCAACCGACTCCGCCAATTTCAAAGGGTAACTAACAGATTATTGAAATATGACTAAGATTTCGCTTGAAGATCGCAAGGCTCATGCCATGCGTCTGCGCCAGGAGGGCTACAACTGCGCTCAGAGTGTGATAATGGCTTTCGGCGATGTGACAGGACTCGACATCGATACCGCCGCGCGTATCTCCTCCGGCCTTGGTGCCGGTCTCGGTTGCGGCGAGCTCTGCGGTGTGGCCAATGCTATGGCCATGGCTCAGGGCATGCTCCATGGCCCGGAAGCCGCATCGAAGGCTCCCTCCATGAAGGCATCGAAAGAATTGCTCGATACCTTTGCCTCATCCAACGGCAACCGCCTGCGCTGCTCCGACCTCAAGGGTAAGCCCGATGTGCGCCCCTGCAACGAACTCGTGGCTCAGGGTGTGGAGATACTTCACAACTACTTCGAGGAGCAGTGATGATGAAATCCTCCTCAATCCTCCGAGCCGCTCTGAAGGGTGCTCTGGCAGTAGGGATAGCCATACTCTCCCCGGCTTCTGCGGCCGGGGAGAATACGGCCACAGCCATATTCGAGCCAATGCTCCGCACTCTCACCGTCACTGCCAACGGCAATCTGATGCAAGATCCGGTGCTGCGTCTCGGCAGCGGCGATGAGATCGTATTCTCATTTGATGAGATTGGCGACGATTACAGGTATCTGCGTTGCCGGCTTGTGCACTGCAATGCCGACTGGCAGCCCTCCGGGCTTGTGGAGTCGGAATATTCCGATGGTTTCAACTACGATGAGATCGAAGACTATGCCTTCTCGCGCAACACATATGTGCACTACGTGAACTATCGCTATACCCTCGGCCGGGGTGAGCTGCGTCCGCTCGTATCGGGCAATTACCTGTGGCAGGTCTACGATGAGAACGACCCCGACAAGGTTTTACTTCAGGCCCGATTTCGTGTCACTGAGGATGCCTACCGCATCAGCGCACGCGCCGACGGTCGCACCGACAGCGGTTTCAACACCCAATATCAGCAACTGCAACTCAATATCTCCCCGGCGGCCGAAATCCCTCACAACCCCTACACCGATCTGATGGTGGAGATCACTCAGAACGGGCGCCCCGACACATCCCGCTTCATAATGCATCCGCAGCGGGTGGAGGGGTCGAAAGTAGTATATGATCATCTCCCCGGGCTGATTTTCCCTGCCGGGAATGAATATCGACGCTTCGAGACTGTGCGCAGCGATTATCCCGGAATGGGTGTAGATTCCACCCGCTACGACGACCGGCTTTATCATGCCTATCTGCATCCCGACTACAGCAGGGCCGAACGAAGCTACTCATACGACAGCACCCAGCGCGGACGTTATAAGATAGATGAATACAACTCCACCGATCCCGATCTGGGGGGCGACTACATCATGACCCGCTTCACTCTCGACATACCGGAAATTATGGATGGTGATGTATATCTGGAGGGTGATCTCGCACTGCGTGGATATACCCCTTTCAATCGCCTCACCTACGACCGTGCCCAAGGTGTATACACTCTCGAAGTGCCATTGAAGCAGGGTAGCTACAATTACCAGTATGTGGTGCGACGTCGCAGCGAGGGTGAGTCTGATGCCAATATCGGGGGCAACTTCGCAAATCCGCAGGCCGACCGCAATGCTGTGGCCGGGGATGCCTCGGTAGTGGAGGGGAATCATTACGAGACAATCAACGAATACAATATATACATATACCTCCGGCAACCCGGTGCCAGAGCCGACCGATTGCTTGGCGCGGCTACGATAGTGGCCACTCCCTGAGCGGAGACTCCGGATGCTGTAACCGCTTCGCCGAGAAGAGCCGCCACAATCCGGTAGCTTACACGGGGAGAGCGGTGCAAGGGTTGCCGAATATCAATGCCCATCACAGGGCCACGTGAATATCATGCTTGAAATAGGTAAAAACACAATCGTATCGCTCGATCTGATAGAGCGTTATTTTCATTGCGATCTTGATGACTGCCTCGGTGAGTGCTGCATCGAGGGTGATGCAGGTGCGCCGCTCACCCGCGAAGAGGCCGACCGACTGCAGGAATTGTTGCCCCGGATACTTCCTTACCTCAACGAGAAGGCCCGCAAGGTGGTGCTCGAAGAGGGAGTGAGCTATATTGATGAGGAGGGTGATCTGGTCACTCAGCTTGTGGATGGAGCCAATTGCGTATTTACTACGTTCGGCAGCAATGGAGTGTGTCTCTGTGCGCTTGAGAAAGCGCGTCGCGAAGGGGAGACCGACTTCTTCAAGCCGATCAGTTGTGCACTCTATCCGGTGAGGGTAAAGGAATATGATGGCTTTACAGCCGTCAACTATCATCGCTGGAAAATCTGCAAAGGGGCAGAGGTGATGGGGCGTGCCAAAGGAGTGCGCGCCTACGAATTTCTGCGCGAGCCCCTCACCCGGCGATTCGGCCGGGAATGGTACGACGAGCTTGCCTTCACAGCCGAGGAGTATCTGCGTCAGACCGGGAAGTAGGGGAGCCTCAAATATCTCTATTGGTCAAGAGGTGATACTTGTGGTCAAAAAAGGATTTTTTAACAAAAAATGATAGCTGCCTCTTGCAAAACGGTCAAAAAGTTTGTACCTTTGCATTAGGTAAAAAGCCTATGAACCTAGCATGTAAGAATTTATTTAGTTAAGCCAAGGAGTATGAGATGGTTGTGAAATCGTCTCATATTTTTTTTGTGTATATTGGCTTCCCGCAGATGGCTATCCTTCTCCGGTGGGTGGCGAACAAAATAAGCCCGCAGATGGCTATCCTTCTCCGGCGGGTGGCGAACAAAATAAGCCCGCAGATGCATATCCGATAAGGGTAAAAACGGCGTTATAGATATAGAGTGTTACTCCAGAGTACTCCTCCTCCTCCTCCTGAAGCAGCTGTGAATGCTCTTACGTAATCCAGTCAAAAACCATCATGATAACACTATCTATCGTCATATCAGATTGGGTGGCCACAGGAATCTTCCTGTTATATCTTACATTGGTGGTGAGCTGTGTGGTGGTGATTCTATCAGAGAATCGCAATCCTATCCGCTCGCTGGCCTGGATTATCGCGCTCCTGGCGCTGCCGGTGGTGGGGCTGGTGTTCTACCTCTTCTTCGGGCGCAGTCTGCGCGGCCATCATATGATCACCCGCCACAACAAGCGGAAGCTAATGCATCACTTCACTTCCCGCCCCGTAGACCTCGGCACGCTTCAGCTCAACAGTGGGGCGCACCAGCTCATAAAACTGGCCCACAGTCTGACCCGCTCGCCCCTCACCGTCAACAATGAAATCCGAATCTTTACCGAAGGGCGCGAGAAATTCGACTCCTTGATGCGCGACCTGGAGAATGCACGCCACACCATCTATCTGCAATACTACATATTCCAGGATGATGTGACCGGAAGCGCCGTGGCCGAAATTCTTAAGCGCAAGGCCCGCGAAGGGGTAGTGGTAAAGGTAATCTACGACCATGTGGGGAGCTTCTCATCCTCCCGCCGCTTCTTCCGCGACATGAAGAATGCCGGAGTCGACACTCATCCCTTCTTCCGCGTGACCTTCCCGCAGCTTGCCAACCGAATCAATTGGCGCAACCACCGCAAGATCGTGGTGATCGACAATGAGATAGGCTACATAGGGGGTATGAATATCGCCGACCGATATGTAGACGGACTTCCCGATGGCTCGGCCTGGCGCGACACCCATTTCCGGGTGCGCGGCGATGTGGTGCAATCGTTGCTGTATAGTTTTGCGGTCGACTGGTACTTCCTCAAGAAGCCCGACTCCATGATACCGCTCCACTGCTCGCCACACACCCTGCGCAACTCATGCGCCATGCAGCTCGTGACCTCCGGTCCGGTAGAGGTGTGGAATAATCTGAGCCTATGTTTTCTGCGAGCCATCTCCTCGGCCCGCAAATCGATTTATATCCAGACCCCCTACTTCCTCCCTACCGATGCGCTGCTCAATGCCCTCGAGGCTGCTGCCCTGGCCAAGGTAGATGTGAGGGTGATGATCCCCTCCAAATCCGATTCGAGGCTCCTGCTGCTGGCCAGTTTCAGTTATGTCACCCGTTGCCTGAAGGCCGGCATTAAAGTATATCTCTATACTCCCGGCATGCTTCATGCCAAGGCCATGACCATCGACGATGATTTTGCCACCGCCGGGAGCACCAACTTCGACTTCCGGAGTTTCGAGAATAATTTCGAAAGCAATCTCCTCATCTACGACCGCGAGGTGAATGCCCGTCTGCGAGAGATATTCTTCAGTGATCTGGAGAAATGCCGCAAACTAAAATACTCGCAATGGAAATCGCGTCCGCTGCCACAGCGCATGCTGGAGAGCTTCATACGTCTATTCGCCCCGATTCTCTAACCCGATTATCTGTAAGTAGCTCTTAGAAACAAGCATAGTGTCTAAAGAACTACTTCAATATAAAACTAATTTCTAAGAGCTTCTTATATGCAAGAAGATAAAGTGCGCATGGAGCCCGGATGGAAAGCGGCTCTCAGAGAAGAATTCGCGCAACCCTATTTCGACCAACTCACCCAGGCCGTGCGCCGCGATTATGCCTCCGGGCCGGTATATCCCCCGGCGGCTCAGATATTCGCCGCCTTCGATGCCTCACCCTTCGATCAGACCAAGGTGGTGATTATCGGGCAAGATCCCTATCATGGGGCCGGTCAGGCCAATGGACTGGCTTTCTCGGTAAATCCCGGCATCCCCTTCCCACCATCATTGCGTAATATACTGGCCGAGGTGCATGCCGATACCGGTGCACCGATTCCAGCCGATGGCGATCTTACACGCTGGGCCCGACAGGGGGTGCTGCTGCTCAACACTGCTCTCACCGTGCGCGAAGGTCAGCCCAAATCGCATGCCGGGATAGGGTGGGAGCGTCTCACCGATGCGGCGGTGCGTGCCATCGCCTCCCGCCGCGAAGGGGTGGTCTTCATCCTCTGGGGAGCCGATGCCGCCCGCAAACGCTCGATGATCGACGAGTCGCGTCATCTGGTGCTCACATCGCCGCATCCCAGTCCGCTGTCGGCATATCGAGGCTTCTTCGGCAACCATCATTTTACAAAAGCCAACGAATATCTGCTTCGTCAGGGGAAAACACCCGTGGAATGGTAAATTATATTGTCAATGTGCGGCAAATATCAAAAAAATCATTAAATTTGCAGAAAACAACTGAAATTATATGACAAGATACTACTATCTCGGTCCCGGCAATCAGCCGCAGGGTCCGATTCTACCCACAGAATTTCTCAGCCACGGCCTCAACGCCGACTCGCAGGTATGTCCCGAAGGGGGCACACAGTGGCTCCCGCTACGCGACGTGCCCGGCTTAGTCAACTATCTCCAGCAGTCGCCGGTAGGTAATGCACCTCAGGCACCCTACGGTGGAGCCCCCTATGGTCAGGGTATGCCCGGCAGCGTGCCTCCGCCCAACTATATGGTATGGGCTATCCTGACCACTATCCTCTGCTGTCTCCCCTTCGGCATAGTGGCTATTGTGAAAGCCTCACAGGTCAACAACCTCTGGATGGCCGGTCGCACAGCCGAGGCCATGGAATCGAGCCGTGCGGCCAAAACATGGAGCATCGTCGCCGGCGCGAGCGGTTTCGTAGGGGGTGTAATCTATGGGATATTCCTGATTTTCTACGGAGTGGCACTCGGCAGCGCGTATTGATGTCAGGTGGCACGTAGACGCAAAATACTTTTATATGCGGCGGTCGTTGCTACGGCCGTCGCTATTTATCTCATCTGGCGGTTTAACCCCACCGATGCCGCGTGGATGCCGAAATGTGTGATCCACAGTCTTACGGGGCTGCAATGCCCCGGATGCGGCATAACCCGCGCCATCCACGCCGCCCTTCACGGAAATTTCCTACAGGCGATAGCCTATAATTACTTCCTTCTGCTCTCGCTTCCCTATCTGATGGCAGTGGCGGCCGTGAGCCTGATTCCACCGCTGAAGCGCCGGCGCCGATTGGTCAGGATTGTGGCCGGACCGGAATTGGCCGTCACTTATGTGGTGCTGTTCTGCGTATGGTTTGTGGTGCGCAACCTGCTGCATGTCTGACCGACTTAGAGCGCGTTCCTTAGAACGCGCTCTAAAATGCAACTGTCAAACTACCGCGTTTACATTTTTTGTTGGAAGCGGTCTAAAGGGTGATGAGGATTGCGTATAAAGGTGCAGGCAGCTTGCACTACCTTATTTTTATTTTTTATTCCGTGTTTTTAACATCCCAAATTGCAATTTAAAAATATATTTTCTTAAATTTGCATCTGCAATGGTATCTCCTTATTATTCTCAAGAGAGGGAAACCGAATCGTTCTCTATAAAGAGCTATAGCAATAATTCAGGAGATTTAAAAGGGAATCCGGTGAAAATCCGGGACAGTACCCGCTGCTGTGAATCCCATATCAAAGTCAGTTACATTAGTCATTGATGCCGTAATGGCATTGAGAAGGCGTAACTGACCGGGATAAGTCAGAAGACCTGCCTTTGCCGTAAACAAGATTGTGCCTACGGGATTATGGGCAGTTCTTTGAGTTCCCCATTAAGTCGGGTAGCGGAGGTTCGCTCCGTTGCATCGCACTTGGGTTTCAAGGTCAGTTGACACTCCTTCGGGGGTTAGGCATATTTTCCCGTCTGTGTACATTCTGTTAGTACGCAGACGGGATATTTTTTTCTGAGTCCTAACCTTACTAACCTTACAGATGAAACTTTTCCGGTCTTCCGGATTCTTCCGGAGCCTGACATTTCCCCTTCGCTTTACGGTGATGCTTACTGTCATCGTATACAACACTATTGACGGCATGGCTGAGCAACGGACCGATTCCATATTGCGGCAGCTTGACGAAGTAGTGGTGACGGCCCACAGGCCGAACGACGACATCATTCCGGCACAGACCCTGTCGGGTGATGAACTGCATCGTCTGAACAGCAACAGTGTGGCAGATGCATTGAGATACTTCTCAGGCGTGCAGGTGAAGGATTACGGTGGAGTGGGTGGTATCAAGACGGTCAATATCCGGTCGATGGGTACCAACCATACAGGAGTGGTATACGATGGTGTGGAACTTGGCAATGCCCAGAACGGGCAGATTGACCTCGGGCAGTTTTCGCTTGACAACATAGAGGCCATATCGCTCTATAACGGGCAGAAAAGCGAGATACTGCAGCCTGCAAAGGATTTCGGCTCGGCCGGAACTATCTATATGCGTACCCGCATTCCGGTATTCAGGGAGGGGGAGTCATATCACGCGCGGGTCACGATGCGGACCGGATCGTTTGACCTTCTGAATCCCTCTGCTCTTATCGAACTCAGGCTCAGCCGCCGGGTCACGGCTTCGTTAAGTGCGGAATGGGTGAATTCAAGCGGCAAATACAAATTCAGATACCGGCGTGTCAATCCCGCCGGCGAACTGGCCTATGATACCACAGCCGTGCGCCAGAACGGCGATATCAATGCCACACGCCTTGAACTCAACACCTACGGGTCGCTCCCCAACGGCTCATGGACAGCCAAAGTATACAATTACAATTCCGAACGCGGAGTGCCGGGAGCCATCGTAAACAATGTGTGGCGCCGAGGGGAGCGCATATGGGATACCAACTCCTTCATGCAGGGACAATATTCCGGATACTTCGGAAGATTCTCCACACTTAACACCTTTAAATATGCGTTTTACCGTACCCATTATGTAAACAACGATGACAAACAGATAAAAATCGACAATCTGTACAGGCAGAAAGAGGTATACATCTCATCGGCCAATGAATATGGGATAAACCGATGGTGGAGGGTCTCGGCAAGTTACGACTTCCTTTGGAATTCGCTTGATGCCGATGTATACGGATTTGTGAAACCTGACCGCATATCGCAGTATCTCTCGGTCGCGACGGCCCTGGATCTCGACCGGTTCAAGATGCAGGCCAGCGCCCTGGGCACTTTTATCCATGACAGAGTCAAGGGGCAGCAGGCTCCTGCCGACCGACACGTGCTTTCACCGGCCGTGTATATGAACGGGTATCCGTTGAGCAACCGCGATTTCTCAATAAGGGCCTTCTATAAGAAATCGTTCAGAATGCCCACATTCAACGACCTCTATTACGCCGACATGGGCAACTCGCAGCTATCACCCGAACGGGTGACCCAGTATAATGTAGGATTACTATATGACCATACGGCCTCATCAGCGGCATTCATAACCGCTGCAAGAGTGAGTGCCGACGTTTACTATAACCGTGTCAAAGACAAAATCGTGGCATATCCGAAGGGGCAGCAGTTCCGCTGGACGATGCTCAATCTCGGGCTTGTCGACATCCGCGGAGCCGACCTCACCGGGCTGATTACGCTGAATCCGTGGAATGACCTCTATCTGACCCTGCGCGGGCAATATACATTTCAGAGGGCCATTGACATTACCAATCCGGCCGACAACTATTACCGCGACCAGATACCCTATATCCCGCGTCATTCCGGCGCCGCTGTGGCCAATGCGCAATGGCGGGGCTGGAGCCTCAATTATTCCTGGATATACGTCGGCGAGAGATATAATCAGCAGGAGAATATCAGATACAACTATACGCAGCCCTGGTATACATCCGATATCTCCGTCAGCAAAGACTTTACAATCAGAAAAGTGAGCCTGCGCGGACTGATAGAAGTCAACAATCTGCTAAGTCAGGATTACGATGTGATACTTAATTATCCGATGCCGAAACGTAACTACAGATTCACCCTCACCGTAGAAATATGAAACTCCGACACTATCTACTGCCTCTTCTGACATTGCTGCTGGGGGCAGCCTCCGGTTGCCGTGAGGACGAACTCGTGGTGCCTACCGAATACGAGATAATAGGCGATGAATACCGTGATGGCGACATCAGGGGCTTTTATCTTGTGAACGAGGGAAACATGGGATCCAATAAATGCACACTCGATTATTACGACTACTATACCGGACTGTATTCACGCAATTTCTATGCCGAGCGGAATCCCGACGTAATCAAGGAACTCGGCGATGTGGGCAACGATATCTGCATATATGGCAGCAAGCTGTATGTGGTGGTCAACTGCTCGCATAAGGTGGAAGTGCTTGATGCCCATTCCGGAATCAGGCTCGGGCAGATTGATATACCCAATTGCCGCTATGTGAGGTTTCACCGTGGACGGGCCTACGTAAGTTCATACGTCGGGCCGGTGCTCATAGATCCCAATGCTCCCAAAGGGGCGGTATATGAAATCGATACGCTTGCCCTCGCAGTGACACGGAAGGTGACGGTAGGGTATCAGCCCGAAGAGATGGAAGTGGTGGACGACTATATGTATGTGGCCAACTCGGGAGGTTACCGTGCTCCGGAGTACGACAATACCGTATCGGTAATACAGATGGTGGATTTCAAACAGGTGCAGCAGATTCCGGTGGGAATCAATCTGCACAGACTAAAGAAAGACCGCTACGACAAACTGTGGGTCACGTCGCGTGGCGATTACCAGTATCGTCCGTCACGCCTGTACGTAATGCAGAAAAAGCCCGGCTACAACCAGATGGTAGTGACCGACACAATACCGGTGGCATGCTCCAACATGGCCTTTTACGGAGATTACATGTATTACTACGCCACGGAATGGAACAATTACACAGCATCCAATACGGTGACCTACGGCATAATCGATGTGCGTACGAAAAAAGTCATATCCGACAGTTTCATCAAGGACGGGTCGGAGAAGGATATAACGATACCGTATGGGATCTCGGTGCATCCGGAGACGGGCGACATCTTCGTGACCGATGCGAAGAATTATGTCTCGTCAGGCACGCTATACTGTTTCAGTTCCGACGGATATAAAAAGTGGAGCGTCCGCACCGGCGATATCCCGGCACACATCACATTCCTCGCAAAATGAAGAAGATCGACTTTACAGCCGCTGCATCATTACTGATGGCAGCTCCTCTGCTCTGCTGCTGTGAGAGAGAGATACCGATGGTGAATCTCGGTATAGATGATGTGTACTACATATCGCGTATGCAGAAACTTGACCTGCGCCCGGCGCTTACCGGCGAGCGCTACGAATGGTATGTCGACGGCGAGTGTGTGAGTCAGGATAAGGATTACATCTTCCTCGCCGCCAGGGAGGGGGATTACCGCGTGGAGCTGAAGATCATCGACCCCGCCACACCATTTGACTTCGCGTTTGATGTGCATGTGCTCCATGAAGAGGTAGAATACAGTCCGTACATCGCCACCGTGTATGAATATTGTCCGGCTCCGGGGCAGTTCATAAATGAAATGCCCCGCTATGAGGAAGGCGACACCTATGCGTCCATGCTGCAGAAAGCTGAGGAATCGATATCCGGCACCAACGATATCATGATTTCCCTCGGAGGATACGGAGGATATGTGACCTTCGGGTTCGATCATACGGTAATCAATGTGCCCGGTGAGTATGATTTCAGAATCTGGGGCAACTGTTTCTACGAGTTGCTGCAACCTGACAGGAAAGGAGGGTCGGCTGAGCCGGGAATTGTCATGGTCAGTTACGACACCAACTGCAACGGTCTGCCCGATGATGAGTGGTATGAACTCGCAGGAAGTGAATATTACTCACCGGCCACACTTCACTCATATTCCATCACATATCACCGTCCGGATCCTGACCGGGAAATCATAGCCGACGACGAGAACAGCCTGAGCGACATCCTATACATCGGCTGGAGCGACAGCTGCGGAGAAGAAGGATATATGGCCAAAAACATTTTCCACACGCAGGATTATTACCCAAAATGGATTGCGGCGGATGAAATCTCATTCTCGGGAACCCGGCTCCCCGCGAACGGCGAAGATATAAGTGGCTATGGGGCATATTACGTGCTGTACAGTTTCCCCTGGGGATATGCCGACAATCACCCTAATGAATATGCCGACCTCAACTCCTTCGACATATCATGGGCCGTGGATGCCGAGGGCAGAAGCGTCAGTCTGCCGGGAGCGGATTTCATACGCGTATATACGGGTGTAAATCAATACTGCGGTTGGCTCGGCGAAACATCCACCGAATTAAGCCGTGCGCAGGACCTGCATATATCGCTCCCATCGATTCCTGCGCCGTGATACGGCATGTGACCTGCGTACTGACAGTATTCCTGCCAACGGTTCACGGTATCCCGCATGGCAAAAAGAAGCATTTTTATCAATCTATAATGATGACCATTTATGAGAAAACGTCTACTATTTTCAGTAATCGGAGTGTCGGTGCTGACCGCTATGGCGCATCCGATTGACTTTGACAAGATCAATGACTGGACAGGCACCGGACCCAACCGTGCGGCTTTGATAGTGCAGTTCAATACCGGCCCGGAGCAGTCAAATCCGGGGGCTATCGTATGGGGCTACCGTTGGGAAGACGGAGCCACACCCAACGGGGTAGACCTTGTCAAGGCAGTGGCCGGCAATTCCGAACGGCTCAGGATTCTGATACAGATGACGGGCGACATGGGATACACCCTCGATGGCGTGGGGTATTGTGCCCCCGGCCGGGAGCTGCTGCACGCTATGACCTATGACCTTGACGGAGCTGCAGCCGACCCCAGAATCTCATTCGGATTCTACGAACCCAACACATACATGGGGCAGACCTCCGCACCGGGAGCCGAAGCAGCCGATTTCGTAGCGGAGGCCATTCTGGACGCTTTGGACACACACGTAATACTCCACCCGATTGATTACACCGAATATGGCTATCCGGCCTATGATTACGACTGGTGGGATATCAACGATGATGCCGCCGGCATATGGAATGCCGGATGGTACGACGGATACTGGAGCTATTGGACCGGGCAGGAAGGCGAACTTGACAATCTCGGATATTCCGGACTCGGCATGAGCAGCGTCTACCTGAAGGACGGCGATATGCATGGATGGAAATACATATCGTTCAGCGAAGAGGATCCGGATTGGCTCCCTCCCGTCTATACAGGTGACATCACATCCTCCGCATGTATCCCGGCATCCGACGATGACACAGCTGCGGAATACTATTCGATTACAGGCATTCGTCTGGCATCGCCTCCGGCCTCCGGCCTATATATAGAGCGCAGGGGGAGACGCACTATCAAATGTATTGCCGGCACAAAGTAGATAAGATTGTTCAATAATATCAATAACAACTAATTGAAATGAAGACAAATCACATTATTGCAAGTTCGCTTGCAATATCCGCAGGATTCCTGATATGCGGAAATGCGTATGCCATCGATGGAATTCCCGCTGAATTCAGAAACGCAGTGGGCGATGGCCGTTCGTATGCCGGATTATCCATCTGGTGGGACGATGACAAGGCACTCGACAACCTGACCGAGGCGGTGCGGTTCGACGGGGAAGCCACGGTACATGACATTGTGGCTTCCGCACTTGCATCCGATCCGCGTTTCTATGCGCTGCAATCCTCCACAGGGGGCGACTACATCGCTTTCGGATTCGACACCAACGGCGACAATTCGGCAGCCGTGACGGTAGACGGGACTTCACTTCCGCTTGATGCCGGTGTGGCCACGACAGAGGGTGATTTCGAATCAGCATCCGGAAGTTCGGTCTACGACCACTGGAAGGTCAACTCTGCCGAGAGCCGGTGGAAAGTCTTTGTCAACGGTGCGGCAGCCGATTTCAGCAGCAGCGTCTCATTGGGCGACAGTATTTCACTCGAATATGTGTCAGCCGATACTACGGCCCCTTCAGAAAAAGACTATACCTTTTATCTGCGTCCGGCCGATGAAGTCGGTATCTGGACTATCAGCGAGGTGCAGCTCAACACAGCCACCGACAAAGTAGGAACAAGCGTGCAGCGGATGGTGCCCATGATTGCCAATGTCTGCGACGAGGGCGCAAACCTCTACGGAGCCCGGATTTCAGCCGAAGTACGTGCTATGGATAATGAGACATCCTCTACCGTCTATAGCGTATATGTGGCTGATGCCGCGAAAGGTGGCATGCAGTTGCGGCTCACAGCCATCAAACCCGAAGATGCACTCATCGTGCCTTATCTGAATATCCGTAAGGATTGGGGTGCAGGCAAGAAGGAGGTGAAACGTGTGTATGGCGATATTTCGATGAAGGCAAGTACTTTTGTAGCCAATCCCGTCACCGGCGTAACGCTGCAGGAATATGCCGTAGGTGATGTAATTGAGATGGACAACATGGGATGCACGCTCATCACGCCGAAATATGAACCGGAAGATGCTGATTTCGCCAACTTCGAGGTGTCGTTTGCCGATGAGTCGATAGTGTCGATCTATACAAGCATAAAGGGACTTGTGGCCCATCGTGCGGGAGAAACCACGATGACCATCTCAGTCCCCGGGACTGAGATCAGCACCGACTATACCGTGAGGGTACGCGGTGTAGACCCTGACAATAAGCCGGCGGATGATTTTGCCGACGGTATTTTCTGGCTCAATGAAGAATGGTTTACGCACACGAGCGGCTCCATCAACTATATCGATGCCGATGGCCGGATATATTACCGTGTCTACGGTAATCAGAACGACAATATGGCATTTGGAGCCACATCGCAGTTTGCCACAATCTATGCCGACAAGCTTATCGTGATGTCGAAGCAGGCGTGGGATGGAGGCGATACCCGCGAAAAGAGCGGGGGCCGCGTGGTGGTGGCTGATGCCCGGACCCTTAAACGCATCGGCAGCATCGACGAAATCGGCGGCGACGGGCGTGCCTGTGTCGGTGTGACTCCCGAAAAGGTATACCTTGGCCACACCAAGGGTGTAAGGGTAATGCACATGACTGACGAGGGAATCTCGGTCGACGAGAATGATATCGAGGGCCTAACACTCAGCAGCAGCGGTCAGATGGGTGATATGGTAAAGGCTGGCAAATATGTATTTGCCGTATATGTGGCCAATGGTCTTGCTATTATCGACACCGAGACCGACACTTTGGCGGACTACCTTGAGATAAAAGGGATACAGACTGTGGCCCAGTCGCTCGACGGCAGAGTCTGGATCGGATGCGCCAAAACGCTTCAGCCGATTGATCCGGTCACACTTGAACTCGGGGAGGTGCTTTCAATCGGAGCCGGCTCGATCGGCTGCTCAAGCGGTTCATGGCGTCCGGGCAACCTGAGGGCTTCGACCAAGACCAACACGCTGTTCTGGAGTACTGCAAACTGGAATGGCTCGACAGGCGACCTGGTGCGTTGGGATATTGATGAAAATCCCGACCCCTCGACACTGACAATGCTGTATAAGCATGGCAGCGAAGCGGATGAAACCTATGCCATGGGGTATGCCACACCCAACTACGACCCCCGCACCGACACATGGCTGTATTGCTCGCTTCCCGCATTTGGTGTAAACGCCATCAGCAACCGTCTGCACTTCGTGGACGCATCGACCGGAGAACTAAAGCATACAATCGAGATGGACAAATATTTCTGGTTCCCGTCGATAGCGCTCATGCCCGATAAATATGATCCGGAAATCCTTTTTGAAGATTTGGATATCCCTTCCATCGATAAATGCGAAGAGGAGTATGTCTACGATCTGACTGAAAGTCTTGACGACCGGGATAACTACAACTGCAACATTTCCGTGTCGATTCTTCCCACCGTCATGGAGTGCGACGAAGATGATGCTGAGACTTCTCCTGCGGCAGAGGTCAGTCTCAACGGACGGCAGCTTACAGTGCGCCCGCTGGCCAACGGCATACAGAGCTTTACACTTATGGCCGAATCCAATGGTAAGGTAGTATCGAAGAATATCAACATCAAGATCGGAAATGTGGAGACCGGCATTGAGTGCGTGGAATCCGCCGGCACAGTATACAGCAACGGCGACTTTGTAGCATTCCGTGATCTTGGTGGCGTGACATTTGATGTCTTTGCGTTTGACGGACGTAAAATCGACACAATCGCGATTGCCGATGACACCACTGTGATATATCCGGATTACGCATCGGGCTTCTATCTGCTCAAGGGTTCGAATGGCCTGACCGCCAAAATCAGAATCAAGTAAAATCGCACACAATGAACAGGTTCGTTTCATTGGTATATGTACTTCTGACGGCGACTGCTTCGGCAGTCGCCGCTCAGGAGTCTGATTATACTCAGGGAATAATATGGGTGAATGAAGACTGGTACGGTCATCAGAACTCTACCGTAAATTATCTTATGCCTGATGATCCGGATGGAAATTACTGGAAGTATCGTATCATTCAGGCTGAAAACCCGGGTAAGGAGCTCGGGTGCACCAACCAGTACGGTGCCATATGGCATGACCGTTTGTATCTGATAGCAAAGCAGGAGAAGGATCCCGGCGCGACAGTGACTGGGGGACGCATTACCGTAGCCGACGCACGGACCATGAAAATCCTGCATCAGCAGAGTCTGATAGATCCCTCGGGCGCGCAATGCGATGGCCGGGGCTTTGTCGGCGTAGATGAGCATAAGGGGTATGTGTCGACAAGCAACGGTGTCTGGATCTTCAATCTGGATACATATACCGTCACCGGACAGGTAGAGGGCTCTGCAAATCCCAATGCCGGGGGCGATAATGATAAACCCAACACCGATCCTACCGGGTCGCTTTATCACGGGCAGTCGGGAATGATGGTGATGGCTGCCGGCAAGGTCTTTGTAGCCCATCAGCAGTACGGGCTTCTGATTGTCGACCCGAAGGAAGATAAGGTGGAGCGTGTGATATCGATGGATATCGTGCAGGAAAGTGCCGGAATAGGGTCGATTGTAAAGTCAAAAGACGGGATGCTCTGGATATCTGTGGCTAAGAACGTTCAGGGCACCGGAGTGTCGCTCCCTTACATAGTCAGGATGGATCCCGCTACTCTGGATTATGAGGTAATTGCAATTGATGAAGGTCTATACGGTCCGGCCAACTCATGGTATGCGTGGACTCCGGATGCATTTGTAGCTTCGGAAGTTCAGAATTGCCTATACTGGAAGGGGGGAGCCAACAGATGGTTCACCGGATCCGTAATCTATAAGTTTGACTGTGATACAAGAGAGCAGTCGGTATTCATCAATCTGGAGGAAGAGGGAGCCGACTGGAAGCTCTACGGATGCGCGATCGGAGTGCATCCTGTGACCGATGAGGTATACATGGCTCTTTACCATGAGTTCGGCACGCCGACATATGTCACACGGCGCTATTCCCCGGCGGGAGAAAAAATCCGCGATTATGAGATGATCATGAACTATTGGTTTCCGTCGCTGCCGTTGTTCCCGCAGGGGAATGGTCAGTCGGGTGTCGATACTGTGGAATGCGGCATTGCATCGGCTGCAGGCACGTTATATACCCTCAGTGGCATCGCAGTAATGGAAGCGGTAGATTATGGCTCATGGGCAGGGATCGCACCGGGCATATACATATGGAAATCCGGCAGACTATCTCGTAAGGTAATTATAAGATAAGAGAGAGTCATGCGGACCCCGGATCCTTCACAGTCCATCACCGATGCGGGGAGGGGACTGGTGTGTCGGTGAAGACTGTCATCCGGTGGCACGCTAACGTCGGTAAGACAAAAGAACAGTCCCTTCAATTTTATCTGGTTTCCAGATAATTGAAGGGACTGTTTTGTACTCTCATGGGGAGTCGAACCCCAATCGATGGAACCGGAATCCATTATTCTATCCATTGAACTATGAGAGCATCCTTATGTCTTACATCTGCAAAGGTAATAAATTTTTTTGATTTCGGCAAATCCGCAGACCCTAATGTCGCGGATTTGCCGGTATTATACTGCCTATGGATTGCGGACACTTTGAGGTGCGCCAGTGGCAAAATTCCCCGGAGAGGGGGATGGCATCATTTCACGCAGGCCAGAATCAGTGCGGAGCAGGGGGCCACGACAGTCTTGCCGCCGTTGGTGGCGCCCAGATCGGCGTCGGCAGAAATCTTGCCGTCGATAGCCACGATTTTCCAGTCACCCTTCGGGATATTGATGGTCTGTGCATGGTCGGCACCGTTGAGCACAACCTTGATCTCCTTCCATGAATCGCCGTTGGCGTTATTCTTGAGCGAATAAGAGATAAGATTAGGCTGCTTGGAAGAGTCAATCTTGTCGAATACCAGATGACGGGCGATATCCTCGGCCGAAGTCATGCGGAAAGCCGGATGCGCCTTGCGCAGTGCGGTCAGCCCCTTATAGTAATTGAAGAGGTCGGCGTTGCGCGCCTTGAGATTCCAGTCGATGGCATTGATCGAGTCGGGGCTCTTGTAAGAGTTATGTACCCCCTGCTTATCACGGAAAATCTCCTCGCCGGCAAACATGAATGGTGTGCCCTGCGAAGTGAACACGATGGTCTGCGCCAGTTTGGCGGCAGCCTGACGCACAGAGTCGGATGCTTCGGGCATCGACTTGCGGAGCTTGTCGGTAAGTGTGAGGTCGTCGTGACAGCTGACGTAGTTGACTATCATTTCAGGCGACTTCGCATAGGGGAATTTAGAGTTGTTACCTTTGGAGAAGTCCACCTGCGGATGAGCCGTAGCGGCTACGATACCGATTTTCACCGTCTCCTCATTGCCCGGTTTGCCGGTGGCGAAGCCACGGTCTTCGGCATTTGAGTAGTGACCCTTCACGGCATCGCGCAGATCGTCGGAGAATACGGCGATATCGGTCATAGCGCTCACATTCTCCTTCAGGGCACGGCGGTCGACGGGCAGCGGCGAATCGCCTGCAGTCCAGCCCTCGCCATATACGAAGATTGAGGGATTGATTTTCTTGAGTTCGGAGGCCACCTCATTCATAGTCTCAGTGTCGTGGATGGCCATGAGGTCGAAGCGGAAACCGTCGATATGGTATTCATCGGCCCAGTATTTCACCGAGTTCACGATATAATCGCGCATCTGAGCGCGGTCGGAAGCAGTCTCATTGCCGCAGCCCGATGCGTCGGAATAGCGACCGTCGTTCCAATGACGGTGATAATAGCCCGGAGCGGTAAGCTCGAAATTAGAGCCGTCATTTTCAGCCGTATGGTTGTACACCACATCCATAATCACACCGATTCCCGCATCATGAAGAGCCTTCACCATTTGCTTCATCTCGCGCACACGAGTCGAAGGATCCGACGGATTGGTGGAGTAGGAGCCTTCCGGAGCGTTATAGTTCTGCGGGTCGTAGCCCCAGTTATACTGGTTGAGCTGGAGGTTTGCCTCATCCACCGAGTTATAATCGTAAGAGGGGAGGATATGCACATGTGTCACACCTAATTCCTTCAGATGGTCGATGCCTGTGGCCAGGCCCTGCGGTGAGGTAGTGCCGGGTTCGGTGAGGGCGAGGAATTTACCCTTATTGGCGATGCCCGAAGAGGGGTCGACCGAGAAATCACGGTGGTGCATCTCATAGATGATTACATCCGAGAAACTCTTCACCACCGGACCCTTGTCGCAGCACCATCCGGCGGGATCAGTGGTAGCGAAATCGATGATTGCGGCGCGTTTGCCATTCACACCCACAGCCTTTGCCCAGACCCCCGGAGTCTCATCGAGCCACTTGTCGTTCTGGCGGATCTGGAAAGTATAGAATTTACCGAAGAGCTTCTCCGGCACCGAAGCGCTCCATGTGCCCGAAGCGGCATCAAACGTCATAGGGAGCGTCTGGCAGGGGGCGCCGGTGTGGCCGTTGGCATAGAGGAGCACACGCGCCTCCTGAGCCTTCGGGCTCCATAGGCGGAAATGTGTGCCGGAATCGTTGACGGCCAGTTCCAGGTCATCGCCTGAATAGGTAGGATAAGTCACGAACTGCGCGTCGAAATCCGACTGCGCCGAAGCCTTGGCCGGCAGCAGAGCTGCAGCCGAGGCCACAAGGGTCAGAGCCATAGCTGACGAAGTAAGAATTTTCACCATTTAATAAAAGAAGTGGGTCAGTTTGAAATAATCAAATTCACTCAATTCGTATAACGTGCGGAGAGGGCGGAATCGTCTATATGATAGATAAATTCATCGTCGGAACGCGTTCTTAATTGCTGTCGGCATCCCCCTCTCTTAGCATATCGTCACGACTCTTACTGCGGGTCACGAGATAGACACCTGTAAACACAAGTAGAATCGCAGCCGCATTGACCACCGTGAAATCTCCCAGTCCGGCACAGATAGCCACTACCGTGGCCACTATCGGCTGCACATAGTTATACATGGCAGTCACCGTAGGGCGCAGAAAGCGTTGCCCCAGAGGGAGGAGAAAATAGCTCAGAAATGTAGGCCCGACCACAAAGGCCAGCGCACCCCATGTCACCACGCCCGGAGCCGCCACCCAGTCCATCGCGATCCAGTCGGAATAAGTGAACGGGATAACACAGATAGCCGAATAAGTAAACATCCATTTCATCAGCGTCACCGGAGAGTAGCGGCCAATCAGACCCTTGAAGAATACCAGATAACAGCTGAAACTCAACTGAGCGCATATCACCAGCAGGTCGCCCCACATATTCCCCTCGCCGGGTCCCGACGCACTGCCGATAATCAGCACCAGCGCTCCGATTGCGCCGAGAAACACACCGCCCACCTTCAGGCGAGTCACCGGTTCATGCAGCACCACGGCCGCCAGCACCATCGTGACAATGGGCAGAGCGGTAGTGATAATCGAGGCATTCACCGGCGATGTAAGGCTGAGTCCCCACACGAAGCAACACTGATTGACCACCACACCGCAAAGCGAAGCGAAAAACATAGCCAGCAGGTCGCGGTGCCCCACCTCCTCGCGGCGTGTAAACAGAGATACAATCCAGAAAAGCAAGGCTGCGCCCACCATCCGGCAGTTGGTAAGCATCAGCGGCGACATCCCGGCAGCCAGAATCGCCTTCCCCAACGGAGCACTCACCCCCCACAGCAGCTCAGCCCCCAACATCGCCCCATGTCCCTTAAGTCTATTCTTATCCATTTCAGACAGGTAATTTGTATTGCAACTGCAAAGTTACGGTTTTTCGCACTTTCATACAAATGTGATAAGCAGCTACGAAGAATGAGAGTTAACTGCTCTCAGTAGTACCATTGGAGCGACGCAAATAGTGCAGTCGCGGAGCGACTGGAGATGGTGGTGGCGGTGCTTTCCGAGCACAACTCGGACTGTCGTCCGAGCTGTACTCGGTTACGAGTCCGTGCAGTCGCTCCTCGAAATGTAAACACCCCGGCCCCCGCGCGCCCCGTCGCGCCCCGGCGCGCTGTTTGTTTAGCTAGCTGGCGCGGGGTATGTTTCTATCGCTGGTTCGAGGGATGGATGGATGGATGGTTTGATTGATGGATGGATGGATGAATGGATGGATTGGTTAATGGATGGA
>JAIDKG010000063.1 GCA_029051525.1 Muribaculaceae bacterium
TACTGCTAACGCGGGAGAGTAGGTAATCGCCCCCTTAAGAGAAAGCCGAGCTATTCAGCTCGGCTTTTTTCATTTCCCCTGATATCCACCAGGTCCGCCTCCTATCCGCACCCGCACCAAATTATTCATTAGATGTCGGAAGCCCGGAGATGGTCGCACCCGCACGTACGGTCGCGGCCCAATGCTGTTAACTTAAGGGATTTTGCGATTCAAAGGTCTATTGAAAATCAAGCTTTTATAATAGCACGAAAGTTATTTTTTAGGCTTAAGTTAACAGCATTGGGTCGCGGCCTGCCGCGACCGCCTCCAAATCACTCATTCGATTCGGATGCAGGTGCTTAGACCTGGTCGCGGCAGGCCGCGACCGTACGTGCGCGACCGCCTCCAAATCATTCATTCGATTCGGATGCGGGTGTGTCGTGAGGTGGTCGCGGCAGGCCGCGACCGTGTACCGTCGTCAGTCGCGGAGCGACTTCACTATATGTACTGTCATGGCGGGGGCGACTGAGGGCTGAAAGTGCAGTCGCTCCGCGACTGGTGATAGGGGGAGTCTGCCTTCCTCGCACTACTCGGGCTGACGCCCGAGCAGTACGAGGTTAATATGCAGTGCAGTCGCTCCGCGACTGAGGCTGCGCTCGGGGAGCCGGTATGCTGGTGGGTTGGAGACCCCCAGGACTGAACAAATGTATCTGTTAAGACGTTTATAATTGTAGATTTAGTAGCCATGGTCGGTAAAGTGTTGGTTCTAATTTATAACACATAACCGGCCATGGCCGTTTTTTATAACTTTGCCTTAAGTTAATAGCATTGGGTCGCGGCCGTACGTGCGCGACGCCCCTAATCATACTTTCGATGCGGATGCTGGTGTCGGGAGGTGGTCGCGGCAGGCCGCGACCGTACGTGCGCGTCGCCCCCAATCATACTTTCGATGCGGATGCCGGGTGCCCGGAGGTGGTCGCGGCCACATACACCACAACATACACCACATACATCACATAAGTCACATCAGCATGTATTTTATGTGATGTATGTGCGCACGGTCGTGAATTTCTATTTTGGCAGGTGGGGATTTTTTGCTAAATTTGTAGGTTAAATCGAAGATTAGTCTTTTTTCGGATTATGATAACCAAGAAGTATAACCTGGTCAATAATGTGGGAGGGTGGATTGTGTTTGCAATCGCACTTGTCACTTATTGGCTCACTCTCGAACCGACAGCTTCTTATTGGGACTGCGGCGAGTTTATTATTCAGGCTGATAAGCTGGAGGTGGGGCACCCGCCGGGCAACCCGATCTTTATGCTTACGGCTCGTTTCTTTGCCAATTTCGCCCCCGATGCGCAGCATGTCTCTCTGATGGTGAATGCGATGTCGGGACTGCTGAGTGCACTCACTATCCTGTTGCTTTTCTGGACCATCTCGCATCTGGTGCGCAGATTGATTGTGGGCAATCCGGATTATTCGGTCGGTGCGATTCCCGCGCCTGTTGCCGATTGCTCGCAGGTGAGCAAGGGTAATGCGGAGTTGTCGCTCTGGCAGTATCTGGTGATTATGGGGTCGGCCGCTGTGGGTTCGCTGGCCTATTGCTGGTCTGATACTTTCTGGTTTTCGGCCGTGGAGGGTGAGGTGTATGCCTTCTCGAGCTTCTGCACAGCTCTGGTGTTCTGGCTGATTCTTAAGTGGGAGAATCGGGCTGATAATCCCGGTGCCGACCGCTATCTGGTGCTCATAGCCTATATCATCGGTGTGAGTGTGGCGGTGCATCTGCTGAATCTGCTCTGTATTCCGGCTATCGTGCTGGTGTATGTATACCGGAAGTATCAGAATATGAATCTTGTGAAGTCGCTGTTGGCGCTGGTTGTGTCGTTTGTGATTATCTTCCTGGTGCTTTACGGTCTTGTGCCGGGCTTCATCAAGGTGGCACAGCAGTTTGAGCTGCTCTTCGTGAATTCCTTCCATGCTCCCTTCAATACGGGTGCGATTGTGTATGCCTTTGTGGCACTGGTGGTGTTTGGCTTCGCTCTCTATGAGATCGGCGCCTCTCGCAGCGACAAGGTGGCTCGTCTGGGCTTCCTTCTGGCTATCACCATCTCCGGTATGCTTTTTATCGGCGACAGCGCTTGGGTGGGCTGGGTGCTCACGGCGCTCCTTGCGGCATATCTCTTCACAAAATTCGGTCGCTCGCTGAGTCGCCGTGTGATGAGTGTGATCATGTGGAGCGTGGCGATGATATTCGTGGGCTACAGCAGTTATGCTTTGATCTTGATTCGATCATCGGCCGACACTCCGATGAATCAGAACTCCCCCGATAATGTATTCGATCTTGCCTCCTATCTGAACCGTGAGCAATACGGTGAGACACCGCTCCTCTATGGTGAGACCATGTATAGCTCGCCTCAGCGCATCGTGGGCGACTACGACAGCGAGAATCTGGGCGAGTGGCCCGACGGCACACCCGCCACACTGCTGCGTCCGCGCTACATAGGCAGCGTGGTGGATGGCGGCAAACCTCTCTATGCAAAAGGTGTGGAGGGAGCCGAGCCTCATTCCGAATATAATCTCCTTTCCGTAAGCGAGCAGCAGCGCAATGCCGAGCTTGCCCATCGCGGCGGCGACTACTATGTGATGAAGGATCATAAGCCCGAGGCAAAGATGAATCCCGAGCTCAATATGCTCTTCCCGCGTCTATACAGCAGGCAGCATGCATCGCTCTATGCCAACTGGGTGCGTCTCGACACGCTGCCCGACCAGCTTGTGGCCATCTCAGCCATCGACAGCCGCACCGGCGAGGAAGTGCCCGAGCTCAATATCAGTGGTCAGCCTGAGATCAACCAGATGACCCAATCGGTCTACTATCCCCAGAAATATGCCTTCAAGCCCTCCTTCGCGCAGAATCTGGCATACTTCTTCAACTATCAGCTCAACCACATGTACCTGCGCTACTTCATGTGGAACTTCGCCGGGCGCCAGAACGACGTACTCAACCAGGCTGGCGAACTCGATGCAGGCAACTGGGTATCCGGTATCCCCTTCATCGACAATCCCCGCCTTGGCGACCAGTCGCTGCTCCCCGACGACCTCGGGAGGGATAATCCCGGTCATAACGTATACTTCATGCTGCCGCTCATACTGGGTCTGATCGGTCTGGTATGGCAGTCGTTTGCCGGCAAGCGGGGCATCGAGCAATTCTGGGTGGTATTCTTCCTCTTCTTCATGACGGGTATCGCCATTGTGCTTTACCTCAACCAGACTCCGGGGCAGCCGCGTGAGCGTGATTATGCCTTTGCCGGATCCTTCTATGCCTACGCTATCTGGATCGGCATGGGTGTGGCCGGACTTTACGCCATAGTGGCCGGGCGCCTGCGCAATCAGAAGCAGCGCACGGTAGCCGCCGGTGCCGCAGTGGTGCTGGGGCTTGTGATACCGGTGCAGATGGTGTCGCAGACCTGGGACGACCATGACCGCTCCGGCCGCTATGCAGCCCGCGACTATGCCATCAACTATCTCGAGAGTCTCGAACCCAATGCCATAGTATTCTGCAACGGCGACAACGATACATTCCCCCTCTGGTATGCTCAGGAGGTGGAGGGTGTGCGCCCCGATGTGAGAATCATCAACCTCAGCTACCTCACCTCCGACTGGTATGCCAACCAGCAGCGCATGCAGAGCTACGAGGGTGCACCGGTCGACTTCACCTCCACCCCCGACCAGATAGCCTACGGCCTGATGGATGTGACAGTGCTCCCATACGCCAACGAGAGTCCCGCCGACCTGCTGAGCAGTCTTAAACTCCTATTCGAGGGTAAGACAATCGACGAAGGCTCCGGCTATCGCCAGCTCGCCTCCTCGGTAGTCAAGATACCGGTCGACAAAGAGGCTGTTGTGGCCCGTGGCCTCGTGGCCCCGAAGGATACTGCCGACATCGTGGATGAGATTGTGGTGGATCTCGGCAATACCACAGCCTATCGCAAGAAGGGCTACCTGGCTCTGGGCGAAGTGCTGATGCTCGATATCATCGCCACCAACGCCGCCAAGGGTTGGCCGCGTCCCATCTATTGGTGCTCCACCGTGGGTGATGAGTATCACCTCGGTCTGACCGACTATCTGCGCACCACCGGCATGACGCATCAGCTCGTGCCCACCATGCAGGCCGGCAAAGCGGCCCGCACCGATCGCGCCTATCCTGTAATCACACAGAAATACCGCTTCGGCGGCGCCGATGCCGAGGGTCACACCCCCTACTTCGACGAGACTGCGCGCCGCATGCTCTTCTCCGTGCGCAACTCCATCGTAGAGACAGCCAGCCAGCTCCTCTACGAGGGTGACCGCTACCTGGCCGCCGGCGACACCGCCGCCGCCCGCCGCGAATACGCCCGCTCTGTAGAGCTCCTTGACATCATGATGAGCCGTACCCCCGAGCGAGTGGGACGCATCGACATGTATCTCGGTCTGACCACCGCGCAGATCTACTGCGAGATAGGCAAAGAGATCGGCGACAAGGCTCTCACCGCCAAAGGTCTTTCGCTTCTTGAGCATCTCATGGAGCAATATGCGCAGTATACGCGTTATAACGCCATGATGGTATCGCTCTTCTACTCCCCCTCGCTCACCTACGACTCCAAGCTCGCTCCCTATCAGTACTACCGCATGGTGGAGCTCTTCGAGGAATATGGTGGCGACAAGAAGCGCTGCGAACAGCTCATAGCCCTCACCGGCCTCGACCGCGAGACGCTGCGGAAATACTACGATCTCTACACCAGTCCCTCCATGGGGGCCTCCGGGGCCTCCCAGGGTGAGCTCTCGGCGGCAGATGCCGCCGACGAACTCTCCAAATACTGCGAGATCGCCAACCACCTCAGCACCCTCCCCGCCGCCGAATATAGCGCCGCGAGCGACGATGAGCGCTACATCGACTCCATGCTCTACGCCCTTCTCGAGCAGTTTGAGCCCGAGCAGGAGACCCTGCGCCTGCTGCAGGCCAACGAGCACTGGCAGCGCCTCGACCGCGAGCGTTCGCGTAGGCTATTCGAGGAGTTCAAGGCCAACCATCCCGAGATGTATCAATGAGCTGGCTTGAGCGCCCGCCCCGATTCTTCCGTTGGCTCGTGCCGGGAGGGGAATTCCGCCTGTCGGCCACCCCTCCCGGAGCGGCCGGCGAAGAGAAGAGGGTATATCTTACCTTCGACGACGGCCCGATACCCGAAGTCACCCCATGGGTGCTTCAGCTTCTGGACCGCTATGGTATAAAGGCCACCTTCTTCATGGTGGCCGACAATGCCCGGCGTTATCCCGAGGTATGTGAGATGGTGCGCGAGCGAGGTCACCGCATTGGCAACCATACCTTCCATCATCTGCAAGGGGCCAGGGTAAGCACCCGGCGCTACCTGCGCGATGTGGCCGAGGCCGATCGAGTGCTGCACACCGACCTCTTCCGTCCGCCCCACGGATGGCTCCGCCCGCGCCAGGCGCGGGCATTGCGTCGCCGCTACCGGATTGTGATGTACGACCTCGTGACGCGCGACTACAGTCACCGCCTTGATGCAGCCGAGGTGTTTGGAAATGTGCGGCGATATGCCCGTCCGGGTGCGATAATCGTGTTTCACGACTCGC
This sequence comes from Muribaculaceae bacterium, assembly GCA_029051525.1. GTDB lineage: Bacteria > Bacteroidota > Bacteroidia > Bacteroidales > Muribaculaceae > Lepagella. The sequence goes on from JAIDKG010000063.1 coordinate 5,608, forward strand.
TCAAGTCATGGCCTCGACTGCGCGAGGCGCTTCCGCAGTCGATAGAATGGCTCATCTCCCGAGGCTATACCTTCCATCCCTTATAGCAAGGAGCGGGAAGCGGCAGTCCGGAAGTTGGCAATATATGTAAGACTACATGAGGGAGCGCGGAGATAGAATAGATATCTCCGCGCTCCAATCAGAAAAATAAAAAGAAAAGTGGAGAAAGTATTAGTGGTAGGAGCCGGCGGATTTGCCGGCGGATTCATCGTCGAGGAGGCTCTCCGCCGCGGCTACGAAGTGTGGGCCGGCATCCGGGAGAGCACCTCTCGCAAATATCTCACCGATGAGCGTATACACTTCGCCATCTTCGACTTCGATGCCGAAAGCCCCGTGGAGGCTCTCGCCGCCTCGCTGCGCGACTCAGCTCCCGAAGGGGGCTGGGACTGGATTGTCTACAACCTCGGCGCCACTAAATGTCTCCGCTTCTCCGACTTCTCCCGCATCAACTGCGACTATCTGCGCCATTTCATCGGTGGCCTGAAGCTCGCCGGGCTCATGCCCCGCAAATTCCTCTATATCTCCTCCCTCTCAGCCATGGGCCCCGGAGCGAAGCGGAGCTACGAGCCCTTCACCGAGGGGATGGTGCCCCAGCCCAATACCCGCTACGGCACCTCCAAGCTCAAAGCCGAGATGGAACTCCAGATGCAGGGTGTGCCCTACATCATATTCCGCGCCACCGGTCTCTACGGGCCGCGCGACCACGACTACTTCCTCATGTTTGAGTCGATCTGCAAGGGCTTCGACTTCTCGGTGGGGTTCCGCCGTCAGCAACTCACCTTCCTCTACATCACCGACCTCGCCGAGGCAATCTTCGATGCCCTCGAGAAGGCCCCGACAGGTGAGGTATATAATGTGGCCCATCCGCAACCCTACACCCAGAGCGAATTCCGGCGTCTGGCCATGGCCGAGATGGGGAAGCGCCTCGTGGTGCCCCTGCGCGTGCCGCTGTGGGGGCTGAAATGCGTATGCAGCGTGGCCGAGAAAATCGGTGCCGCCAAAGGGAAGCCCTCCACGCTCAACAGCGACAAATACAACATCCTTGCCCAGCGCAACTGGAATGTGAGTGTAGAGAAGGCCGCGGCTCATTTCGGGTTTGCCCCCCGCGTAGATCTACGCGAGGGGATCCGCCTCAGTGTGGAATGGTATAAGAAAGAGGGATGGCTGTGAGTCTGCTTACCCTCATACCCACTCCCGGCGCAGGCACTCCCCCCTCCGCCTCCCGGCCTACAGCCCCCTCGAGGGCTGCGGTGCCCTCCAACGTGGTAGAGGCCAACCAGCCCATACCCGATCCCTCCGACAGCATCATCGACGGTGCCGAACACTATCACGCCGTGATGCAGCAGGAGGCAGCCCGCGAGGCGGCCCGCGAGGCAGCCCGGCCATTCGGTCCATGGGCCAATGCCTACCACCTTCCTGCCGACAGTCCGCTGCTCGACACCGCCCCCAAAGATACCCTCTACTACATCCTGCTCGAGCCCGAGACCACCTACGAGCTCCAGCCGCCGGTCCGCGATACGTCGGGACCCGACATCATGTCGTGGATTCTCACCGCCCTCACGCTCCTCTTCATCGTGGTGGCCATCCGCTTCAGGAGCAATTCGAAATATCTCTCGGCCATGTTTCGCGATGCCGTCGAGGTGCGCGAGCGCCGCAACGTATTCGACGATACCGTGCGCGAAGACTCCTTCATGATCATTCTCAACGCCCTCTGGTGCCTGTCGGTGGGAGTGCTGCTCTACACCACAGTGCAATTCTCGGCCGGCGACCCCTTCATCGGCGAGCGTCTGCGTCAGGCCGGACTCTCCGGGCTTCCTCCCGGCGGCTTCTCCGCCTCGCAGGCACCGCTCGGCATGGGGATATCGATTGGAGTGGCCATCGTGTGGCAGCTCATGATGATCACACTCTATGCCGTGGTGGGGCGCGTATTCAGCGATGCGCGCCATGCGCGCATGTGGGTGAGCGGATATCTCTCCGTGAGCGGCCTCTCCACGCTCATCTTCTTCCCCCTCGCGCTGCTCGCCATCTGCTATCCCGGCGACCGCACATCACTGCTCTGCGTGGCCTTGGGAGGCTTTATTATTGCCAAACTGATATTTATTATAAAGGGATTCCGCATTTTCTTTAAGGAAGTTACCTCTTGGTTGCTTTTTTTGTACTATCTTTGCAGTTTGGAAATCGTACCGCTCGTTCTGCTTTATGTGGCCACTCTACTGTTGTGTGCAACTATCCTTTGATTCAGCTGTTATAACAGTAAGCGACACGTAGCTCCGCGCGAGTATGGCTCCTGTCTGTAAGGCAGCCGGAAAGTTGCCGGAATCTGAAAAAATAGAAATCCTCTCTACTCGGAATGAACATTACATCCCGTTCACTGTAACAATGAGCATTAAGAAAATACTGGTATCACAGCCCAAGCCCTCGACACCGAAATCGCCCTATTACGATATAGCCGACCGCCATGGTGTAGAGGTGGTATTTCGCCCGTTTATCAAGGTCGAGGGGCTTAGTGTAAAGGAGTTTCGCCACCAGAAGGTCAATCTTGCCGACTATACTGCCGTGGTGCTATCGAGCCGCCATGCGGTCGACAACTTCTTCCGTCTCTGTGAGGAGACGAGGGTAAATGTGCCCGACACCACCAAATACTTCTGCACCTCCGAGAGCATTGCCCTCTATCTGCAGAAATATATAGTGTATCGCAAGCGCAAGATTTTCTTCTCGACCAATGGCAAGCTCAACGACACTCAGCTCCTTGCGGCCATCGCTAAGAATAAAGGGGAGCGCTTCCTCTTCCCCGTGAGCGATGTGCACGAATCGGGCGCCCCTGAGCTCGACAAGCTCGGCATCAACTACGACAAGGTGGTGATGTATCGCACCGTGAGCAACGACTTCGGTCCCGACGAGCCCTTCGACTTCGACATGCTCCTCTTCTTCAGCCCTGCCGGAATCGACTCGCTCAAGAAGAACTTCCCCGACTTCAATCAGGACGATCCCAAGGTCTATATCGGTGCCTACGGCCTGCCCACCGCCAAGGCGGTGGAGGATGCCGGCCTGCGCCTCGACTATTCCGCCCCCACACCGGAATATCCCTCGATGACCGCCGCCCTTGATGCATTCCTTACCAAGGTCAACGGCGCTCCCGCCAAATGATCGTTATGGCAATCGCATCAGCCTCATAACACTCCCTTCTCCGGCTCCCCGCATGGTGCGGGCCGGAGAAGGGAGCACCCATATCTTTCCACACCCACCCATCACACTTACCTGACATATGCACACAGTCGACGAAACCCTCCTGAGCACCCTCTATCTCAAGGACACCGCCTTCCAGAACCTCATGCAGAAGCGCATCTTCAATGTGCTCCTTATCGCCACCCCCTACGATGCCTTCATGATGGAGGAGGATGGGCGTGTGGATGAGCAGATATACTTCGAGTATGTAGGTCTAAACCTCTCATCGCCTCCCCGATTCACAAAAGTGGCCACCTATACCGAGGCGCGCCGTCAGCTTGAAGATAACGACTTCGATCTCATCATCGCCATGCCGGGTGTGGATATCAGCGAGACATTCCGCGAGGCCCGTCAGCTCGACGCCCTCTACCCCGACATCCCCTTCGTGGTGCTCACCCCATTCTCAAAGGAGGTGCGCCGCCGCATCGCCAATGAAGACCTGCGCGGGGTGGACTACGTATTCTCCTGGCTCGGCAACGTAGACCTCATCCTCGCCATCATCAAGCTCATCGAAGACCGCATGAACGCCGAGGCCGACATCCTCGGGGTCGGTGTGCAATGCATCCTTCTGGTGGAAGACTCCATCCGCTTCTACTCCTCGGTGCTCCCCACTCTCTATAAATTCCTGCTCAAGCAGAGCGTGAAATTCTCGAAAGAGGCCCTCAACGCCCATGAACAGATGCTCCGCATGCGCGGCCGACCCAAGGTGCTTCTGGCCCGCGACTATAACGAAGCCTGCGAACTATTCGACCGCTACGGCAGCAATATGCTCGGCGTGATATCAGATGTGCGATTCCCCCGCGACGGTGTGAAAGATCCCCATGCCGGATTTGAATTCTCCGCCTATGTGCATGAGCGCGACCCCTACATGCCCATCATCATCGAGAGCCAGGAGAGTGTCAACTCGGTAGAGGCCGCCGAGCTTGGCCTGAAATTTCTCGACAAAAACTCCAAGACCCTCCCGCTCGACCTGCGCCGCGCCGTGACGCGCAATTTCGGATTCGGCGACCTCGTGGTCCATGATGCCACCGACGGCCATGAAATCCTCAGCATCTCCACCCTCAAAGAGATGCAGCACTCCGTGCAGGATATCCCCGATCAGGAACTTTTCGAGCTCTGCGCCTCCAATGAGGTGAGCCGGTGGTTCTCCTCGCGGGCCCTCTTCCCGATTGCCGAGGCAATCAAAAGCTACCGCTTCAATACGCTCGACGAGGCTCCGGCTGTGCGCCGCCTCATCCTGGAATGCATCGTGAAATACCGCCGCATGAAAAACCGAGGCGTGGTGGCCATCTTTCAGGCCGACCGCTTCGACCGCTACAGCAACTTCGCCCGTATCGGCGATGGCTCGCTCGGCGGCAAAGGGCGTGGCCTGGCATTTATCGACCAGATAATCAAGCGTCACCCGGTCTGTGAGGATTTTCAGGGTGTGGAAATCACCATACCGCGCACTGTAGTGCTCTGCACCGATGTATTCGACGACTTCATGGAGAGCAACAATCTCTATCCCATAGCTCTCTCCGATGCATCCGACGATGAGATTCTCCGCGCCTTCCTCGAAGCCGACCTGCCTGCCGGCCTGACCGATAATTTCCTGGCTCTGTTTGAGGTGGTTGACCGTCCGCTTGCCGTGCGTTCCTCCTCGCTGCTCGAAGACTCCCACTATCAGCCCTTTGCCGGCATCTACTCCACCTATATGATCCCATCTCTGGCCGACCGCAGCGACCGTCTGCGTCTGCTCTGCGATGCCGTGAAGAGTGTATATGCCTCGGTCTTCTTCGCCGACTCCAAGGCCTATATGAATGCCACAAGCAATGTGATCGACCAGGAGAAGATGGCCGTAATCCTCCAGGAAGTGGTGGGAGAGGATCATCAGGGGATGTATTACCCGGGTTTCTCCGGTGTGGGGCGTTCGCTCAATTACTATCCCCTCAACGATGAGGTGGCCGAAGATGGTGTGGCCGAGGTGGCTGTGGGATTAGGAAAATATATAGTCGACGGCGGCATGGCTCTCCGTTTCTCGCCGAAGCATCCCGGCAAGGTGCTCCAGACCTCCACTCTCCAGCTCGCCTTGCGCGACACCCAGACACAGCTCTACGCCCTTCCCACCGATGGCGGAGATAAGCGCGACTTCAGCACCGACGATTCCTTCAACATCCGCAAGGTCAATGTCAACGACGCCGCCCGCACCGGCGCCCTGCGTTACCTCGTGTCGACCTTCGACATCAACGACCGTATGCTCCGCGACACCGACTTCGGAGCCGGACGCAAGGTGGTGACATTCGCCAATGTGCTCAACCACGGAGTGTTCCCGCTGGCCCCCATCGTAGACTTCATGCTCTCCACAGGCCAGTATGAGATGGGTCGCCCCGTGGAGATAGAATTCGCCGGCAACATCAACCCCGACGCCATGCGCTCCAAGCGCAAAGGTACAATCTACTGGCTCCAGATCCGCCCCATAGTCGATAAGAAAGAGATGCTCGATGACTCCCTGCTCGATGTGCCCGACTCCGACCTCATACTGCGCAGCGACACAGCCCTCGGTCACGGACTCATGGAGGGGGTGCGCCATATTGTCTATGTGAAGCCCTCTACTTTCGACTCAATGCGCAATCCGCAGACAGCCGTTGAAGTGGACCGCGTCAACAAGGAGATGGTGGAGCGTAATCTTCCCTATATCCTTATCGGTCCCGGACGTTGGGGGTCATCCGACGCTGCGCTCGGCATACCGGTGAAATGGCCACAGATAGCCGGAGCGCGCCTCATCGTGGAGTCGGCACTCTCCGGCTACCGTATCGAACCCTCTCAGGGCACCCACTTCTTCCAGAATCTCACCTCCTTCGGGGTGGGCTACTTCACCATCGACCAGCCCGGAGGGGAGGGGATGATCGATATGGAATGGCTTGATGCCGCCCCGGCCATATACGAATCGGAGGCACTGCGCATAGTGGCATTCCCCGAGCCCCTTTCGATTGCCATCAACGGTCGCAAATCGAAAGGTATAGTCGTAAAACCCGGAGTCAAACCCGCCTCTGTGACCGACTCCGATCTAACTGCCGATTTCGCCTGATGCAACTCACCTCAGCCTGGAGAGTATGGCTCGCTCCCCGCAGCGCCTATACGCGCCTATGCGAGATGGAGGAGCAGGCAGCAGAGGCCCGGCTCGAACTCGAGCGCCTCACCGCCCAACTCGAAGATGAGGAGAAAGCTCTGCGCGAGAGCCGGCGCATGCAGTCGCAGCTCGAGCAGCTCCGCCTCTCGATGGAGGGTGAGGTGCGTCGGCTTCAGGATACCAATGCGGAGCAGCAGAAGCGCCTCCGGGAATGGGAACAAGCCAGCATAGAGATGGAGCGCGTGGCCTCGCAATTGGAGAAGATGGTGAGTCTGCGGGAGCAGATGCAGAGCATGCGCACCGACTATGAGGCGCGTATCGCCCGCCTTGAGCGTCAGCTCTGGTCGGCCCGCAGCAATGGACTCCAATATGTGAAAGGAGCCGAAGAGCACCCCGCTCCCGAAGAATCCGAACTCGTGGAGCCCGGGGAAGATCCCTTCTCGCCGCCGGCTCCCATCCGCATGGCCAAAGAGCGTCCGCGCCTGCCGCGCACCGACGACGATACCGACTGGCTGCTCTCGCTGCCCGACTGATACAAGCCTTCCCAACCTGACCGCCTTTGACCCGGTCGCGGCCTGCCGCGACCGGGTACCGTCGGCCAGTCGCTCCGCGACTGAGGCTGCGCTTGGGGAGTCGGTATGCTGGTGGGTCGGAGACCCACCAGAACTGAAGCGACTGCATGGCCTCACCGGCTCTTATAGTGCAGTCGCTCCGCGACTGGCCGACGGTGGGGTGGACACTCCGCGCACTGCTCAGACTAATCGTCTGAGCAGTACGCGGTTACGAGGCCGTGCAGTCGCTCCGCGACTGGCCGACGATGGGGTGGACACTCCGTGCACTGCTCGGACTGTTGCCCGAGCAGTGCGCTTACAGTCCTCGTGGGTCTACGACCCACGAGCATACCAACTTCTCGTGTGCAGGCTAAGTCGCGGAGCGACTGCACTGCATAGTAACCGCGTACAGCTCAGACGATTAGTCTGAGCTGTGCGCGGAGAGTGTCACCTCATCGTGGGCCAGTCGCGGAGCGACTGCACTATATGTACTGTCGTGGAGATCGACCGGGGGCTGTGCTATGGGAGTCGGTATGCCGGAGGGTCGGAGACCCACCAGGATTGGTAGACCCACCAGGACTAATCGGAGACCCACGAGGACTGAAATGGCGAGTCACAGACTGAAATAGCCACCTGTTTTTTTAGAACCTCGATATTCTATAATATTCAGCTCTACCAAGTGCTTCAAGACTCTCATTATTGTTCTAACACTCTTGTTGAATTCATCTGCCAATGCAACCGCACTGATACCCGGAGAAGATACAATACGATTATATATCAACTTTTCAATCTCATTTATCGTGTCATTTATCGTGTCATTTATCGTGTCATTTATCGTGCCATTCTTGTGATCCGATAAATCTGGGCGTATAAAAGTCACCTTGACCACGCCTCTTTCATCAGTTACTTTCGGCTGGGGTAATCCTGCACGTTTGCACTCCTCAAAAATCATTGACAGACCTCTGCCCCAATGCTCGATTACACCACTGTAATACATTACGCGGGCTATGGTTTCGTTTGGCGGTTCTGATGTATGGGAGGCGAGTATCCGGGAGCCGTATGCAAGTTGATCCGCCGGTATCCCGGTGGGTCGGAGACCCACCAGAACTGAAGCGACTGCACTATATGTACTGTCGTGGAGATCGACCGGGGGCTGTGCTATGGGAGTCGGTATGCCGGAGGGTCGGAGACCCACCAGGATTGGTAGACCCACCAGGACTAATCGGAGACCCACGAGGACTGAAATAATAGAGCTATGATCGACCGCGTACTACTACTACTCCGTTAGGATGTAGTTGTGCGTGGTCGATATAATCTCTACTCTAAACAATTTGGGGAGGGGAATTGTTAATAGATGTGAGTGAGTGCTAATAATGGTGTTCGCTTTGAAAATTGGGGCTTCGGCCTCAGGGAATAATAACTAAATGCAAGCAGCTATGAAGAAGCTTATACTCTCATCCATACTCCTTGGTGCAGGCGCCTTTTCGGCATCGGCTGTATCTCCTTTCTTCGAATTCATGCCTGTAATCGCAGGCGACGACTACACCGCGTTCAATTTTCAGGGTGGAATCAAAGCCGACGTACACCCCAATATCGCCCTTGGTCTGGGCGTAGGTATCACTGAAGAATGGAACTTCAAGCACGGTCCGCTGCTTCCGATTTTCGGACGCGCGGAGTTCTCCGGTCGTCTCGGTTCGCTCAACCCCTTCTTCTCATTTGATGTGGGTTATGAGATCAACACCGAGTGTACAGAATGCGGTGCGGTGCTTGTCAACCCGATGGTCGGTCTGAAGTTCGGCAACTGGTATGGTGGCATCGGTTATCTCGGCCACTGCTGGACTCAGTCGGGAAGCGGCTCCACCAGCTGCTTCAACATGAAGATTGGCTACAACTTCTAAGATATAAAACATCCTGTATTACACAAGTCCTCTGCTGCCGTCCGATGAGGTATCGGGCGGCAGCGGATTTTTTGTATCCTTACGTCGTGTATAGTGCAGTCGCTCCGCGACTGGTCGACGACGGGGTGTGCTCTTCGCGCACCTCACTCTTAATCAGTCGCAGAGCGACTGCATTATAGGAGGACTATAACAGGTGGTCAGCAGAGGGCAAGAGTTTCACCACCGAAAGAAAGGGTGGCGGAAACCCCCATTGCCTTGAATGCCCTTATAATTGTACCTATGGTAAGGTTATGTCCTCTTTCGATACGGGAGATTTGAGCACGTTGTACACCCATTAGTTCTCCAAGCTGCGATTGTGTAAGCTCTTTCTTTTTTCTTGCTTGTTTTATAGCTTCGCCGAGGAGATAGGACTGTAATTCGGTCTCAAAAGTGTCACGCCGAGGGGTGCCTGCCTTACCGACAACTCTGTTGAGCATTTCATCATGTGTGTATAGTTTCATATTCTCCATAGTTTAATTGTTTTTATTTTTAAAATATTCGTTTCTCAGTGATTTAGCTCGAGAAATCTCATTTTCGGGAGTTTTCTGAGTTTTCTTGATAAAGCCATGAGTCGCAACCACTAAATGCCCACTTTGATTATCCCAGAAGGCGAGCAATCGATATGTCATACCTTGGTATTTTGTTCGAAATTCCCAAATATCATCAGTGAGTTTCTTGAACAAATCTTTGTCCATGAAGTATCGGCTTTTTGAGATGTTGTAAGCTATCTTGTACTGGACCTTTTCAGGTAGAGATTCAAGATAGCTTAAAGCCGGTTCCATGTATATGACATCAAACTTTGCTTTGAGTTCCATAATAATCTCTGTAGATGCTTTAGATGGCAAAGTTAATGAAAAAGTTCAATATATAGAAACATCCGGTGGTGGAATTGGTTTGAAGGGGCAAAGAAAAAATGGGCGTGTCTCCAGACAGGCCCATTCTAAGTCACACTCATTAAATAGCTTTAAATAAACTTGATGAAGCGTTTCCGCTTACTTATGTCACCTTCACAGGCTATTTACTCTTCTATTGCTTTTGTCAGAGGAAGGGATATAATCCCATTATCTAACTAACCAATCATTAGCTCTTTTGCATTGCAAAATTAACAAATAAATCAGCGAAATCCAAGTGAATTTTAGAATTATTTATTAAAAAATGTGAAATTCACTTTGATTTTCACCTCTTTATATGTATCATTACTCCATGGCGATGAAAAAACTTATCATATGTGGAGTTATTGGGCCAGAAGCTTGCGCAGCATGCCGATGGTCTCGGCTATTTCGTGGCGCGATTCGAGTCGGTCGGAGGGGAGGCGGATTGCGGCGCGGCTGTAGTAGGGGAGGCGCTCGGAGAGATGTGATGTGATGAAGGCGGGGAGTTCGTCGGCCGATTTCCCCTCCACGAGGGGCCGGCGCGTACGGGCGCAGAGTAGTCGGCGGCATATGCATTCCACCGAGGCATCGAGCCATATCGTGGTGCCTGCCGAGAGCATATACTCCATATTGCCGGGATAGCATGGAGTGCCTCCGCCGCAGCTCACCACAGTATTACAGAATTCTCCCACCTCGCGGAGCATCTCCGCCTCGATGCGGCGGAAACCCTCCTCGCCATGGGTGGCGAAAATATCATGCACGCGCTGGCGGAAGCGCTGCTCAATGTAGAAATCGAGGTCGATAAACTGATAACCGAGCTCTTTGGCCAGCGCCCGACCGAGAGTGGTCTTTCCGGCGGCCATATATCCGATCAGGAAGAGTGACATAGGGGTGGATAGACTTAGTGGATAGACTTAGTGAATAGAATGCGATGTCCATTGCCGGTGCTTCGGGGTGAGCATCGGGCGTAAGTGTTCCGGCAGACTGCGCCGGTAGCGGAGCCAGCTCTGCTGCCGGGCCTTCTCGCGGCGCAGCAGCGAATCGGCCTCGGCATGGATGCGGCGCAGGGTGTCGGGGGGCAACTGCGGGGTGTAGCTTTCGGCCACATCACGCAGAATGCGTGCTATTGCCTCACCCTCATAGAGCGAGCCATCGCTCTCATTGCATATCTGATACTCCCAGATTTCAGGCGGGAAATAGCGTTGCACGATGCGGGTCACCTTCAGCGCGTCGGCCGGTCGGCCGGCCGCTATGAGTCGCTGCGCGAGCCGAAGCAGTCCGAGCCGCTGGGTGGTGATATGTGTGCCCACAGTAGGGTCGGCATATATATGCAGCGGCGGCAGCGTGTCGGCTATGAGGGTGGAGAAGGTGCCCCGGCGCCCGGAGAGGGTGGTCAGGGCGGCGCGGAGATCGGCATCGAGCAGGTGTCGCTGCGTGGCCTCATCGATGGTCGGAGCCATGATGAGGTGGCGCGTATGGAGAGCCCGGGTGGTGAAGGGATGGAATCCGGCGTAATCCGATGAGGAGAGCGACGATAGCCAATACACAGGGCGCGGCGAGCGCTCATACTGATTGCTGGCGATTATATCGAATGCCGCCAATTGGCGTTGGCCGATCATACTGCTCCCGGAGGCCACCGCCGCACTTCGCACCCAAATCGAATCGCCTCCCACCGCCGGCAGACGCAGCATGGCCGGCATGCGGTAATGCTGAGGGTCGGCATAGAGGGCGCGGAGCGCGGAGAGTGCATCGACGGCTCTTGCCGAGTCGGCCGCAGAGGGTGTGGTCTCCGACCGGTGATAAGGTGTGAAGGCGAATGTGCCATATCTCACCAGCGAATCCGGGGCCTGCATCCGCAGTCCGGGCATAGTCTTCTCAGGCATCTCGCCCGGCCGCTCCGTCATAAGCTGGCATACATACCAGGGAGTGGCGAGATAGGCGGTATTGATGATAGTCACATCGCGTCGCAGCCCCACCACCTCCTGCGCCCACCATAACGGGAAGGTGAAATTATCGCCATTGGTGAAGAGTATCGCATCGGGTTCGAGCGAATTGAGGAGATTGGTGGCGAAATCGGTGGTCACCGACCGTCCCGAGCGGTCATGATCGTCATAATTGGTGGCCAGCATCCATACCGGGATTGTCATTGCCACCACCAGGCAGCCCGCTCCACAGGTGTATTTATTGAGCAGGCGCTCGCGCGGCTGAGCATTCACGCTCTCTGCGCCCGGCAGGCTCCTGAGGTGGATTCCGTGCAGTCTGCGCAACAAGGGTAGAGCCATTGCCCACAGTCCGGCACCGAGCCAGAGCGTATATGCCCAGAAAGAGCCGAGGAAGGTGTAATCGCGTTCGCGCGGTTCGCGGGGACTTTGATTGATATAGAGCACAATCACCAATCCCGTCATCAGAAAGAGCATCAGTATCACCAGATTGGCGCGCCGTCCGCGAGAGCCGCGTCGCTGCAGCCATCCCATCCCCAGGATGCCGATCAGCAGCGGGATTAGGAAATAGCGGTTATGCCCCGGATTTTCATCCCCGATTTCATCCGGCATTTCATGGCGCGGACCCACCATCAGTGCATCCACCGGGTTGATACCGGTGATGAAATTGCCATGTTCCACCTCGCCGGCCGCGAAGCGGTCGTTCTGTCGGCCGGAGAAATTCCACAGCAGATAGCGGAAATACATATATCCCGACTGATAGCCGAGCAGATAGCGGAGTTGTTGCAGATAGGTGGGGCGCATCTCCTTCTCGCGGATGCGCGATCCATCCGACTGCAGTTTCCCTACAGGATGCCCCAGAGAATCGAGCGCATAACTTACCTCCACCTCTGTCATCTTCTCCGGCCACATGCCGGCCCAATCGCCATAGGAGGCTATATCGGCCTCATTCTGCGATGTGAGGCGCGGCAGCCACATATTTAGTTCGGGGGTGTAGATCACTTCGGTGCGATCGGCGAAATGCCGGTAACTCCTCCCGTCGGGGGAGGGGAGATATCGAGCCTCCCCGCTCTTGCGGGCCAGCCGCGAATAGTCGGGGGTGCCGTCGGCATTGATGCGCTCCAGGCGCATCGGGCGGCTATAGGGTGTGCGGCCATAGAGAAGCGGAGTGGAGCCATATTGGTCGCGGTTGAGGTATTCCTGCAGCGCGAATATATTGGTCGGGGCGGCCTCATTCATCGGTGGATTGGCGGCACTGCGCACCATGAGCATCATATAGGCCGAATAGCCCGTCAGCAGCAGCGCGGGGGTCCAGAGCAGCACCTGCACCCCGGGTCTCATGGGGCGCCGCAGCAGTTGCGGCAATAGTCCGAGCAGAGCCGTGAGGATAAGTGCCGAGATCCAGAATATCCACACTCCCGAATGCAGCGGCATATGAAGCCGGTTGACGCAGAATAGTTCGCAGCCGGCCGCCATGCGTATCATCCCCGGCATAAAACCGAGCAGAATGGCTCCTACAGCCATCCCCGAGAGAATGATGGTGAGCAGTATGCGCCATCCACCCACCTTCCCCCGCCTATTGCGGAAGAGCCAGATCAGCGCCAGAGCCGGAATCACAAGCAGATTCAGCTGGTGCACACCGATTGAAAGCCCCGTGAGATAGATGATGAGCAGGAGCCGACGTGCGCGTTGTGGCGCCGACAGTATATATGCCCATCCTACCATCAGGCGCACCGAAAGAGCCGTAAGGAAGAGCGACATCGCATATACCTCCGCCTCCACGGCCGAATACCATGGAGAGTCGAGCCATGCGAAAGTCAGCCCCGTGGCCATAGCCAACAGCGGTGCGCCCCACACAGGATACTCCCTGCGCCTCGGTGCCGCAAAACGAAACAGGATACATGCCACCGAGCATAGCAGCGCCGCGGCACCGGCCGTGAATACCGCCGACGAAGCATTCACCGCCACCGCCATGCGGTGAGGGTCGCCCCCTCCGAAGAGAGAGAACATCCGCGCCGTCAGGCTCCACACCGGATTGCCCGGCGGGTGACCGATCTCCATCATCGTGGCCGTGACCAGATATTCCGGGCAGTCCCACAGAGAGGCATCCGGTTCGAGAGTGAGGAGGTAGGTGATAAGGGAAGCGGCGAAGGTCAGCCAGCAGGCAATGCGGCGCCAAGACCGCGCTGATAATCGATTCATATTACAAAATTAAGACTTCTTCATCATACTACCAAAAAAAGGCGCCCCTCGAAAGGGACGCCTTCTATGGAGCGCCGACACCGCAGGAGCGGTGGGCGGCATGTGGAAGAACCTTATTTAGAACGCAATCTTGATGCCGTTCACGATATAGATGCCCTTGAGAGCCTTGAGAGCCTCAGCATCGGTAGTGTCGAGCACCTGAACGCCGTTGAGGTCGAATACCACGTAGCGGTCGGCTTTCACAGTCACGTTGGTTACGCCGGTGTTCTCGTTAACCTCATATACGACATCCATTGCGGGAGACTCATCGTTGCCGCCTGAGCCAAGCACGAAGTAACCCTGCGGGAAGTGGATAGTATATGTACCCTTCTCAGTGCTACCTGCGAAGCTGTCGAGGGGCTGAATCATACCGTTGTAGTCAGCGGGATGGAATCTGGCGTCAGAAAGATTTACAGGAGCGTCAGCATTAAACTGGATTGTAGCCTTGCCATAACCGCCGCCTGCCTCGCTGTAGTCGGGGAATTTGACAGTAACCTCTTCGGGAAGAGCTGCAATTGAGCCGGCTGCCGGAGTGAATTCTGCCGGGCAAGGAGCTGCGCCGCCTACGATGTAGGTGATAACCATTTCTTCGCTGAGGTCGTTAGAACCCAGCGCGAAGTATTCTGCCGGGAAGGTGATGGTATAAGTGCCGGCTTCAGTGCGTCCTGCAAATTCGCCAAGGCTCTGATAGCCTTCATTATACGCATCTTCCGGATCATATGTCAGACCATCGGGGAGATTAACCGGTTCCTCATCGTTGAAGCGGATTGTCGGACATCCGGAATAGACCATGATTTCAGAATAGTCGGGGAAGATGAAGTCAATTCTGTCGGGAAGCTGATCAAGTACTGAGCCGGGAGCGGGTGTAAATACAGCCGGGAGCTCCTCTTCGCCACCCTGCTTCTCGATAGTGTACTCAAGGACGATGCCGGGGATAGCCTCATCGTTGACAGTCACGAAGCCTGTGGGGATGCAGAGAGTGTATTTGCTCGGGTCGGTGATTGTGCCGCGGAGAGCAAGAGTCAGAGTCTTGCCTACAGCGTTGAAGTCGGCCACGGGGATAGATGTGCCATCCTCGGCAGTCAGGGACACGCGCTCGGCAGTGGGGTTGATTTCGATGTTGGCAGCTACATCGTAAGTGATAGCGAATGAGCCAATCTCGGTGACAACGCCTGCGGCGGGAACTGCAGTGTAGTCAGGACCTGCTACAACCTCGAAGGTTCCGGTCTCCTCTTTCTGAAAGAGAGTGTCGAACTGTGTGCCGAAGTTGAAGTAACCACCGGGGATGTAGATTTCATAAGTGCCCGGCTCGGTGACTATCTCTTTAAGGATGATGCGGGCTGCCACAGCTGTGGCATCAGGGTTGTCTTCATCACCGGGAGCGTAAACCTGCTCCACCTCTTTGGCAGTAGTCACAACCTCGCCGTTGCGAGTGATGACGATGGTGCTTGCAGGCTTGAGCCAAGACTGGTTGATGCCCTTGTCTGTGCCATCCTCGCTTACGATGATTTCGCTCACATAGCCGATGGGAGCTACACCGTAGTTGAACTGGAGCTTGCCATACTGACCCTCAACGTTGTAGGTGTAGAGGCTGTAGCTGACTTCGTCTTTACCGCAGTTGCCCTGCACCACGCGACCCTTCTCGTCGGTTGCCTTGATTGTGACTTCAAGGGGGGCATCAGCATTAGCAAGCTGGTTCTCACCGAATGTGAGGTGCCATTCCTTAGCATAAATTTTGGTTTGGCTATCAGTAACCTCCTTGCCGTCAACAACGGGGATAAGGCCGCCGAAGAAGGGGATATTGCCCGCACCCTGACCTAAGAGAATGCCTGTGTCTTCAGTGCCACCGAGATTTACGGGACCATCAAAAATCACAGTGATATAGGGGCAATCGTTGGGGAGAATCGGACCCTCTATTCTTGACTCGGAGGGAACGGGAGAGATTGATGTGAGTGTATATGGGCTGCACTCATAGGCTTTTGTTGTGCCGGTGAAGTTCACATAGGCGATACCCATTATATTGGATGCGCTTGCCGGACCGTAGGATTCAGCCTCTGTTTTCCAAGCCTTGTAGACGAAACGATATTCTACACCCTCGAAGAATTCCATGCCACGAGAGAAGGCGGCGCTGTAGACACCCTCCTCCTCGTTACGGTTGAGCCATGTGTAGGACTTGTAGTTTTCCCAGCCCTCGGTAGTTTTCTGCTCCACCTCATATGTGATATACATTTCCGGATAATCGGCAAATTGAGCGGGAGTGATGGAAACTCTCTCCCCTTTCTCGATAACGGCAATAGCCGCGCCCTCTGCCGGAGTAGAGGCGAGGATTGTCAGCCCGTCTTTGGCATCGGGCTCTGCTCCTTCGATGGCGTAGGCGAATCCTGTTGCGAGGATTGCTGTGAGGGCCAGCGAGGATGCTGTAGTAAGGAATTTACCCATAAGTTGTTATTGTTTATAGTTGTGAAATAAAATTCAAATGGAAGAATATGGAAGGGTAAGTATGGTAAAGGCTTAGGTTGGATCTGATGGTCTACTATGATAGATGTGATGGTTGATACAATGGTTGATACAATGGGTATGTGCAACCCCATCAAATGGGTATGTGTAACCCCATCACTTTATCGGTAACAAATTTAATCAAAAAAAAATCCCCCTGCAATAGCAAGGGGATTTTTTTCAGAGTTTAACAGTATTTTGCATAAGATTTATCTGCGCGTCGCGCTCTAATCTATTATCTCTTATCGGATCATGACTTTGCGGCCACCGATGATGTAGAGGCCGGGAGCCAGCGCGCGGATTGCATCTTCATCGGCATTGCGGATCAGCAGGATGCCGGTGGCAGTGTAGACATCGGCCGAAGCTGCATCGGTGATGGTCTCTACGCCTGTGCCCTCCACAATCTCAAACTCGATTGTCTGGGCAGCTCCGGTAAGGATGGCTGTCTGCTCGCCAAACACGAAGTAATCCTCGGGAATGACGAGTGTGAATTTACCCTTCACATTTACAGTCTTGTCGAGGCAGAGTGTGAGCGAGGTCACTTTCTCGGAAGCATCGGCTTCGGGGATATTCACTTTGCTGACATTGGCCACTACCTCATCGCCCATCATCACTACGGCCGATTCAATGGGCAGATTCCAGCTGAGGTTGATTCCGGCCTCGTGGGATGCTGTAAACTCGCTTACTGAAGAGTAGGGGAACTCACCGACAGGCGCGATTTCGGCAGTGGCAAACTGTCCGGCCACCTGCCAGGAGAAGTGATAGCAGGCATTCTCCTCCTCACCCTCGTTGCCACGGAGCTGAATGCCGTCCTGGTCGTAGGCTGTGAATGAGATGTCGAGCGGACCGGTGAGCGAGGCCACATAGTTGTCGGGAAGAGTGAGCACCCACTCGGTGGCCACAGTAGTGCCTTCGGCATCAATCGGCTGGATGGGTGTAACCTCCTTAAAGGGAAGTGTCTCGCCATAGCCGAGGTTGATGAATGTGCGCAGGTCGGAGCCGGTGTATTTGCCGAGGCTTACATAGCCGTCGAAGTAGAGGCGGATTTCGCTCACCTCATCGGAGAGCACGTCATTCTCGGCGGGCACTGTAGAGGAGAGTGTGAGCGAAGAATAACGATAGGCGGGTGTGAGACCCTTGATGATGATATAGTCGGAGCCGAGATTCTGCTCGGGCGTGATGTTGCGGGTGGTCTCATTCTCCCAGGCAGTGAAGACTACCTTGTAGTCATGGCCGGCAATGAGTTTCACGTCGCGAGCCACTGAGGCTGTGTAGGAGCCATCCTCGGCGCGGTTCATCCATGTGGCGGCTTTCACCACAGGGTTGCCGTTGGAGTGGTCGGCATCCTCCACCTGATATTCCACATAGAGCGAGGGATAGGTGGCGCTGAGATTATTGCGCATGGAGATTTCGGAGCCTGCGGCGAGCAGGGCCAGCGATTCGCCATTGCGCGGAGTGGAGCTGAGCACGGTGAATCCGCCGTAGATGCAGCGCACGTCATTGTCGTGGTCATAGCCATCGAGCGACACTAAATTTGAAAGTGTAATCTCCACTCTTTTGGCATTGGCGAGCACATCGGCCGGCATCGGGAACTCATATTCACCCTCATTCTCATCGGAATAGATCACATCTACATCCTTCATTGCAATGGTGCGGGTCGACACCTTGTTGTCCTTGTCGGTGATGGTGAGAGTGAAGCCGTCGAATCGGATAGCCTTCAGACCGGAGATCCAGACATTCACATTCTTAGCATCCGAGAGGAGCGAGCCGCTTGCGGGTGAGAACTCGGTGATTACCAGCGAACGCTCCACAAGCTTATAGTTCGACAGGAAGGAATATGAGCCTATCGTGCCCTGTCCGGGCGATGCCACCGGCATGCCGCTCTTGTCGCGCACATTGTTGAGCTTGATCGACATGGTGCTGTAGCTGGCGTTGGGGAACATCGGGGTCATAGTGGCCGGAGTGCGGAGTTTGCCTGTGAAATCGGCCGAAAGCTTATTGCCGTCGATTTTGCAGACAATCTGCTCGGCATAGTACTCACCGTCGTTGCCCTCCATGTTGCCCCATCCGAGCTCTACGAAGGTCTTGCCGTCGTCCATCAGGTCGGCGTCAAATTCCATTGTAAAGATACCCTCCGGCGCACCTTGAGGCCAATAGCTCATGAAGGGTTCCGGGCAGAATTGTTGGGTAGCCGTCACGGGGAGTGCGCCGCAGAGATATGTGAACACCACATTACCGTCGGCATCGGCACCGGCATAGGGGGTACCCTCTTTTGTGGTAAGTCCGGCTACAGTGACGGTGTATTCATCACCGTTGGTGATATTGCCGGCTGCCATGTAGGGGCGCAGCTGGTTGTACATCGACACGGTGAGTGTCTGTCCGCCTGCTGTGGCGCGGGTGGGAATCGCCATCTTCTCGCCTGAGAGGCGGTCGGTAAATGTTATTGTAGCTGCCGATGAGGCCAGCTTTATTTCCTGATTGAATGTGGCGGTGATGGAGGGGAAGTTGTTGAAATCCACTCGTTGGTTCTCGGCCGGTTGGAGCAGGCTTATCTCAAGGGGCTTGTCGGTCACACCCTCCTGATAGAGCACAAACACATTCTCATTCATTGCGAACGATGTGTAGAAATAGATCACCTGTCCCTCCAGGGCATCAAACCAGCGTTCGTGGCCGGTATTGTCGAGATTGTTGGTGATGATGAGGCTCTCGGGTGAATGGTCGGGACTGGTGTAGGGGTTGAGGTCCTGTGCGCCCGAGAGATAGATACGGCTCGCCACGGGTGACGTGTATATGCCGGAGCTTTGCTTGAATGAGGGGATGAGATATTCCACACCCGCCTCGATCACGCGGTTTTCATCGCCCATCACGATCGGATCGGCCATGACCGATGCCGGAATAGAGGCAGCGATTACCGCAGTGGTGATAACGGTAAAAAATTTATTCATAGTAAGATTCGAGTTTTAAGGAACGCCCTCTTGGAACGCCCTCTTGTGACACCGGCCCGGACATTATGACCGGGCCGGTGAATTAGGGATATTCTGAAATATCAGTCGATATTATTTAACCATCAGCTTGGCCGACTTGCTGTTGCCGTTGGCATCGGTCACCTTCACAATCACCACACCCTCGAAGCCGTTGAGAGCGTAGGTGGAGAGGCCGTTGCCCTTGGCCGAGAAGAGTGCAGAGCCTGCGATGTCGTAGGCAGCCACATTGTAGTTGCCGTTGCCATTGACCACAATCTTACCCTCCCGGGCAGATATGCTTACATTGGCCTCATTGCTGTCGCTTACGGTCTCTACGCCATCCCATTTGCCGGTCTGGCCGTTGAGGGCCACGAGGTTGGCGTTGATCACACGGAATGTGCCGCCGTCGAGCACCATCACCACAACCTTGCAGTTATCGCGGTTCTCGATTGCCTCGGGGATGTTCATGGTGAAGTGAGCGTCGAATGTCTCGCCGGCCATCATCTTGGTCGGGTAGAGACCGGCAGTGCCATTGAAGGTAGTGCCCCAAGTGGCGCGGGCCACATTGTGAGCCTCCACGGGCACCACGAGCGGAGTGCCATAACGACCGCCTGCACCCCATTCGCCGAGGTCGGGATCGGTGACTTTGCTCATGTAGTTCTGCTGGTATGTGGTCAGACCATCCTCAATGATCACGGCAAATACATTGTAGTTGGCGCGATACTGGTTGAGGGCGTTGGTGATCTGCACGCTCACGTCGATTGTGTCGTCGATGATCTCCGACTTCAGCTCGATGCCGAGTTCAGCGGGGCTCTCGTAGCGGTCGCGGAAGATGTCGAGCCAGAGGCGCTCATCCTTGCCGGTATCGCCGTTGGGCACACCCACACCGGAGAAGCGGTAGTCACCCTCCACCTGGATCATCGGATAGCCGGTCTCGTTGCGGTCGATGATAGCCGAGGGAGCACCGAGGTTGTCGAGGCCGAGAGCCTGACTGTAGGCGCCCATGCCGGTGCCGAGCTTGTCGTTCTGATAAGTGCGGATAGTCACGGCGATCATCGAGCCGGGATAGATCGATTCGATATTCTCCATGCCACGGATACCGAGCGGGCAGTTGCCGCACTCAGAGCCGGTGTACTCCTCGAGCACAATCTTGCGCTCGGGCTGGAATGTGAGGTTGTTGACGGTCGAAGTCAGAGTGGAAGTCTGGTTGTTGGCTTTCACCTCCACGAAGTAGGTGTTGGTCTCACCCTTGGTGAGGGGGAGGGGCTTGGAGAAGTCGAAGTTGTAGCTGTCGCCCGCCTTGAAGTTGACATTGCTCTCAGTGATGCGGTCGATCTGGGTCTTCTCGGCATCGAGGAGTGTGAGCTCAAGGCTGGTGATGGGATCGAACTCATTGTTGAAGATGACTTCACCGCTCACATTCACGCTTTCCTGAGCCACGACACGGGCCGGAGTCTTGAATGTGGTGTAGAAATCATTCTCGTGAACCACATGGATGTTGTCGAGCATCACGGCGCTCTGGTCAGCGTTGAGGTTGGCGAAGGCGATGTAGATGTTCTTGTTGGCGTAGTCGGTGAGGTCGAACTTGTAGTTGGTCCAGTCACCCTCCATATCATCTTCCGATTCGCCGGGTGTGAGGCGCTGGTGCATCACATGCTTGCCATTGTTGCGGATCTCGGAGATGATATCTTTGGTGAGGGTGTTGTAGACGTTGTCGCTCTCAAAGATGAATACGTCGATATAGTCTTCAGTATCGAAGAGGTAGCTCTGACCGTCAAACTCGAGGTAGCAGTTGGCATCCGGGATGAGGATCTGCGGGATTACCATCCAGTCGTCAGACTGGCCCACGGGAGAATACATCGAGTGGGAGGCGAATGCCATATCGGTCTTGCCTGCGTCAGATACGATGAGCCAGGGTGTGGTATCCTTGGTGAAGCCCCATGAAGCGGGCACCACGTCGGGCTGCAGATAGTCGCCCTCGTAGAACATCATCTGGCTATAATCATCGCAATTCTCTTTGAAGAGGTACTTGTCGTCAGGTACGATTTCACGCTTATAGGCGCCATGGAAAGTCAGGGAAATCTCATCGTTGAGACCACCGCCCGAGATATCCGACAGCGAACCCTTCGGGATCACCACATGATAATCGGTGTCGAGGTAGAGGTTCTGGCCCGAAGTGGGATATACGAGAGCCTGATTGCCCGACACTGCGATATTGAGCATGCAGAAAGCAGTCTCCTCATCGTTGCGGTAGAAATAGCCGCGGGCGCCCTCCACAACCTTCAGCTCAGCATCGAATGTGAGCAGGAGCGGGCTGCGAGTCAGGTCGAAGAGAGTGAGATACGACTCATCGGCCGGAGAGGCAGACACCATCTGCACCGGAGTGTTGGCACGACCGAAGTAGGAGATTTTGATAGCCTCGTTGGTCTGATCGGCATCGCCATCGATCTGCACTGTTCCGGCCGGGATGATGAGCTCATACTCCTTGGCATCCGAAAGATTGCGCGAGCGGAAAGTGATGATGAGCTTCTTGCCGTCGACGGCCACACCCTGAGTGGCTACCGGACTGTAGCTCTCGGAGCCATCGGTTGCAGCGAATTTGATACCGCTGAAATCATTGGTGGCAAGCTTGAGGTTGCGGTCGAAATTCAGAGTGATGTTGGTGAGGCGAGAGAGCTTCACACCCTCGGTGGGGGTAGCAGAGTAGTTGCCGAGCAGCTTCACGCGGGCGGCAGCCTCAGAGAGGGGTTCCGGCATGCGGAGCACATAGGTCTCATTGTTGTTGGGGAGCACTATGAGAGTCTTGCCGTCGTTGGAGATATCCACCACCTTACCGGTATTGGCGTAGCCGGTCACGGTGTTGAAGTCATAGTTGTAGACCTGGCGGAAGATCTGCTCCAGAGTGATGAAGTATTTCCCCGAGCGCACCGATGCGAAAGCATAGGGGTTCTGGGCGGGAGATGCGCCATAGACCACGCCGTCGTTGCTCACTGCATAAGAGGAGATGTCGGCATCTGAGCTGTCGCTATAGAGAGTGAATTCCTTGGTCTTTACATTGTAGAGGAAAGTGTGGTAGGCCTCGTTGGCCCACTCGCTGCCGGGGATGGGAGTCACCATGTAAGCGAAACCGGTGACCCACTCGCCATTGTTCGACATTGAGGGGGCATCCACGAAGTAGAGGTTCGGCACGTCGGGCACCCAGGGCTTGTCGTCGTAGTCCTGGAAACCGATGAAGTCGTAGGTCTGGGTCTCACGGTCGTAGACGTAGCTGCAGAGAGCTGTAGGCATGAGGTAGGACTGCGAGATCTCACCGACCATATAGCGGCCGTCGGGTGAGATGCCGTAGAACACATTCATGTCCTTGTCTTCATGAGTCATGTCGAGATGGGGGATGCCGGTCAGGTCGAGGGCTTTGCCTGTCTTGAGATCATAGGCCATCGGTTTGGCCTTGTACTGATCCTTGGAAGAGGTGTAATAGCCCACGGCATAGCGGCCATCGGGGGTCACGGCGTTGAAGCGGCCCAGGTCCATGCCTGCAGCCATCTCCACATTCTGCCAGCCCTTTCCCTTGGTCCAGTAGCCGGGGCGGCCATTGCATTCACCCACCACGATGGTACCGTCGTTGGAGATGTCGCTTACACCCGACAGGCCCGATGAGTGGGAGATGTCGGTCTGCTCGTAGGTATCCATGTTGTAGATCACACCTCCGGTGGGACGCAGGTCGCCATCGGTTGTGCTACCTGTCTCGGAGATAGCCCACTTGCCATTGTCGGAAATCTTGGTGAGGATCACCTGCTTTCCGGCCACGGGCTTTTCGACCTTGGGGAGGTCGGCTGCGTAGGCGGAGATGCCTGTCATGGCCAGCGCCGCAGCAGAGAGATAAGTTAGAACCTTCATTCTATGTAGATGTTAGATGTAAAAAACTGTTACGTTGATAAGTGCCGTCTACTCTGCCTCCACCGTGGTAATGATTGTAAGTTCACTGCCACGAGGGGTGGAAATACCGATTTCATTTTAATGCAAAATATGGCAGGTATTTCCCTGTTATGTTGGCATTTGGTCGGCTGTAGGTAGACAATCGAGCCAGTATTTGGGTTAATAGTATCAAAATGATAGAAAAACCATTATTTGGTGCGAGATGCAGGCCTTTTCTACTGCCACAAAATTAGTAAAAACTTTCGGATTCCAACAGTGGAGGGTGTTTTTTTTAGATTTTTTAAAGTATTTTTTTCTCTTATTCGGAAGAATACTCTTATCTTTGTGGTCGGAAAGCTGACGCAATCCGGCGCATCAGCGCGACGGCACTCTCAGCCTCCGGGCTAACCACAACCGCACAACCAAATTTCAAACCAACAGATATATGAAGAAAATCTTTACTACGCTTGCAGCTGCTGCCTTGGTGGCTGTATCGGCTCAGGCCAAGCTGGAGGTGACCAACAATGGCACACCCCTGGAGAATGGTGCTACCATTGAATTCACCAACGCTGATTTCAATTGCACCTCAATGCCCGAATTCAATTACTTCAAGTGGGAAGCAGTATGTCATCCGGATGTAGTGAGCTCTTCGTTCATGCACACATACGTGACATCGACGGCCTCCAACTACAATTTCTGCACAAGCACCTGCTTCATGCCGAAACAGGATGGCGATCAGTGGATTGTAGATCAGCCCTGGAATATGAAGGAGGGTCAGATCCAGATGCATTTCGAATACAGCACTGAGAATCTTCCCACTGCCGAGGAGAGCGTAAAGGTAAAAATCACCAACACCGATGGTGATACCTTCGAATTCACAGCAGTATTCAAAACTACCGATACATCGGGTGTAGAGGAGATTGTAGCCGCATCAGCCAATGTGGCCGGCATCTATGACCTTCAGGGTCGTCCGGTGAGCGAAGACTTCCGTGGCGTGGCCATCGTGGTCTACGACAACGGCAAGGCTGTGAAGCAGGTGATCAAATAAATCCCGACCCATCTCTTACTGTCAGTCCAATCCGGTCTGACAGCCCACATCTTATAAAGAGGTTGCGCCATTGGCGCAACCTCTTTTAAGTAAGAGCGCGTTCCTTAAAATTTCGGGGCCGTAGGGGCGGCGAAATTTTAAGGAACGCGCCCTAAAGTCATGTTATGTATTGCCATCAAATATCATTCTTCGGATGGCATATGTGTGACACAAAGCATATTGCTACCAAAGTGCCACCTTCCCAACTGTCCCTAAATCAAGAATACCGGATTTAATGCCTAATGCTTTAAATACGCGGCTCATTGTTGAAAGAGTTATAACACTCTTCCCTTTTTCAAGTCTTGAAATTTGCGCACGTTGCACGCCTATACGCTCACCTAATTCTTCTTGAGTTAGATTTTGAGCTTGACGAGCTTTTTTTATGGCTTCGCCTACGAAATAGGCGTTAAGTTCTTCCTTGAGCTGCGCTTCCATTTTATCACGTTCTGGGGTTCCGATTTGTCCCCAAACCTCGTCAACGAGTTCATTTGCGGGGGTCAGATTCATTCTTGCCATATCTTTTGAATTTTATTCGTTGCTATAATACTGTTTCATAATGGCTTCTGCTCTGTCAATTTCCTTTTGAGGAACTTTCCATGTTTTCTTTACAAATCCATGAGTGGCAATTATCAATGCTCGGCGTTCCTTATCCCAAAAGGCTAATAGACGGTAGCACATTCCGTTATATGAAGTGCGAAGCTCCCAAATATAATCATTGAGCTTTTTGAAAAGGTCGTTATCCCTTTCTCCACCCTCAACCTTGCAGATATTAAAGATTACTTTCTTTTTTGCCTTTTCGGGGAGAGAGCGTATAAACGCCTTAGCCTCGTCAGTCAATAAGATGTTTAATTTGTTTGCTTCCATCATTCAGTATATAACACTGCAAATTTACTAAATTGTTTCCAAGTAACGAAACAAAAATATCGAAATTTTAAGAAACGCGCTCTTAAGGATATAGCGTAGTGCGGGGCTTCTATTTTGGCACACACGCAAAGGGCATCAGTGGGCGTCGAGCCAGTTGCCGGCCACACCGGCTTCGGCCGTGAGGGGCACCCGGCCGGTCCATGCGGCGGCCATGAGGCGCTCCACGAGTTGCTGAAGCACAGGGAGTTCGGAGGGTACGACATCGAAGTTCAACTCGTCATGCACCTGCATTATCATCTTCGATTTCAGTCCGAGGCGTTTCATCTCGGCGTGGATGGCAATCATGGCAATCTTGATTATGTCGGCCGCTGTGCCCTGAATGGGGGCATTGACGGCATTGCGCTCCGCATATCCGCGCACCACCGGATTCTTACTGTTGATGTCGGGGAGCCGGCGCTTGCGGCCGAAGCGGGTGATGGCATAGAGACTCTCACGTGCGGCCTCCACAGAATCCGACATATATTTGCGGATGGTGTGGAATTGCTCGAAATAATTGTCGATAAGTTCTTTGGCCTCGGCGCGGGGGATGCTGAGCCGCGAAGCCAGGCCGAAGGCCGATATGCCGTAGAGGATTCCGAAATTGGCGGTCTTCGCCTTGCGGCGCTCATCGGGGCTGACATCGGCTGCATCCTCTTTATGGTAGATCTTGGCGGCTGTGATGGCATGGATATCCTTGCCGGTGGCGAAGGCGTCGATCATGGTGTGGTCGGCCGCGAAGTCGGCCACGAGACGGAGCTCAATCTGCGAGTAGTCGGCCGAGAGGAAGAGATTGCCCGGCGAGGGGATGAATGCGCGGCGTATCTCGCGCCCCACCTCCTCGCGCACCGGAATGTTCTGCAGATTGGGGTTGGAGGAGGAGATGCGTCCGGTGGCGGTGACACTCTGGTTGTAGTTGGTATGCACGCGTCCGGTGGCCGGATTGATGGCGGCCGGGAGGGCGGTGAGATAAGTGTTGAGGAGTTTCTTGAGCTGGCGGTATTCGAGGATTTTACCCACTATGGGATGTTTGGGGGCGATTTTCTCCAGAATCTCTTCGGAGGTGGAGTATTGGCCGGTCTTGGTGCGTTTGGCCTTCTCGTCGAGGCGCAGGCGGTCGAAGAGAATCTCACCCACTTTTGATGGCGAACTGATATTGAATTCCTCGCCGGCGAGGGTGTGGATCTCCTTTTCGAGGTCGGCCAGGCGCCCCTGCATCACTGCAGCGGCCTCATTGAGAGCCTCCACATCGATGCATACTCCGGTAAGTTCCATCTCGGCGAGCACGGGCACGAGGGGAGCCTCGATATCTTCATATACTTTCATCAGTTGCTCGCGGCGCAGAGCCTCGATAAGGGGCTGATGCATGCGTAGGATAGCCAGTGCACGCGGAGCCGCCGCGGCGGCGAGCATCTGCGGTGTGGCGGCCGGCGCAGCCTCTTTACTGCGGCTTTTGCGCGGCGTGAGGTCGGGGAGCTGGGGGAGGGTGATGTTGAGTATGGCCGATGCAATAAGGTCGAGCGAATGACGCATATCCGGCTGCAGGAGATAATGAGCCAGTGTCACATCGAAGAAGTTGAGCAGTGCCGGAGCCTCATCGTTGCGGCGCAGGGAGGCCACGACATAGGTGAGTTTGGCGGCATCGGTGACTTTCAGCAGGTCGGGGCGGGCAAGCAGGTCGAGCAGCGCCGCTTCGGCCTCGGCCAAAGAGCTGTCGATATACCATGCGCGACCGTCGGGGAGGGCGATGGCAGTGCCTCCCCACCGGCAGGTGACATCATTCTCACCCTCGGTGAGGATAAAGAGTCCCACTTCGCTCTGCGTGAGGATGGCCTCCTGCATGGCGCGGAGCTTTTCGGGAGAATCGACTACTGTGGTCTCTACGATCTCTGCGGATGTGGCGGCCTCTGCTGAGGTGACGTCGGTATTCTCCTCATCGGGATTGTCGAGGAAATCGAAGAGGGATGTGGGGAATGTGTTGGACTTTTCCGTTTTCTCCTTGCCGGATGCGGTGGTGGACTTCTTTTTAGGTGCAGCCTCGGAGGAGTCTATGCCGAGGCGGCGCTTCACGCGGTCGGCCAACTGGCGGAATTCCAGCCGCTCAAAAATCTCCATAAGCCGGTCTATATCCGGCTGGCGGCGTTCGAGCGATTCCGGGGTGGCCTCGACGGGGGCATCGGTGCGGATGGTGGCCAGGAATTTCGAGAATCGAATCTGCTCGGCATTATCCTCCACCTTCTTGCGGAGCGCCCCTTTGATGCGGTCGGTATTCTCAATGAGGTTCTCGACCGAGTCAAACTCATTGATTAGTTTTGCGGCGGTTTTCTCCCCCACGCCGGGGCATCCCGGGATGTTGTCGATTTTGTCGCCCATCAGAGCCAAAAGGTCGATTACCTGCTCGGTGCGGCTTATGCCATATCGCTCGCAGACCTCCTGCTCGCCGCGAAGCTCGAAGTCCTGGCCGCGGTAGGCGGGTTTGTATTGTATCACCGACTCACTCACGAGCTGTCCGAAGTCCTTGTCGGGGGTCATCATATATGTGGTGAATCCGGCTTTCTCCGCCCGGCGTGCCATAGTGCCTATCACATCGTCGGCCTCGAAGTCGGGCACCTCGAGGATGGGGATATTGTAGGCCGAGATGATATCCTTGATAAAGGGGATGGAGAGTTTGATATCTTCGGGAGTTGCTTCGCGCTCACCTTTATAGTCGGCATATGCACGCGAACGGAATGTGGGTCCCTGGGGGTCGAAGCATACGGCGATATGCGAGGGATTCTCTTTGCGGAGCACCTCTTCAAGGGTGTTGACGAATCCGAAGATGGCTGATGTGTTGAAGCCGTCGCGAGTGATGCGGGGCATCTTGATCAGGGCGTAGTAGGCCCGGAATATCAGAGCGTAGGCATCCAATAGGAAGAGACGTGGCATCTTTCTTAATTTTGAATGGAGGGATTTTGAATGTTGAATTTTGGGGAGAGGGGCTCCCGTTCGCTTGCGCTCCGGCGCAGGGCCAGGCAGGCCGGGGGGCGTGCTCGGGGCGGCTGAGGGG
>JAIDKG010000064.1 GCA_029051525.1 Muribaculaceae bacterium
GAGACCATAGGTAACTTCATCTTACAGCTGGAGTAATATGTATGTTAAAAAGCCGTTTATGATTTATAGCTTTGATTGGGATTTATTTACACATCATACAGCTGCTTGAGAAAGAAATATAATAATTCCTTTATTGGAGTCGGGGAGGTTTCGAGTGTAAAAGTTACCTCTCCACGGCGCTTTTTGGCGTATTTTGCGAGATCTCATCAGTCACGATGCCCGCATCGTTCCTTCTTCGACTCGCAAAATCTACTCAAAAATCGCCGCCCCTACGACCCCGAAATTTTAAGGAACGCTCTAATGGAAGAGCTCCGAAAAATCAAACTGAACTGAACTATGGACAAGGCAAAGAATATAGAGGAGTTTGTAAAATTGGTAGCGGATGGTATGAGCATTGGCTGCACCATAAGATATGATCTTAAAAGTCTTTCATACGGAGAGGTACATCAGCATCAGCTTGCCGAATACGAGGAGTATTTGGATATGGCAGAACTATCCGAAGATATAGAGGAAGTACTGCTCGATTGGGAGATAGATGAAGTGAAATATCTTAGGGAGATATTTGACCTTCCGGATGAGATCGAACCTCCTAGAACACGGAAGCAGATAGACTGGATGGCGGATTTTGCGAACGAAAGATCCAAGGGTCCGCTGTTTGTAAAAGACGTGCAGAGGGCGATTGACAGTCGTCATCCTTTCGGTGCCTTCAAGGAAGTCATGGCCGATTACGGGCTTCTTGAAGACTGGTATCAGTATCGTGATGAGTGCTATAGAGATTATGTGCGGAGTGAATTAGAGCGCGTTCCTTAAAATTTCGGGGTCGTAGGGGCGGCGCTCTAAGGCTTATACTACGCCATGGTTGAGTGATATGGCACCGCTCAGCGTATTCACCAAATTTTGATATTACTCCGGCTGCAGGGTTTATGCAGTGCAGTCGCTCCGCGACTGGAGGACGATGGGGATGACTCTCTCCGTGCACAACTCGGGCGTTGCCCGAGCTGTACACGGTTTATATGCAGTGCAGTCGCTCCGCGACTGGAGGGACGGTGGGGATCCCCGCCTCGAACCTATAGAGAGTGGTCATGTAGAGAGTGGTCGTGCCGATAGATGCGGCTTCTGAAACTTCCTTACGGGTCATGCGCAGTCTCAATCTGTAATCGCGAAGCCTTATGCAGAGATTCTTGATTACATCAAGTGTAGCTAATGATTTGTTTGTAAGTATCATTATGAGGATATTTATGTCTTATATATGGGTATAAATATCCTTATGATGATATTTACAAAGTTGGGCATAAAATCTTGTACAAACAAATTTCAGAATCAATACCGCTGGAATCCGGGTCAAGGACGCGTTCTTATGATGGTTCGGTTGATGCGACTACGCGTGGCGCCGTTTTGACCTTGCGGTTTCTATTATATATTATTCTTGCGATATAGCCCACGATGAGGATTATCAGCATTGGGAGGATATAGACATACATGTTTGCCAGCACGTAATTGGTATCCGTGTCCCTTGCCATCGTCAAAAGATAGTCTACGACATATCTGAAGATTTCATTGATGCTCATGCCGGCATAGGTGGCCTTGCGCTCGAAATAGATGTTTACATTCTGTCGGATCATAAACAGTTCCACCGCCAGAGGTATCATTGAGATAATCCGGCCTCGCACATTCATCTTCGGCAACTTGCACAATATGATGAGGGCGATAACAAGTGCAACCGCCGCACATGAGAGTGGTTCGAAATATTCACAGATATACACGGATGCTTCATTATAATTCCAGCCGGTGACACCCATCGCCACTAATAAAACGGCCACACAGACCGCGTAGACCGGAAGGAACATCGATTGGAGAAACAACACGAGTTTACTGTGGCCGAACTGCTGCAGTACCGGACTCATTTCCGTATTTACTGCATACCCCCATTTCTGTATCATATTGATGAAGACATCCATCACAGAGCCCGGCAGTATCAGTAGAGTCAGGATATTAAGTGTAGTAGGCGAAAAGACTATAAGGAGCCACATCACCCATTTTTTCATGTACTTTTCATTCCTGTTTACTGCCAGCATAAGCGGGGAGATAGTCGACCAGAAGACTATCAGCAGAATTACATCGACAAAACTATTGCCGACATCATGCTTCTCTTCAGAAGTTTGGTCATTTAATCCTTTCATACGTTTGGTTTTTTATATAAGCAGCTGCTACTTATGTTTGATCAATATTAAATACCAAAAAACATGAAAAGGTAAACGTAGTATGAATCAATTTATGGAACGCGTTCTAACTTTTGAGAGAATGATGATTGTACTTTGCATATCTAATTATATTGTTTGCTCTCCGTTTACCTTTTATATGGCAATGGTATTACATCGTAGACTTTGTCAAAAAGCTGAATCAAATTGTGATAGCTAATGGCATGTCGATGTTCAGATTATGAAAATTACTCTTATACAGCCGAAAATGAAAATGCGACCGATGGACACAACGCTTAAGACGCGTATGTCTCCGTCGCTTGGTCTGCTGACTGTGGCAAATGTGGTAAGGAAGGGTAATGATATCCGTCTGCTTAATGAGAACGTAGAGCACTGCGATTTTGAGAGTGAGGATGCGGATATTGTAGGGATTACGGTAACTGTCGATACATTGCCGCGCGCAGCCGAGATTGCCGCGATATTCCGCAGTCGAGGCATACCGGTAGTGGCCGGAGGCATTCAGATCACGTCAGATCCGGCAAGTGCCAGAGGGTTGTTTGATGTGATATGTATCGGGTTTGCCGAAGGCACATGGCCCGATATCATACATGACATGAATGACGGGACTCTCAAACCGGAGTATCGTTGTGTCAAACTGCTCCCATCGCAGATAGTCGGTCCGGCCTACGACATGGTGGATGCCGGGAAATATCTCTATGTGAATATCATATCTACGAGCCGGGGATGTCCGTTCAAGTGCAGTTTTTGCTATAACAGTTGCGATAACATCCGCAACTCATATGTGAACCGGCCGATAAGTGATGTCGTTGATGAGATACGCTTCCTGAAGCGGCGGCATATAATGTTTATCGATGATAATTTCATCGGCAACCCTCAATGGACACGTGAATTTCTGCAGACAATCCGCCCGATGGGACTGAAGTGGCAGGCTGCGGTGAGTGCAAATGTCGTAGAGATACCGGGAATGCTTGATCTGATGCAGGCATCGGGATGCACATCGCTGTTCATAGGTCTTGAAAGCCTTAACAGTGAGTCAATCAGCCGGTCAAACAAACATCAGAATTCGATAGCGGGATACGAGCGCCTGTGTGCCGAAATACATAAAAGAGGCATAATGATAAACGCAAGTTTTGTGTTTGGTCTTGACGGCGACACCCCCGAGACATTCCGCCACACCATAGACTGGATCGTAAGAAACAGGATCGAGACAGTGACATCGCATATCCTGACACCATATCCCGGCACCCGGCAACACGCAGATCTGAAGAGTGAAGGGAGAATCATGGATGCCGACCAGAATAACTACACCACGAGCTGCGTGGTGTTCCGACCGATGAGAATGACACCCGAGGAACTGTATGAGGGATATCTGCGAGTCTATGATGAGGTGTATTCCTTCCGCAACATCCTCCGCCGTCTGCCGTCGCACAACCGGTCAGCCTATCTGATGTTTAACCTGTTCTATCGAAAATACGGACGTCTGACGGAGAGCGTATGTCGCCTCATCGGTTACAATCGTCTGGGGCGAATCGTGGAATATGCCACGAAACTTGGCCGGAAACTACAGACCGAGCCGCCGGAAAATAATTAGTTGAAATAAACCTACTTATGAAATGAAAAAGATTATTAGCGTAATCCTGGTGATTATTATGTTGTTGCCGGGTTCACTGTTTCATTCGGCAGTGATAGCACTTGTTCTGGTGCTGATGTGGAGAGGCCGACTCAAGGAGTATCTGCGGCCGATATGGAGATATGCTTACCGCATGTTGGTGGGTGTCTTGGCCGTTCTGACGCTCATGTTGATGCCGCGACCGTTTGCGCTCCCTACCGACAGAGTGCGGACAGTGTATCTTGACGAGAACTATAACCGTATCAGTCCTCCATTTCATCACTGGCTGGTAAATATACTGTTGCCGGAAGAGACCCTGTGTGCTATGGGGCTGATGGTGCCATTATCGCCGTGGAGGAATATGTTGCAGATTAAAGAGGGCCTCCTTAAGAATTACGACGTCGAGCTGAAAAACCTGCAATTGCATAAGCTCGTCACAATCTACCATTCACTTGCCATGAGGCTGGAGTCGCCCCTATCGGGTGCTTATGCGCAGAGTAGCAATGTAGTGGGGGAGACGCCTACACGTACGGCCTACATAATCAAGCCCAAGCATTATGATGCCGATAAGAGTTATCCGGTAGTCTTCTTCGCGCATGGCTTTCTCGGTAATTTCAGGATGTACCCGGCGATGCTCGATGGGATCGACGACAAGATAGTGGTGGTCTTTGGCACAAAGGATAGATCGGGCTTCTATAACCGCTCTGATATAAATGCGCTATTCACTCACTATATTCCGATGCTTGAGGCGGATGGCTATAAAATCGACAGTGACGAGTTGTCGCTGCTCGGCCTGAGCAATGGTGGTTCGGCGGTAGATGTGGCATATGCCGGCTATGGCAATCGATTCAAAAATCTGGTGTATATCTCCACGGACGTGAATAATTTTCACCGTATCAAGGCTAAAGTGATGGTGATAGGGGGAGGGTACGACACTTGTGCGGCATCCATGAAAAGCGGCATTCGCCGACTGAAAGCCAATGGACAGAAGTCATCGCATCTTTTCCTGGATGACGCCACCCACCTGATGTCGGCAATCGAAAATGACAAGATGATAGAATTCCTTCAGGCCGAGCTGTAGCCATCAGCCTCAGCCTCAGCTAAAGCCGGTGCAGGATTTCGCGCCTCCTCCCAATGTGTAATGAGGTGAAGAGGGTGCAAGAATCCGATATGCTGGTGGGTCGGAGACCCACCAGGACTGAGAGTCGCGGAGCGACTGCACTGCATATTAACCGTAGACATCTCGTGCGATAGCGCGAGATGTCTACGGAGAGGCCTCCACCACTGTCTGCCAGTCGCGGAGCGACTGCACTATTTATACCGTCTTGGTTGGGGCGCAAAGCACAGTGACTCTCCGTGACAGAATGGATAGTGCAGTCGCTCCGCGACTGGCCGACGATGGGGTGTGCTTTCCGCGCACTGCTCAGACTAATCATCTGAGCAGTGCGCGGTTAATATGCAGTGCAGTCGCTCCGCGACTGGCGATCGCCATTGGGCGACCGCCATTGGGCGAATGGAAGTCTGTGCTTCAGATAGTCAGGATTGTCGCCTTGACGATATGCCTCTTTCTCAAATGAGATATGACGGTAGGCGTCGTAGAATCTTCCCTTACACTGAATCAGACGCAGAATCCATTCAATCAGATAGACCACGTAGAACGGGATATACAGCAATTCCCGCATCTGCGCCGAATGAATCAATTCGTGGTTGATGACTTCGGGTGATAGTCGCATATCGCGCTTGGCAAACAACACTCCGAAAAGGTTGATCGCCCCAAAGCTTTTGCCCACAGGCAGTATCGCATTGCGAATTACTTTCATAATAAGCTTTTCTTCTTTTCGCTCTTATCCCGGGAAAAGTGAGCAGAAGCCCTGCTTGTTGAATTGATAATACATTTCAATACGCTCGGGAGTATCGTTATCAAGCAGCAGCAGCAATTCCTTTGTAAATTCGAGTACACCGGAACCATTGGCGGTTACAATTCCGCCGTCGGAGACGGCCTGTTGATGCAGGTAGTTTTCGGAGTTGAGATAAGAATCCGGACCCCATAGCTTGAGCTGTTCAAGACCATTGCCGGTATGTTTTACGTTATTAAGGAATCCGTGCTTTGCCATGAAAGATGCTCCATTGCAGATAGCACCTACAATTATACCTCGGTGCAATGCCTTTCGCACAATGGGCACCACCATATCCGCTACTGAAGAGAGCCAGCCGAAGCCTCCGATTAGTATGAGTGCGGCATAATCATCCGGCATATTCTCAAAGGAATAATCGGGCAATACCCGGAAACCGCCGATGGCCTTGACCGGCTCCATAGATGGCGCCACAATTTTATTGAGATATTTGGGGTCTGACTTCAACTGCCGCTCATCGCTGCTGATAGCCTGCATGAGATAAACCATCTCATGTGAAGCGAAGTCAGGAAGCAGTACGTATAGGATTTCGTTGTTCATAATTATAATAGTCAGGTAAGAAGTCGCTTGTGTAAAATAAGTTATGGTCTGATACCATTAGCCTTCTTTTGTAGAAGGCACTGACTCAAACCATGGCGTAATACAAAATTACTTCATTTCTCATAGATATCAAAGACTTTATTTTAAGGAGCGCGCTCTTAGCCCCCTTCCCACATAAGATAATGCAGGGTTAGCAGATCTTTGTGGGAGGGGTCTTCGGTTGTGTGTGTGGGGGGAGAGAGGGGATGCAGGTCACTCCGGGTTGTCGGGCCAGGGATGCTTGGGGTAGCGGCGGCGCAGCTCTTTGCGGACTTCAAAGTAGGTGGTGCGCCAGAAGCCTTCGAGGTCCCGGGTGAGTTGCACGGGTTTGTAGCCGGGGGAGAGGAGTTCCATCAGCACGGGTCGGCGGCCGTCGTCGAGGCGGGGTGTGTGGTGCAGGCCGAAGCAGTCCTGGAGGCGAGCTTTGACAATTGGGGCGGCCGCTCCACGGCGGTAGTCGATACGGGCGTTGCGTCCGCCGGGCAGTCGGAAATGGGATGGTGCCAGCCGCTCCACAGTCTGAGAGGCCTCATAGCCGATTATACCTTGGATTACGGTGCAGATGTCGATTTTTCGCAGCTCCTGCACGGTCGAGGCATCAGCGATGTAGAGGGGTAGCCATTCGGAGGCGGTGGAGAGGAGAGTGTCGGTATCCACAGGCGGGAGGTTGAGTTCCGGATGCCATTCGGCCACGGTGGCTACACGTATCTGAAGTTGCTGCACATCATCGTTGAAATCAAACATCGTCAGACCATGCTTAGGGACTGCGCGGCAGATGGCCTCGGTGATTGCTTGTCGGCGGGCACCGTCAAGCTGACGCGACTCGATGACGAGAACTCCCACACGAAGTTCGGTGCGTGCCACGGCACGACCGCTACGGCTGTCCCAGCCCACATTCTCCACCCATCGGCCCGCCCCGGCAGCTTCCGCTCGGTGGATTGGGGCAGCTAAAAAGATGCGTTTAGAGGCAGAGGCTACTGCGAGCAGCTCATGTCGCGATAGCGGGTCATGCTCATCGATGGTCACATACTCACCGGAGGCCAGTCGATAGCGGCCATCGGCGGCGCGCATTGCTATGCGTTCAGGATAGGCGAGTGCTATCAGGGATCCGGCATCGCATGGCACTGACGATACAGGAGATGCATCGCATCCGATCATGCGCCGATATTGAGCGGCAATGTCGGCTATGCGTTGCCAGCGACCGGAGAGATTGCCGGTCCGTTTACGCCTGAGCATATCAATGCGGGAGTCGATGTCGGCATCGGCCGGATTGTCGAGCGGATCCTTCTCCTCCAGCAATGCCGCGATGTCGCAGGCCAGCCGAGGCGAATCCGCTTCGGTCAGCATTCGGGCTATTCGCGGATGGCAGGGGAGTGCTGCCAGTCGGTGCCCGGTAGAGGTGATGCGTCCCGCCGCATCGATTGCGCCGAGATCATGAAGCAGAGAGGCCGCCTGCGCCCAATGACCTGCCGGAGGAGGTGTAATCCAAGGGAGGCGCTGAGGATTGCTCTCACCCCATGCGGCGATAGAGAGCAGTGTAGGGGCGAGATCGGCAGAGAGAATCTCCGGTTGGCGGCATTGGCTCATGCGGTGTTCCGCTCCCCGCGACCACAGCCTATAACAGATACCGGGCCGTAGACGCCCGGCGCGCCCGGCACGCTGAGTGGCCATATCAATCGAAATCGGCACCGTGACGAGGCGGCTCAATCCGCTCGACGGGTCGAAACGCAGTGTGCGGCATAGTCCCGAATCCACCACGCAGTCCACCCCCTCGATGGTCAGAGAGGTCTCGGCCACCGGAGTGGCGAGCACTACTCGCCTATGCCCCGGGAGAGGGGGCGACAACACCTTCCGTTGCTTCTCCGGTGGAAGCATACCATAGAGAGGAAGAATCTCGGTGTCGGGCAGAGAATCGCCCAATAGAGCGGCGCATCGGGCTATCTCCCCTTGTCCCGGCAGGAAGGCAAGAATATCACCCTTCTGCTCTCGATGGGCGCGGACTATGGCGCGGGCCACAACCGTGTGACATTCATGCGGATCGAAATCAGAACCATATACAATATCCACCGGGTGCATCCGTCCCTCGCTATGCAGATGAGAAGCATCAATGCCGGAGCAAAGAGGCTCAGCATCAATCGTGGCCGACATAATGACGAGCCGCAGATCCTGACGTATCACCTGCTGCGCCTCCAGAGTAAGCGTCAGGGCAGTGTCGGAAGAGAGGCTTCGCTCATGAAACTCATCGAAAATTACGGCTGCCACACCGTCGAGGGTCGGGTCGTCGACAAGCAGCCGCTCGAAGATACCCTCCGTGACGACCTCGATACGGGTGCGCGAAGATACGCGGGTGTCGAATCTGACGCGATATCCCACAGTTTCCCCCGTCGGCTCACCGAGCATGGCAGCCATGCGTGCGGCCACCTGACGCGCCGCCAGCCTTCGCGGCTCAAGCATAATGATTTTCCCCTGCGGCAAGCCCTCCAACAGCGCGAGCGGAAGCAGAGTGGATTTACCGGCACCCGGAGGTGCGGTCACAACAAGGCGTGGCTTCTCTTCGAGAGCGGCGATTGCGGCATCGGCAATCGCCGCCACCGGGAGCGAGGCATATTTTTCGCTTATCTTCATCGGGATGGGTCGGAGATGGGGTTTGTAAAATAAGATTGTGCAGGAGAGAACAGGATGGTTATAACCCGATCATTTCGAGATCGGTGATGCTTCGGGATATGACGAAGGCATACATGGTCACGAGGATATGTACCGCCTCCCGCAATTCGGCATCGGTAAAATCCGGGGCACTGTGAGCCTCATCGTTTCTCCAGCTGCGCACCTTATCCAGATAGTCGCGGAAACGGAAATAGCGAGAATCGGTAGTGTGCTTCAGCCGCTTTAAAGATTCATGACCGAAAATGCAATCCGAGAAAGTAGCGCTCTCGGCCGAGCCTTCACGTGAGGTCAGTTCGCGGTTATTGATCAGATAGTATAGCTTCTTCAGGAAAGGCTCGAATTTACCGACGAGAGTGTTGAAATTCACTCTACGTTCCAGTTCGCTCAATCGCTCATTGCAAAGCAGCTGGTTGAACGAATGGATAAGCAGGTCGTTGGCACCGTTCAGTCCCGGTTTGGCGGCTCTCGTCTGAATCACATTGATAAGATACTCCGCCACTTCATCAAGGCGGCGCGAAGTCTGAGCCAGCATAACAAACTCTTCACGAATTTCAGCCACAATCTTCTCCGCCAGTCGATGCAGGTCGAGGTCGATGCTGCTCTGCTGATTATTACGCAGCGCCATATCGAGAATACCACGGATATACTCGCGGGCAAACGGAGTGTCGTTGATAAACTCCTCATAAAGGTCGATCCCCTTAGCGCTCATATCGAGCACGAGATCCTGCGCGCGCTCCGAGAATAATTCGCGCAGCACTCCATAAGAATTGCCGCTTCTCACGGCTTCATTTATCTTCTCATCCGTCAGCATCAGTCGGTTAAGCGGACGGAGCACGATGTCATGATCATCCAGGAAGCCCTTATATGGCTCATTGACAATATCAAGAATCTCACGTAGAGATTTCTTCTCATCTTCAGCCGGAGCCTTCACATCGCCGATACGTGAGGATTTCAATTCCGCATCCTCCTCATCGAGCGCGATTGTGCCCTCCATAATCATCTGCAACCGGAGTTTGTTGAGGTCCACGCGGTCGAGAATCTCCATAGGCAGAGTCTCACGTGTGTATTGCAGACGAGGGTACAGGGCGCGGAGGAAAATGTATTCACGCTCCAGATCCGGGTCGCAATATGAGAGCAATTGAGCCATGAAACCGTAACTGCGGATGTAGCGGTTTACGAGTCGGCGATACTTGTCCTTATCATCGTTGCTCAATGGTGTCTCTCGCTCCTTTACAATGGTGTTGCAAAGTGATACAGCCGAAGCCACATCCTGGCGGGTCATATATTCAACCACCCGGTCACGCTCAGAGTCATTGTAAAGTTTGAAAGCCTTGATGTCGTCAAGGAGGGTATAGAGTCGCTGGGTATCAACTTCTCCCATGAGTATTGTGGTCTGATAATATTTCTGGAACGCCTTCTGCACCGAATCGGCATCATTGCGGAAATCAATCACCATTGTGTCCTCCTTCTTCACGCCTCCCTTATCATAGCAGCGGTTAAGACGCGAAAGAGTCTGGATACATTGGATTCCGCCCAGCATCTTGTCGACAAACATTGTGTGGAGCAACGGTTGGTCAAACCCGGTCTGAAACTTATCGGCTACAATCAGAATACGATACTCCGGCGTGTCGAAAGTCTCGCGTATTTTGTCATCCTTGATGCCCCATCCGTTCATTTTGTCTTCAGTATATTTCGAGCCGTCGGGTAGTTCTACCTCGCCGGAGAAAGCCACGAGAGTCTTGAACTCGTTGTCGTAATCTTCAGCAATCAGATTGTCGAATATCTTTTTGTAGCGCACTGCCGATGCTCGGCTATCACTGACGAACATAGCCTTAGCCTTACCGCCGATTTTATTTCGGGTATGCTGCATGAAGTAGCTGAGGGCGAGTCTCGCCTTCAGGGTCATGTTTTCCGGCTCAGAGTTGAGTTTTCTGAGTATCAGAGCGACAGATTTCTTCTCGCTATACAGCGACTCCTCCGGTTCCTTGCTGATACCTTCGGTGGTCATAGCCATAGTGGGGTGAGCCGTATTCTTCTCGATGTATTCAAACATCGTCCGGTAGGTGGTATAATTGCGGAGCACATCGAGGATGAATTTCTCATCGATGGCCTGCTTCATCGTATAATAGTCATGCGCCACATATCCTTCCGGGGTCTTCTTTCCGAAGAGGGCGTAAGTCTTATCCTTCGGAGTGGCGGTGAAAGCGAAATAGCTGATATGACTCATCTGCTGACGCTGTGTCTGCATATACGCCATCAGAGCATCCATCTGGTCGTCATATCCATCGGCATCAGCCATAGCCATAGCCTGCTGAATATCAGCTTCTGTTGAAAGTGCTGCGACTAAGTCTTTAGCACTCTCATTACCGATTGCGGTATGCGCCTCGTCGATAATCACTGCATAGTTGCGGTGCTTATCGCGTCTCAGTTCGCTGAGCGCATAACTGAATTTCTGGACTGTGCTGACTATAATGCGTCCACCCTCATTGATAGCCTTGGCGAGTTTCTTGCTGCCACGGCGTATATCTTTTACTACACCCGCCTCTGTTGCGAATGCATTGACATCGTCGGCCATGTTCGCATTGAGCACGATGCGGTCGGTCACCATAATAATTGAGTCGAACACCGGAGTCTGATCGGGATTGACAAGGTTCACCAGTTGGTGTGCAAGCCAAGCCATCGACTTTGTTTTGCCGCTTCCTGCCGAGTGCTCGATAAGATAGTTATGACCGGGACCATCCTCGCCGACCAATCTGATAAGGTTGCGCACCACGCGCAACTGATGGTATCGAGGGAAATAGGTAATGCTCTTGCCGTCACTCTGCACGTTCTTGATAAAATGGTCAATGATGTTTAGCAGAGAATCGGCCTGCCAAATATCACGCCACAGATAGGCGGTGGCGTAATCGCCCGGCACCTGAGGATTGACCGAATCCACATTGAACGGCAGGAATGCGGTCTCCTCGCCGTTGAGGAATGTGGTCATGAAGGCATAATTGTTGTCGACGACGAAATGCACCAGAGCTGTGCGTAGCACCGGATTTTTCGGGTCGCGGTCGTGGCGGTATTGCCATATGCCGTTGGTATAGTTCTGCCCGGTGCCTTCGTTTTTCAGTTCGGCGGTGATAATCGGAAAACCGTTGAGTAGAATACAGAGGTCGAGTTCATTTCCCTTGTCGGCCTTGTCGAGAGAATAACGCATCTGGCGCACCACCGCAAAACGATTGGCAAGATAAAGCTCATGCAGAGCCGAGTCTTCACCGGCGAGAGTCGGTTTGGTCTGCATCAGCTTGATGGGAATACCCTGTATTTTCAAACCTTTACGCAGAATATCCACCAACGAATGGCCGTTGTCGAGCTTAGAGTTGTAATCCTTGACTACGGCTTCGAGAGCGGCATCATCGCTTTTGAATCGCTTTATCATCCTTGCCCAGGTGTCAGTCTGCGACCGGAGGAACTGATACAGCATATCCGGATCCACACGATGCTTTATGTCGAAATCTTTGGGATTTCGCTTGATATAAAGAGGTGAGGTTAAAAGGGCAGCCTCGATATGCTGTTCAAATTTTGTTTCGTTGTCGATATTCATGGTGTCAATCATTTTCGTCAGAGGAATAAGTCTCGATAATGTTCTTCAATTATTTGAGAGCGGTGGAAGCGTTCTTTCAACTTGCCAAGCAGCTGTGCATATTCTTTGCCGTTGATGAAGCTTTCACGTTTCACGAATGCCGGTTTGGTATCATTTTTAGCCATATCCTCGCTTCATTAAATTACTTTACGTTTTCCGGTCACGACTTCCGAGATGATTGACTGACGCAGTTCCGTCAGTGTCTCCCGCTTTTTGGTTAGCTTTGCCTTCAGCTCGTCAATCTCGGCGCACTTCTTGTCGAGAAACCGAACTATCAGTTCTATCTCGCTGGATGGCGGTAACGGTATAAAAATGTTACCAACCGTATCGGTATTGAGATTTAATTGTGTCCCAAATTTTCCAAGTCCACGATATGGTTGACCTGTCATAAATACATAGTAGAGGTATTCTGGATTAATTTTTAGTAATGGGAACCATACAAATCCATCATGAATGCAACACTTTATCCGTGTGATTATAGGTTTCCCGACTGTTCCAGCAATTGACAGGAATAAATCGCCAGGATATCTCTTTACGCTTAAAGAGGCACCGAGTGTCGATAACCTTTGAGAAGTTATTTCAAGGTATCGTTCGCTTGCAGTAACATCAGCAATCCTAACCCATGAAAATTCTCCATTTTCATCAAAATATTTAGGATCATCTATCGGACGAGGTGATGCGCCTCTTAATACTGGTGATAAATGTTTTATTTTAATACATTTCCAATGGCTTGGAATATCGCCGATCCAGTCGATGCCGGAAGGGCGGAGAGGTGCATCGGGATTGAGGCCGCGAGTGACGACACGCGAAATCTCGCTCTGTTTCAGTTCGTCAATCAGCTCAATCTCTCGGTCAACCTTAGCAATCGCGGCATCAATCTCCTGACACTTCTCATCCAGCCATGCCGCTATCGCCTCCTGCTCCGCAAGAGGAGGGAGAATGATGGAGGTGGTTGCTAATATTGCTTGTGTAACACTATAAACTTTAACTCCAGATACACGTGATCGAATTTGACTACGCCATGTATCGGTTTGAAATAAATAGGCAAGATATTTACCACCTATGTTTTTTCTTCGTAAAATTATAGTATGATATCCTGCATACAATACCCTGTCTGAATTGTTATAAGCTGCATTACCACAACCTTCCAAATCTTCTGATGTATCGGCGAAGATAAAGCTGCCTTGGGGGACTAAAGCCGACACATTTGATATTGATTTAGGGATATATCTAACTAAATCTTCTGTTAAGTTTACCTGATCATTCTTTGATGAATGAATCTGGCCATAACTTACAACAGCATCTCCGCATTCAACCAAATCTGCCTTAGTAAAAGTTAGTCCAGTATTCATTGTACCCTGTCGTTTTAGAGGCATAGCTTTCCAATGGCTCGGAATATCACCAATCCAGTCGATGCCGGAGGGCTTGTATGAATCGTATTGCTGTTTCATCGTGATTCCTCCCATTCTTTTTTGACTTTCTCTATCTCTGCAATCAGTTGTTGCTCGGTTGGAAGATAGGGTTGATATTTCGATGCCACAATAGTGTTATTGTCGGCCGGTAGGGTCATCTTTACGAGGGTATCGTTCTTTGCCGTACAGAGCAGTATGCCGATGGTCGGATTCTCTTCCGGCAACTTTTCTGTGCGGTCATAGTAATTGACATACATCTGCAACTGACCTAAATCCTGATGTGTGACCTCGCCGGTCTTCAACTCGAAAATGACGAATCTGCGGGCGAGGCGATTGTAAAACACCAAGTCGATGAAGAACTCATCATCCTCAAGCAAGATACGTTTCTGACGCGCCACGAAAGTGAATCCGTTGCCGAGTTCAAGTATAAATTCCTGGAGATGATTTATCAGTTCAGTCTCAAGGTCGCTTTCATAATAATGAGCTTTCTTTTCCAAGCCAAGAAATTCCAGCACCATCGGGTCTTTAATAATCTCCTGCGGCGTTTCAGGCATTCTTTCCTTGCGAGCCATAGCCAAAACAGCCTCTTTATCGTTGCTCAGAAGCATACGCTCGTAGAGCATGGAATTGATCTGACGTTGCATCTGCCTCGCCGTCCAACAATTGTTGGCTGCTTCCAACTCATAATATTCCCGTTTGTCTTTATCAGCTATGCCTATGAGCAACTTATATTGACTCCAGTTGAATTGCGTCCGCAGTGTGGACGCAATTGGAAATTCAATGTAAAATTGTCTTGCGCGTTCCAATTGTCGTTGTCCGAATCCGCTGCCAAACTCAGGTTCAATCTCTTTGGCAAGATTCTTTATAAGGCTCTTGCCATATTCGGCACGTGCCTGACCGCCTTGTTCTTCCTCTACTATACGGCGGCCTATCTGCCAATACATCTGTACACGGCAGAAATCGACAGAGCGCACGGCATTTGTGCGAGCTGATTCAATAATCGAACGTATTTCGCTTACTAACTGTTTCATCGGGCTTCGGAGATTAGGGATTGGAGGGCGGAGGTGGTGTCGGCTTCAAGTGCCATGAGGTCGGCAAGGATTTCGGAGCTGTCGCGCAGGGGTGTGTAGCGGTAGAAGAGGCGCGTCAGCGGGAACTCACAGCCTACCTTGTCCTTGCTCGGGTCGCGCCAAGCGTCAGGGACGAACGGCAACACTTCTCGGGCGATATACTCATCGATATTCTCCTTCATCGGTATGGTCTCGGTGTCGGTAAGGGCTGTATCTATCACCGCACCACTTTCCGGTTTGCCGGGTGTTGCAAACACAGCCGGAGCCTCCGGATCGGTGCTGCCGAGGGTACGGACAAGTTTCACAAATCCCTGTGTCAGTTTCTTGCCGAAGTGCTCATGCATAATTACAAACATCTCCTCATCGGTTATCTTCCCTTCGGGGTAGGCAATCGCGGCAATATGTTCGAGGGTCTCCTTATCAGCCTTCTTTACCTTCTCGCCCTTGGCAGCCTCGGCTGCTTTCCGGGCAATGTCGGAATAGACGAGTCTTAGCGGGCGATAAATAGTCACAGTGGTGTAGAGGAAATCCTCGACATCCATCAGTCGGGCTACTTTTATATCATCATTGTCAGGCAGTGTTGCATCTGCGAAATCACCATATATGCCGACAATCTCAGCGATAGCCTCATCCGGTATCTCATAGCGCTTCTTACCGAGGCTTCGCTGGAGCAGACGGGCATATCGGGGATGTGTGGCATCCACCATCAGCACCTTCCCTTTGCGTTCTGCCGGCTTGTTATTGTCAAGAATCCAAAGATATGTGGAGATGTCGGTGCCATAGAAAAGGTTCTTGGGCAGGGCGATGATGGCATCGAGCAGGTCGCGATCCATCAGCATTTTGCGTATCTCGCTCCAGCCGCTGCCGGCGGCACCGTTGAAGAGCGGACTGCCATTGAGCACAATTCCGATACGCGAACCGGCCGGATCCATCTTGCTGATCATATGGAGCAGGAAGAGGAGAGAGCCATCAGACGTGGAGGGGAGGCCGACAGAAAAACGTCCGTTGCTTTTGGCGGCATCCTCTTTGACCTTTCCCTCAATCTTCTTCCAGTCCACGCCGAAAGGAGGATTGGCAAGCATATAGCCGAAATGCTCACCGGGAAACCGGTCGTTGGCGAGTGTATCACCGAGGGCTATGTTACGGTCTTTATCAAGGTCGCCCTTTATAAGCAGGTCGGATTTGCAGATGGCGTAGGTCTTTTCATTAAGTTCCTGACCGAAGAGGAAAACTTTCATGTCGGTACGGTCGGTCAAAGACTGAAGGTAGCGTTTACCTTCGGTGAGCATACCACCTGTCCCACAGCAAGGGTCATATATTTGAAAATGCTTGCCGAGTGTATTTACCTCGGCCTCGCGTCCGTGCATTACGAGCGAAACCAACAACCGGACGACTTCACGCGGCGTATAGAACTGACCGGCCTTAGTGTTGGTGGTCTCCTTCGACTTGCGGATGATGATTTCGAAGATGGTGCCCATCATGGCGTTATCTACGCGGTCG
Source organism: Muribaculaceae bacterium (assembly GCA_029051525.1). Lineage (GTDB taxonomy): Bacteria > Bacteroidota > Bacteroidia > Bacteroidales > Muribaculaceae > Lepagella. The sequence goes on from JAIDKG010000064.1 coordinate 16,595, forward strand.
GGATGCAGGTCGGCATTATTAACGAAACTTTCAGAGACTTGAAACAGCAAGTCGTTGCGGTCAAGACGCGAATAAATGCGGCTTATATCGCCATTCTCGCCATCCTCCTGAGTGAAGGCCAACAGAATGTTGCGCACATTCGGTGTGAAACCGTCAAGATATGTCTTGAAATTGTCGGCAAGCATCTTAGGCTGAGCCAACAGTTTATTGAGCGAAAGCCCGGAGGTATTGAAGAACGTCAGACCGTTACGGCGCATCAAAGCCATAAGCATGACATCTTTTTTCTCGTCGGGAAATTCCTTGTACTGCTGATACAGTTCATCGTACCGGTCCTGCAATACGCAGTCCAGACGCCTCAAAAGAGTAAACGGAAGAATTACGTTTTCCACTTCGGTATCGTCATAAACACCACGGATAATCTCCTTGATGTTCCAAATCATTCCTGCGAGTTCCTGTTCGGTCATATCCTGAAAGAGTTTTGGGGGTTGGGTTGGTGATGCAAATTTACATATAAATTTGGAAACTATCAGCATAATCAATGTAGGGATGCACCCCGGTGCATCCGAAAACAGAGTTAAAACAATGCAATTTGCAAGAGTCGGCGAGATTTTGTAAATTCGGGATCTGATTATGAACAATCCGTTTGACTATACACCCGATGCTGTGTGCCGGAAGGCATTTCGGGAATTGACCGCGCGGTTAGAGGCCATGAAAAAGGGGGGCGATGCCGGGGAGGTCCGGTTCTGCCGCGAGCTTGAATCGGGCAAGATGCTTGGTGTGCTGATCTGTCGCGATGCTGATGGTGCCGAGCAGACGCTCTATGCATTCTCCGGTCAATTGGGAGATGGTGGATTCCATTTCCCGGGATTTGTGGAGCCGGTGTTTGACTATCTTCAACCCGATGGTTACTTCAAAAGAAAGGAGTGCGAGATTTCGCGATTGAATATTGAGATTTCACGGTGGGAGGATGGTGAATTGTCGGCTGCGCGGCGCGACTTCGAGCGTGAGGATGAGAAAATGCGAGCGGAGATAGCGCGTTTTAAAGAGCAGTGTCGATTGTCGAAACTGGAGCGGATGAACCGCCGCACCTCCGGACATGCCGATGAGTCCGAGCTTGAGGCTATGACACGTCAGAGCCAGTTTGAGAAGGCGGAGCTTCATCGCCGCAAGAAGAGGTCGGCGGCAGCACTCGAACCGTGGTCAACCCGTTTAAAAGAGGCGCAATCCTGTCTGGATGCCATGAAAGAGCGACGTAAGGCAGAGTCGGAATCATTGCAGAGGTGGCTATTCTCCAATTTCCGATTACTCAATGCTCGCGGCGAAAGCAAGAGTCTCAGCGAAATTTTTGCAGGTAGTGTCATGCAGATTCCCCCCTCCGGGGCCGGGGAATGCTGCGCACCGAAACTATTGCAGGCCGCCTATCGCCGGGGCTGGCATCCGGTGGCTATGGCGGAATACTGGTATGGAGCGCCTAAAGATGGAGAGGTGCGGCTGCATGGCGAGCATTATCCGGCATGTCGGGGGAAATGTAGGCCGGTGCTCGGATGGATGCTTCAGGGTCTTGAAATCCAACCGCCGCTCAGTGATGAGGGTGGGGTAGAGGCGGCCGATGAGCCGAAGATCATATTTGAGAATGAATGGTTATGTGTAGTAGAGAAACCGGCCGGGATGCTCTCGGTGCCCGGAAAGGGGAGAGCCCTTTCGGTGCAGGATTGGCTTACCCTGCGATATGGGACAGACCGGATGGTGAAGGTGGCTCACCGACTCGATCGCGACACCTCCGGGCTGCTCGTAGCCACATTCGGAGCAGAATCCTACAAGACCATGCAGAAGCTCTTTGCATTACGCAGGGTGAAGAAGATATACGTGGCCGATCTTGACGGCGACTATAAATTGCAAGGTATTCCGGCTGAGGGGCGCATAGAATTGCCGCTCATCCCCGATTTGCTTGATCGTCCGCGTCAGCGAGTGGATTATGCAGAGGGTAAAGAGGCTGTGACGGAATATTGCTTTGTAGGAATCGCCGGAGGGTGTAGCCGCGTGATGTTCAGTCCGCTCACCGGACGCACCCATCAATTGCGGGTGCATTCCGCCTCTGCCTCCGGGCTTGCCATGCCGATTGTGGGCGACCCACTCTACGGTCTCCGCACCGATGGCGGCACCGATCGCCTTCACCTACATGCCCATCGTCTGGAATTCACCTTCCCCCTCGATGACCGCAGCTACCGCTTCGAGTCGCCCGTGCCATTTTGAGTAACGCGCTCTTAAGCATGGCATTCTATTTATCGCCTGCAATGATACACTTTTTGGAATGAATAAACAAACCCTCGTTACACTTTTTCAAACGAATAATTAAGAGATCGCCGCACTTTTTCAAACGAATATCCCGAATAATTCTACATTTTTTCAAGCGAATCCAAGATGAACACTTGCAAAAATGAAGATATTTGTGTCGTTTACGATTATCTTCATTGGTCAGACAAGTTGCAGTTGGGCCTTTACGTTATCGACTGAGGTATTCAGCAGTGCTGCCGCTTTTGAGAAAGAGATTATCTCATCGGCAAGCGCACGATACACCATTCTTACGAATCGCCCGGAGGTCTCAGGAATCGCAAGCGAACGCTCTACCAACGAATTGAAATCCGGGAAAATCCTCTTCTTTTTAAGGTAGCCTTCATATCGACGTCCGGTAATGACTCCATTATGAGCCAATGATTCCATTATAGAATCGATGGAAATACCATACTGCTTTTGAATGTCGGTCAGTTCAGCCAATGATATGTCATGTCTGCTGTTTCCGAGCCTTGATTTCAGGACCAGGGAAGGCAGAAGTATCTCTCTGGCAAAAATGTTGCAGGCATCTTCCATGACTTTATTTGAAATATCATCGCCAAACTTCATCAGAAGATGACCAAACTCATGAAGAAGAGTGAAGCGTTTCCTCTCTGAAGACAGATTGCAATTTATGACAATCAAAGGGATATTATCATTCGCATATCCGCTTAATCCCTCGAATGATTCTGATTCAGCCACCTCGATAATCTTAATGCCGTTATCCTCTAAGACCTCGATAACATTGGAGATACCGTCAACACCTAAGCCGAGTTTTTGTCTGACTGAATTGGCAAAGGCAATCACGTCAGTATCATTGGTAATCTGTTTGTGCTGAAGACTAAAGGATGACCCAACTCCGGCGAGTTGTTCCGCTTCCAGATAGCGTTCAAGCACCTCGCGTACTTTCTCCTTGACTATAAGTGCATCCTTTTCGGAGAATCTGCTCTTTTTGCGAAACATCACATTGTCAACCTCTACGGTAAAAGGACGGAAGAAATAATCAGGTTTTACGCCGAGAACTATGCCGAGTGAAATCAACATCTTGCTATCAGGCATTGACTGACCTTTTTCATATTTGTTGATAGCCTGTCGTGACACGCCGGGCTGAACCGACCGGCCCAACTCTTCCATACTTATTCCTTTAATCAGTCTTGCTTGATTGAGCCTGCGACCGAATATATTTGAAGTGTCTTTGCTCATATTGGCTTGTCTTGGTTGACAAAGTTACTAAATATTTCCCACTTGTCAACTATATTCGAGTCGAAAAAGTTCATTATCAGCCATGGCTATTTTTAACATACACATTGGCCCGGCTGTAAGAAGAAGTTCCAAGGATGCGACCCCTACGGCCCCGAAATTTTAAGGAACGCGCTCTTCTCCAAAAAGATTCTGATTTTCTGCAGACAAATAAAGCCGGCATTAGGCCCCTTCCCACAAAAATATTAACGCAGGGGTCTAAAGAGTAGAACTATATATCACATCGCAGCCGGCCAATGTGACCATTATAGAAGATCATATACGAATTTGTTTTCAAGGGCAAGGATAATAATTCTGACGCTATCCCCCAAATTATATATCTATAAAATGACACTATCCCCTAAATCTGTCTTACAAATTATGTCACTATCCCCCATTTTTAGCCCCATTTTCAGCCAAAACAAACTTGCAACTATAAGCAAAAACCTATAAATTATAAACGGCTTTTTAACATACACATAGGCCCGGCTGTAAGATGAAGTTACTTATGGTCTCGCATCCTTGGGCGTATTTTGCCCCTTGCTTTCAGTCGCATACCTTGGTATGCTCCTTACAGCAAGTGACAAAATCCACTCCAAAGCTGCGACGCCTACGGCCCCGAAATTTTAAGGAACGCGCTCTAAAACGCTGAATAGTAAATTTTTCTTCATTGTGTCTTGTGTATAAGACAAAAATGTAGTAAATTTGTCTTGCAAACAAGACACAACCATGATTAATAAGCAAATTCTATTGGAAGTAATGCTGGAAAACCGTCAGGAGGTAATGCGGCACAAGGTGATACCCAGAAACATTTCTCTTGATGGATTCGACCGTCAGGTGCTTGTCGGTGTCAGACGCGCCGGGAAATCATATATACTTTATGGTCATATCCAGAATTTGATAGCCCGAGGATATACATGGGATGAAATCATCTACCTTAATTTTGAAGATGAACGTCTCACCGGAATGGATCCGGCTGATTTGAATGCTATACTGGAGGTCCATGCAAGAGTGAGCGACAAACGCCCGATGCTTTTCCTTGACGAAATTCAGAATGTGGAGGGTTGGGAGAAATTTGCACGTCGCCTTGCCGACAACAAATACGTAATTGTCATTACGGGCAGTAATGCGCGTATGCTTTCGGTGGATGTGGCCTCCACACTCGGAGGACGTTTTATAACCCATGAGGTATTTCCATTCTCTTTCAGTGAATATCTTGATATTAACGGTGTAGATAGTAAAAGTGAGCTGATTTCAGCCACGACTGCCGACAGAGCGAGATTAATGCGACATTTTGAAGAATACTTCCAATTCGGAGGTTTCCCGGAGTGTGCGACAATCCCGGTGAAGCGGGACTATCTGACGAGTCTTTATCAGAAGATTTTTTTAGGTGACATCGCCGCCAGACACAAAGTGGAAAACATATTTGCCCTGCGCGTGCTGTTCAGGAAACTTGCCGAAAGCGTAAATCAGCCTCTTTCCTTTACAAGAGCTACAAATATAGTGGCCTCCACAGGAACCAAGATTGGGAAAAGCACAGTTATAAATTATCTCGGATATGCCAATGACGCATACCTTATACTCACCGTGCCGAATATCGCAGATAATCTCACCGAAAGGGTCAGCAATCCGAAATACTATTTTATCGACAACGGTATAATATCGCTGCTGGCACTTGACATCCGCACATCTCTTCTTGAAAATATTGTGGCCCTTGCTTTGATACGCATGTATGGGTCGAAAGATGCGGTCTATCATTATAATCACGGCATTGAGGTAGATTTCTATATTCCTGAGACAGAAACAGCAATACAAGTATGCTATTCAATGGACGGAGCGTCAGATACCGTAGAGAGGGAAACACGCGGATTGATAAAAATAGGTGAAAAGCTGTCGTGTCGGTGCAGGATTATAGTAACATACGAAGAGGAAGGTGAAATAGAAAGAGATGGTTGCAAAATTAAGATAATACCGGCATGGAAATTCCTTCTTAATAGTCAACTGTCAAATCCTTAGAGCGCGTTCCTTAGAGCGCGTTCCTTAAAATTTAGGGGTCTAATACATAGAATCCCGATTGTGCAGCAGGTTGCGGAAAGAGAGAGAGCGAGAACGGGCAGCCATGCCGGAATGGCGTGGCTGCCCGTTGGGATACTTGACTGCCGGGAATGGCAGTGATTTTCAGTAATTTATTCCATAAACATTTTGACGCGGTTCCAGCGGCCGTCGAGGGCGTCGGGGACGCAGTCGGTCGATTCGGGCTGCTTCATGTCGGCGAATTGGCTCTGGCTCCAGATGAAGGGGAGCTGGCGCACCCGGGCGGTGCCGAACTTCATCCAGAAGGAGGTCTTCTGGCCCGTGATCGAGGGCTTACGGCTCAGATTGGCCAGGGTCTCCTTGATCAGATTGCGCGAGAAAGCCTTGGCATCTACCGAGCCATCGGGGCGCACGCGCGGCATCTCGGTGGTGCCGTAGCCCAGATCCCAGCGACCATAGATCGAGAGGGGTTCGCGGTCTTCGGTGTAGGTAATCAGGTCCTTGGCCGACTCGATATCCTGCACGGTATCGATGCGCTCCCAGAGCTGGTTGCGTCGCATGGGGCGCAGGTTCATGCTCTCAAGTTCGTAGCCTACCCACCACGACACCGGCTGATTTACGCCGAAAATATGAGTCGGGGTCACGAGGTGATGGTCATAGTCGAGATGATTCGGCTTATAACCGGTGGAGTCGGTCATCTTCACATCCTTGCCATCGCACTGGAAGAGCACGAAACGGTTGTAGCTCATATCGAGCAGACCGATTTCGCCGGTGTTGGCATCCACGAGGTGGTAGCCGTTGAGGTAGGTGCCGGTATTGTCGAGCTTGCAGTAATCGTAGAATTCCGGGATGGTGCGGGCAAACTGTTCGGCGGCAGCCGAACGGTAGGTGAGCCAGACTCCGGCCACACGTGTCTTGTCGTAGAGATCCACATGAGTGGTCTCATTGAATCCTATGCCGTTGCCATTGAAACCGAAGTCGGTGTTGGAGCCGAACTGACCGGGGCAGTTGGCGTTCTGGGTCACGAAATCCTCACCGATGCAATAGGTCACGGCGCACGACTGAGCCCAGAAACAGCACCAGGAATTGTGGGTCCAGAATACATCGCCGTCGGGCATCATCTTGGTGAAGGCAGTGCAGTGGTCGGGGCGATCCTTGGAGGTTGATTTCTTGGCCGAGCCATAGCCCATCACCAATCCGAGCTGGTCGCCGAGGCAGTCGAAGAGGTCATACTGCGAATTGATGAACACCACGTCGAGAAATGTGAGCGGTGTGTCATCGTAGCCTAAGGTCGACTCCTTGGGGGCCTTCGACGAGAGGAGAAGGTCGGAGAAATCCACCTCCTTGCGGGGCTCCAGACCGGCTGCACCCTCATATATGCCGAGCTGACGGTACATCAGCCGGATTATCTTCTGCACCATCTCATCATCCTTGCGGTTGGTCACCCAATCGCAGAGATAATTATAATTCTCGATCAGCACCTTGGCCGATACGGTGAGATAGTCGGGTTTCACCTCGATAGAGAGCGCATCCTGCGGAGTGGCTCCGATAAGGAAATTTTTCCACGAATTGTTGCGGGTGGCCAGAATGGTCGCGCCGGTCTGCACTTTCCCCTGCACATAGCCGGCATTGTATTCATTCTGAAAGATGCTCACGCCGGGATTCTGTGCATAGATTGCATAGTTCCAGTTGTTGTCGACACACTGCGCGAAACCGCAAGTGTACTCATCGAGCACAAACTGGGTTGCTTCCGTATTCTTGAAAGCTGGTTTATAGGTTGCCATAATTTTGATTTTCGATTTATTCCATAAACATTTTCACTCTGTTCCAGGCACCATCGATGGCATCCGGGATGCAGTCTACCTCCTCCGGCAGCTTGAATTTTGCCCATCGGCTTTCGCTCCAGATGAAAGGAGAACCATCGATATACGGGCTGCCAAACTTCATCCAGAACGAAGTCTTCTCACCATTGATCGAAGGCTTCATACTGAGCGAAGCCAACACCTGCTTGATCTCCTCCGAACCGAACACCTTGGCATCGATCGAGCCGTGGGGCTGATAGCGCAGGAACTCCGAAGTGCCCATATTCTTATCCCATCGGCCGGCGATAGAGATTGGCTCAAGACTCTCATTATAGGTGATAAGAGCCTTCGAGCTGTCGATATCATGCACATTGGGGATATTGCGATAGAGCTGATAGCGGCGTTTCGGAGCGCCGTCGATGGTCTGCAGCTCGCGCCATATGCGCTTGTAGATAGGGATATTGCATCCCAGCACATAGGATGGGGTCACCATATGCTGATCCCAATCGAGGAAACAGGGTGTATATCCTGTAGAATCCTTCACCGAGAGCTGCTTGCCATCCCCCTTGAAGAGGGCGAAGCGGGCATAGCTCATATCGATCATGCCAAACTCACCCTTGAAGGCATCCACCAGCATATAGGCATTCAGATAGGTGCCGGTGTTGTCGATGGTGCAATAGTCATAGAACTCATCGATCGAGCGGGCGAAACTCTCGGCCGCTGCCGCGCGCCAGGTGAGCCATACACCCAAAGTCTTCGACTCATTATAGAAATAAGTCTCTGTGGTCTCATTGAATCCTATGCCATGGCCATTAAATCCGAAGTCGGTGTTGGAGCCGAACTGACCGGGGCAGAAACTGTTCTGGGTGAGGAAATCGGAGCCGATCACATAAGTGATGGCACACGACTGGGCAAACAGGCAGCACCAGCTTGTGTGAGCCCAATAGATCTCACCATTCTCCATCTTCTTCACGAAGCCCGAGCATCTGCCCGGTTTCAATTTCACTTCCGGGCCATTGAGATTCTTGAGTTTCTTCTGCTCGTCATCCTTCTTGAGCTGATTGAATGCCACGCCGATCTCCTTGGAAGCGGCGTCCCAGAGGTCCATCTGGCCATTGATGAAATAGATGTCGATAAAGGTCAGCGGTTCATCGCCCGAATGCATCTTCGCATCCTCCGGGTCCATGTTGGCGATGCGGAGATTGTCGAAGGTCACATTCTTCAGCGGTTCCTTATCGGCTGCGCCATGATAGATGCCCAGCATGCGGTACATCAGTCGGATTATACCCTGCGTCTTTTCATCCTTCTGATTCTTCTGTGCCCAGTCGCAGAGATAATTGTAGTTGTCGTTGAGGGCCTTCACTGCAGCCACCACCGCACCTTCGGGAGGAGTCACGGAATCGGCACCCGGACCCTCATCGAGCACATACCATCGCCAGGTATTGTTGCGGGTGGCCTTGATTACCTTTCCGGTCTGCACCTTCCCCTGCACATATCCGGCATTGTATTCATTCTGATAGATGCTCACCGTCGGGTCCTGTGCGTAGATGGCATAGTTCCAGTTGTTGTCGACACACTGCGCGAAGCCACGGGTGTACTCATTGAGCACAAACTCGCGTGGGGCAGTATTCTTGAAATTCGGTTGATACATAACGTTTTTGATAATTATAGATGTTATTGGGCAGCCGGCGGTAATCGACGCCGCCGGCTGCCCGGAGGTTACTTATTGGTCTGATCGGCCGCAGATCCGGGAGTTTTTGCAGTATTGTGGGCCACACCATGCCTGTCGGACATATTGACCGGAATAGGATTCATCGAGGCAGCAGTGGTGGAGGTAGGAGTCGAGGCTGCCATTGCAACCTTCGGTTTATCCTTATCACCCTCATGCCGGGCCTTTACGATAATCTTGCGGATAATCACCACTGCGAGCGAGATGAAAGTGATCCACATGCAGACCTTGAATGCCATTACCGGATGAGCCGAAGTCGATGTGCCCAGCACTTTGGCTATGCCGTCGATTATGAACGGAGCCACCACATTGCCGATGGAATCCATCGAAGCAAACCATGCCAGAGTCAGAGTCAATGCCACACGTGTGGATGCAACCGACAGACGGTCATAGTAGTAAGGCTGTGCGATACCATAGAAATAAGCCGAAATCAATATGCCGATGGCCACCACGAGAGCCGCATCCGAAATCACCATCAGCACGAACCCGAGCGCGATACAGATAAGCACGATTATGGCCACCTTATTCTTCAGCAGACGCAGACACCAGTTAAGAGTGAATCCCGAGGCCATGATGCCCAGGAATAGAATCGAGGTCAGGTCGCCGGCGGTCGACGAATTGGTGTAGCGGAACGGGATATAGAGGCTGATAGCCGCAATCACGAGTGTGATTACGAAATAATATACGCAATAGCGAATCAGCATGGGCAGATTGACCTGCTGCGAGAATTTATAATGCACCTTCGGCGCCCCCACCTTGTCGGCATCGCTCTTGCGGATCTGCTGCGGTTCCTTAATATATTTCTTGAATCGGGCAGCGAATATGAGCGGTACGAGCGGGAGCAGATAGATGAGGAACGGCAGACGCCACCAGATCTTTGCCAGATAGCCTGTGGCCACCACCGACAGCATCAGCACACCATTGAGCACGGCCGAAGTGTAGCCATATTGCTGAGTGCGCTTCTCGCCGCCGAAGAGGTCGGCGATGAAGGCCGTAGACAGAGGCGACACGATACCGGCCGCAATGCCGATCAGAAAACTCAACAGGATAAGTGTGATCATATTCGGGGCTATGAAAAAGAGTGCGCCCCCTATGCCATAGAAGAGACAGGTCCAGTTGAGGAGCTTCATGTTGTTGAACTTCGTGCCGATCCAGCCACCGATGAATACGAAGGGGATCGCCGCGATATTCGGACCCAGAGTGAGGAACTGGGTCTCAAGCTGACTCGTGCCCGGGAAAATCTTCTGCAAGTCGCCCATGATAGGGGAGATGGCGAGTCCCGGTATGGATGTGATGATGAAAATCACATAGAGATTGAAGACGGCCCAAAGCGGCAGAGTGGAGTTGCCGTAGCCTGATTTGATGCCTTTCATAGTGGTAAATGATTAAGGATTCAGGTCTCTGCAGGCCGGGATGGCATGCAGAGCCTTTTTATTTTAGTTGCTGAAGGAGCGTTTATTTTAGTTGCAGAAGGAGCGGTTCAGAATGTGAATGCAATCTGGGTCTGGATGCGATGGTCGTTGGCTCCCCCCTTGTTCCAGGTCTCGCGGCGACCGTAGAGATATTCCACGCCCGCCTGCAGATAGGAGGTGATATTGTAGAAGCAGTTGACCGCGCCGTAGAGGGCATAGCGGTAGTTCTGCTCTTCCGGCAGGGCATTGCAGTAATCGGCCACACCCCAGATGCGCGATTCGGAGAACATTGCGTTAAACTGCCATTTCTTGTTGGGGTTATAGCTCACACCGATATTGGCACCCATCATCGGCGAAGCCTTCATCTTGCCCGGAGCAGCATCGTCGGGGATAAAAGAGATCGGTTTCCCCGCTATATCCTGAAGGTAAGCTCCGATACCCTGACCATAGGCAAACTGATAATAGAATGTGATTGGTTCGGCCGGCTGGAAATTACCTGAAAGCATCACACCCCATCCTGCTACACCCCGGCGCTTATTGGTCACAAGGTCGCGATAGGCGAAATGACGGAATATGCCCGACAGGCGCACACGGTTGTTGAGATTCGACCATGAATACTCCACCCATGCCGGAATATCGGGCACCATCTGCTCGACATCATCGTTGAGCACCTGCTTGCCATCGAATATCGGGTAATCTTTGCCACGGTAATAGCCTTTTGAACTGTAATATGACGGCATATCGAGGGCAACAGCGAAACGGAAACCATTGTAGGACTTTGATGTATAGCCAAGCTCATAAGCCACTGCCGAGACGCATCCCGACGGACCCTCCGGGTCGATAGTAGGAGGCTGGCAGGCATAGGCATCCTGGAAGAGGGTGAGTTTCATACCGCCGGTGAAATTCCGCCACGACACGTAGGCTCGCTGCAGCACGATAGAAGTGTTGATACCATTTGTGCCCACCTTGATATAACCGGTGATCTGATTCTTGGTGCCTCCCAGACCCACGATCTGAAGATCAAGATAGCCATTGATCGGATTGATATACCAGTCGGAGCGGTGCCCTTTGACCGGAGGCACCGGAATATCGGCCGTGACGAAGCTGATACCGGCATCGGGCTGCTTGTAGAGGTTATTGCCTATGTCCCAACCCAGAATCGGATTGATTTCGCCGCCGATAGTCATGGCGAAACTATTGTTGGCAGTCTTGAGGATGAATGCCGGAGCGGGAAGTTTGCCCGGCTCGGCGGCACGCGAAGAGGTGAGCATCTCACGGTCTTCGGCCGTGGTGCGGCGCAGAATAAGGTGACGGCCGGCATCGGAGAGGTCGGGAACACTGTCTTCAGCCGCAGCCTGAAGTGCGGGGAGCATCAGCAGCCCGGCACATAGGAATTTAGTAGAAGTAATCATGGCGCATAGTTTATTTTATAGTCTAAATGATGAGTGTGAGCGGCTTTTCGAAGATTTCAAAAAGCCACTTTTGATTGACTTTTGATGAAGACAGATTCCGAAGAGATATCCGTAATAGCTCCAGATTGACAAATTATAAACACTTGACGATTAATAAGGTTTTGTAATAGTGTGAAAATGGCGAAATTTGTAAAAATGTGGGTATGTGCATAATCAGGCTGAAAAACCATTTGTCACAGCAGAATGTTTAACTATTGATTCCAGATTCCCGATGAATATCGTAAGTAGCTCGAGCGAGACAATTATAAAAGATAAGATCAACACCAACTAAGTCACCCCTCCTTATGAAATATGTAGAAACCGGCTACGGCAAGATTCCGTACATATCGCTGCTTGCGATTCTATCCATATCATTGGTGGTCAACCTTCCCGGTCTTGCCATCTCCCCAATCATGGGGAAGCTCGGCCATGTGTTTAAAGATGTCACCGAGCTGGAGATTCAGCTCCTCACGGTGCTTCCCAATCTTGTGACCATCCCGTTTATACTCTGTTCGGGAAAGATCTGCACCCCAAAGAACCAGATGTTTATACTTGGCATCGGTCTGGGCATATACACCATTACCGGCATCCTCTACTTTTTTGCCACATCGATGATTCAGCTCATCCTGTTGAGCTGTCTGCTCGGGGTGGGTTGCGGACTTGTCATCCCATTGGCGGCCAGTCTTATTTCGCAGCACTTTGTGGGTAAGGCCCGCACCCGGCAACTTGGCATGAAGTCGAGTCTGTCGAACTTCTCGGTGATATTCGCCACACTCTTCGTGGGCTGGATGGCCGCCATCAACTGGCATTTGTCTTTCATAGTCTACATGCTCCCCATCATCCCCCTTGTGCTTATCCCCTTTATGACCGATGGCTACATCGACTCCCACAAGATAGTGCGTCCCGCCCCGCCGTATGAGCCGAAAGCCGAGCCGGCCAAGCCATCGGACGATGATGTCAGGAAATCAGAAATCACACACAAACCGGCCGGCGTCAACTTCCACTTCCAGGGATCGCACGCCGTAATGCTTCTTGTGGGCATAATGGCACTCTATTTCGGAGTGACTTATGCCACGGAGGTAGTGTCGTATTACCTGCCGTTCGACATGGAGCACTACGGCCTCAACACCGGCGATGTAGGTGTGGCCACAGCCATGTTTTTTGCAGCCGCCACAGTGGCCGGCTTCTTCCTGACGCGTATCATCTCCTTCTTCAAGGCCTCGACAATGCAGGTGGCCATTATATTCTGCATATTGGGTCTGTTTGTGACCGGGCTATTCCATCACTCCATCAGCTATATACTCGGAGTATTCATCATGGGACTCGGTTACGGCACAATCCAGCCGATACTCTACGACAAGACATCGTATGTGGCTCCGACAGCGGCTAAATCCACGGCCTACTTCTCCTATCTGCTCACCTGCAACTATGTGGGCATATCATGTGTGCCGTTTATAGTCGGAGCGATGAAGCGACTGTTTGATGCCGGGACCGACCCCAACTTCTCCTTCATCTTCAACGGATGCCTCTGTGTGGGCGTGCTGGCACTCGCCATCTGGAAACGCAAATCCTTCGTATTTGAGGCAGATCCAACCTATTGCGAGAAACCGCAGCCAGCGGCCACCTCAACCGGAAAATGAATAGCGGAAACATGAGGCTGTGTCAATGAATAATTTGAACCGCACCCCAAAAGTTTTTTGTATAACTTTTTGGGTGCGGTTCAAATTGGCGCAGCCTCTATTTCGTAACATGCTGTAAAATATAAAACAAAGCCCTGACTTTAAGGAACGCGCTCTTACTGTAAATTCTGTTTCATAATTTGCCTATATCAAAAAAAATGTTGTAATTTTGTGAATCAAATAAGATGACTAAAGGTTTTTACCGAGTAAAGATAACCGAACCCGTTGGCATCCCGTAGAACTGCTGGCGGGTCACTTTTTTATCATGAATCAAACAACACGTTCGATCGACGGGCATATTCGACTCTTCTGACGACAATTTTCCCGGCTTTTCGGTTTTCTGACCTACATTCTGACCTATACTTAACCTACATTCTGATTTAATCTGATAGGATTTCCCAATGCCCTCCTTTGGTTTTACCAATGCGTTTTATTATCTCTTTCTCTCTGAGAGATGCTATAATCCTGTTAACTTTTCTTGTTGAGAAACCTGTCTCTATGGCAATCAATGGCTGTGTAATGCTTGGGGTTTTGCGGATTATCTCAAGAACTTTATTCTCGTCATTATTCTCGCCATTCTCGCCATTATTCTCGCCATTCTCGCCATTATTCTCGCCAGCATTGCGAGAATCCTTAGTCGATGCCAATGGGTAAGTAACCGTTGAGATAAGGATATCGCTCTCAAAGGTGACGGTTTTCCCGGTCAGTTTTTTCCAACCTAAGAACGTGTTCCTTAAAATTTCGGGGTCGTAGGGGGAGGGCACTGAAAAAGTCCCTTTCTGAGGCACAGATCAAAATTGGATAGATTTAATCGGCACATACCAAGTGAAA
>JAIDKG010000065.1:0-19615 GCA_029051525.1 Muribaculaceae bacterium
CTCTCCAAGCCCAAGCCCCATCCCTCTCCCCTCCTCATGCATGACAGGCGGAAGAACCCAATCAGCCTCAAGATTGTTAAATTATAAAGGCTTCAAGCAGCCCTCTCCGGCAGCGGTTACGGATGAGGCGGGATTTCCACTATACATACCGATAATCCACTCCGGCTACTTCCGAATATAATTATAATACCTCTTGATACTATGAATTTTAACAACTTCACAATCAAATCCCAGGAGATAGTGCAGAAGGCTATCGATCTGACGCGCCAATCAGGGCAGCAGCAGATTGAGCCTGTACATATCCTGAAAGCCATGATTTCTGAAAGTGAAACCATAATGAATTTCATTTTTCAGAAACTCGGTGTGCCGATGCCTACTGTCCTACAGGGGATTGACTCTGCCATAGCAGCCCTCCCGAAGGTGAGCGGCGGCGATGTGATGCTCAGCCGAGAGTCCAACGAGGCCATGCAGAAGGCTATCGATTTCTCTAAATCGATGGGCGATGAATATGTGTCGGCCGAAGCGATGCTTATGGGAATACTGCGCACCCGCTGCCGCGCATCCCAGATTCTCAAGGATGCCGGGGTGACCGAAAAGGGGCTCGAAGCCGCAATCGCCGACCTCCGCAAGGGCAACAAGGTCAAAGACCAGAGCGCCGAGGAATCTTATCAGGCGCTCTCGAAATATGCCATCAACCTCAACGACCGGGCCCGCTCGGGGAAACTTGACCCCGTAATCGGCCGTGATGAGGAGATACGCCGTGTGCTCCAGATCCTTTCGCGCCGATCCAAGAATAACCCGATGCTGGTGGGCGAACCGGGCACCGGTAAGACAGCCATCGCCGAGGGACTGGCCCACCGCATCGTGCGCGGTGATGTGCCGGAGAATCTGAAGTCGAAACAGATTTTCTCGCTCGATATGGGTGCGCTGGTGGCCGGAGCAAAATATAAGGGTGAGTTTGAGGAGCGTCTGAAGGCAATTGTCAATGAAGTCACTCAGAGCGATGGCGAGATTATCCTCTTTATCGATGAGATTCACACCCTCGTGGGTGCCGGAAAGGGGGAAGGGGCTATGGATGCCGCCAATATCCTGAAGCCGGCCCTGGCCCGCGGCGAGCTACGCGCCATCGGTGCCACAACCCTCGATGAATACCAGAAATATTTTGAGAAGGATAAGGCGCTCGAACGCCGTTTCCAGAAGGTGATGGTGGATGAGCCCGATGAGATGTCGGCCATCTCAATCCTCCGTGGTCTGAAGGAGCGCTATGAAAACCACCATAAGGTGCGCATCATGGATGAGGCGATTATTGCAGCCGTGCAGTTGAGTGTGCGTTATATCACCGACCGTTTCCTTCCGGATAAGGCTATCGACCTTATTGATGAGGCGGCTTCCAAGCTGCGACTGGAGATGGACTCTATGCCGCAGGCTCTCGATGAGGCCACCCGAAAGATAATGCAGCTTGAGATAGAGCGTGAGGCACTGAAACGTGAGGGCAACGATTATAAGCTGAAAGAGATCGACGAGGAACTCGCCAACCTCCGCGATACCGAGAAGTCGCTCAAGGCCAAATGGCAGGCTGAGAAGACTGAGATCAACCGTATCCAGCAGAATAAGGTGGATATCGAGCAGCTCAAACTCGAGGCCGAACGCGCCGAGCGTGAGGGCGACTATGCCAAAGTGGCCGAAATCCGATATTCGCGCATCAAGCAGAAGGAGGATGAGAATGTCGAAATCCAGGCTCGTCTGCGCCAGCTGCAGGGTGAAGGTGCCATGATCAAGGAGGAGGTCGATGCTGAGGATATCGCCGAAATCGTGAGCCGCTGGACAGGAATACCGGTCAAGAAAATGGCACAGAGCGAGAAGGAGAAACTGCTCCACCTGGAGGAGGAACTCCATCGCCGCGTGGTGGGTCAGGATGACGCCATCCGCGCTGTGAGCGATGCAGTGCGCCGCTCTCGCGCCGGACTCAACGACCCGCGCCGCCCCATCGGTTCGTTCATTTTCCTCGGCACTACCGGTGTGGGTAAGACAGAGCTCGCCAAGGCTCTGGCCGAATACCTATTTGATGATGAGGATATGATGACTCGTATCGACATGTCGGAATATATGGAGAAGCACTCCGTGAGCCGCCTCGTAGGAGCGCCTCCGGGATATGTAGGATATGAGGAGGGTGGTCAGCTCACCGAGGCTGTGCGCCGCAAACCATATAGCGTGGTGCTCTTCGATGAGATTGAGAAAGCCAATCCTGATGTGTTCAATATCCTTCTCCAGGTGCTCGACGATGGCCGCCTCACCGACAACAAGGGGCGATTCATCAACTTCAAGAACACCATCATCATCATGACTTCCAACATGGGAGCCGAGGTGATTCGTGAGAAGTTCCAGGGATTTGCCGAGAAATCGGATGATGAGAAGCAGCAGGTCATCGAGTCGGCCAAGATCGATGTGATGGAGCGTCTGAAACAGATTATCCGCCCGGAATTCCTCAACCGTATCGACGAGACTGTGATGTTCACCCCGCTCGACAAGCACGACATCCAGAAGATTGTCGACATTCAAGTCAACAGTGTGCGCAAGATGCTTGCCGCCAACGGTGTGGAGCTGCAGATCACCCAACCGGCTCTGGAACTTCTGGCCGAGGATGGATATGACCCGGAGTTCGGTGCCCGTCCGGTGAAACGCACCATCCAGCGCCTTGTACTCAATCAGCTCTCAAAGGATATTCTGGCCCAGAAGGTCGACAATTCACATCCCATCATCATCGACCGCGAAGGCGACAACCTCATATTCCGCAACGAATAAGAGCGCGCTCTAAGAATCCATTGCCTTATCATAAAAGCGGCGCCCGGAAAGTTTCTCCAGCTTTCCGGGCGTCATCATTTTCAGTATGCGCTATCCTAAGAACTTAGTCTTCAAGATAGTAAGTGATTGAGGTCACCACGCGCACAGTCTTGATATAGGGGGTGTACTGGTCGCGGTCCTCGATAGAGAACTGTCCCTGACTTGCGGTCTTGATTTTGCCGAGATCACTATGGGAATCGGTAGCAAATTTGTCGGCTGCCTCACGTGCGTTGGCAGTGGCTTCGGCCACCATCTCGGGCTTGATGCTGTTGAGGTCGGTATATTCGTAGCGGGTGGTATAATTGTAGTCGCCGGCCACGATAGCCACACCCTGCTTCATCAGATCGGTCTGCTTTTTGATCAGATTGCGCACCTGCTCCACCTTTTCGGAGGTCACTACCACTACATTGGTCACTGAGTAGCGATAGGTCACATCCTGATTGCCGTAGCGCTCGGCAGCCTGGTCAAACACCTGAGGTGCATTGACCGAAATCTCATCCTCCGTGATACCGTTGCTCTTCAGGAAAGCGAGAATAGCGGCATTCGAGGACTCTATCTTCTGGTAGATTGCCGGGAGGTCATTTCCGAGTTCCTTGGTCACGATTGGCCATGTCACCTTATTTGCCTTTACCTCCATCTCACACAGGCCGCGTGTGGTGACCACCCGGTCGCGGTTGGAGAAGTTGTCGATACCGGCCTTCATCATCCAGCCGGCTCCAAAGATACCGAGAGCCACCAGTGCGGCTCCCACAACAAATCTTACTTCACTTTTCATAATCCTTATTATATATATATTTTACTGACGGTCGAGTCGCTCCCATTCCCACGAGGAAATATTGCGAGTTGACGAGGAGAAATTCACTCCTACAAGTATCACCTCACGAGGATCGCGATCAAACGGCCGACAATAGTTTTTACGTTTAATCTGTGCCAAGGCATCGGATGACTGACGGTCGAGTTTTAGTTCGATTACATATATATACTTCTTACTCTCCATAAGAATATCAATCCTACCATCGGCGGTATCGACTTCTACTCTCGTATTTAGTCCTATCAGACTGAAGATTACATACAGATTATTCTCAAAATAAATTTCCGGCAATTTCATTGTGAGCCGGTTGGAGATTCCGGCCATGAAACTGCGCAGATATTCACACAGATGATCTACATCTCCATTTTCTGCATAGGTCCTCATTCTCAGAATATCAACATTGAGTTGCTGCTGACGCTTGCTGGTGACTGCACGCAGCAGGCCATTCATGATTCCATCGTGAACCTCTTTATTTGGCACACCAAGCTCGTAAGCCGTGTCATCAAGCAGTTGGCGCTTGATAGTGAGATAGCCGGTCTGGAACAATAGCACTTCCAGCGAGAGTTCCTCACCCTCTACGGCACCCAAATCTGATGCCATAACCACTGGATGGAGAATCTCGGTAATCGACGATGTGTCGCCCAATCGGCTCACTCGCTCCCACAGAAATTGAGATGTACCACTCTCAAACCAATATGACTTCAACACCCCTTCGGGGAAGACCTGCAACAGACTGAAAGGATTGTAGAGATCTACACTTAGGTCTCCGAAATGATAACCATCGTAGTATTCTTTAAGCAATTCCTTTGCCTCATTCTCTGATATATTCCTGCGCTGTGCCACAGTGGCAATTCCATCACGACAATATAACTCCAGCTCCTGCTGAGTGATGCCGCATATGCCTGAATAACTTGGCACGAAGGTTATATCGTAGAGATTGTTCAAGCCGCTGAATATCGACATGCGGCTGAACCGTGTCACCCCCGTCAGAAAGCAGAATCGCAGATATGCCGCCTCTGATTTCAACACTGAATACATTCCTTTCAGTATCGCGCGCATTTCATCATTAGCCTCGGCCTCTTCATAGGTGGAAAAGAGTGGATTATCATACTCATCTATAAGTACAACCACTCCCATACCCGTAGAATCATAGGCTTTGCGGATTATATTGCTGAAGCGAATTGCATACGATGATTCCTTTCTTCCTATCCCATATTCATCCTCCCATTGGGCCAGTCGATGCGCCAGATATTGATTAAGGCTTTCGGGCTTGCTCATATTTCCAAGCGAAAGATCAAGATGCAACACCGGATATTTCTTCCAGTCACTCTCAAGTGCTTCAATAGCCAGACCCTCAAACAGTTGGCGCTCACCGCGGAAGTATGCCTCTATGGTAGAGAGCAACAGACTCTTGCCGAAGCGTCGGGGACGACTGAGAAAATAATATTTCCCCTCCGTGGCCATGCGATATACATAGGCACTCTTGTCGACATAAAAGAATCCATTGCGGCGAATGTAACTGAAACTTGAGTCACCTATGGGATATTTCAACTTTTCCATATGTCATTTATATGAGGGTGATACTGAATTTCTATCTTTGGGAGGGCGTCAGCGGGCGAGCGAAACGTTGACACTGATGCCGTAGTTGGAGTTGGAGGTCGGGTAGGAGCTGTTGCTCACCAGAGGGGTGTTGACCTGATGGTCGAAGAAGGCATTCAGGGTGATGCGGCGGCTCAGAATGTAGCTGGCCATGAAATTGATCGAGAAGGTGCGTGTGCCCTGGGTGGCCTGGGTATAGGCGGTCTCGATGCGGCGTATCAGGCTGGCATTGTTGGCAAATGAGAAGTCAAGATTGAGCGAAAGGTCGTTGCTCACATTCCCCTGTTTGCTACCGATCTTGATGATCTTGCGGAAGTCCACAATCTTGAAGCCGGCACCGATGGTGAGCTGCTTGCTGGTGGTCTCCACTACCTGTCCGGCCGAGGAGTTGAGATTGAGGGTGCGCGAATCCTTATATTCGGCATTCACACTGAGATCATTCTGAAAGGTCATGTTCACACCGATCAGTGGTGCGAAACGCTCGGTAATCGCTACGCTCGAGATGCTATAGGGGGATGAGGGTATCGGCATACCGGAGAGTTCGTCGTAGGTGAAACCGTAATCGCCATCCACACCCTGCCAGTTGAGGTAGGAGCTGTAGTTGCCCACCGAGTAGGTGCACTGATATGCATGATTCACGGTGAAGGTCTTGAAGATCTTCTGCATGTTGCCCATCTGGAGGAATCCGTCGTAGGTCACCTTCCAGTTTGGCAGCATCGAGGCCAGACCGGGGAAGAGGTCAAGGCTCACTTTATTCACATCGGTGCCGCTGTAGGCGGCCAGGAAGGCGGGGATGAGCACATCTGAACTTGTGGCGCTCACCGAGCCCACAGCCGGATTGTAGGTCTCACCGGCCAGCGGATTCCCCTCCATGAATCCGGTGGAGGGATAGCGCATGCCGCGATAAGCCGCCTCGTAGCGGGCTGCCACCTGCGGGATATAGCTCAGGAAGCGGGTGAATGCTTCGGAGGCATAGCCGTTTTCGGCTTTGGAACTCTTCATGGCTGTGAGGATGGCCACATGGGTGCGGGTATATGAACCGGTGCGGGTGGTGGGCATACCCTCATACATGAATTGCACCTGACGCGTGCGCGAGTCGGTGAGATTGGAGGTCAGAGTCACCTTAAGTCCACGGATAGGCTCGAGCTGGAGCTCGAAATTGAATTCCTTCACCTGATTCCAGATGGCGGGCGACACCTGATCGTTGTCGGTGAGCAACCAGCCGCGGTCGAGGGCGCGATCCACGTATGACTCGTCGTAGAAACCAAACGCGAAGTCCAGACCCGGACTCATCGGGCCATATGCGGTGCTCTGCCCGAAGATATCGCCGATATTGGGCGAGAACTGCGGCAGATTGAGCGAGTGGCTCTGCTTCATGCGGAAGCTGAAACTGCGGGGCATCATGAGGAAGCGAAGGCCATACTCGGCAAGTTCGGTGCCGAAATTCTTTTTGGCCTCTTTCTTGTCTTCGGTCACGATGAGTTTCAGGTTGGTCTTCCCTTTGGAGAGAATCTCGATATTGTTGTCATCCACTATGCGGGTCTGCAGTGTGATGGGCTTCCCATTGGCGGTGGCGCGGATTTTCACCTTTTTGGTCTTCAGATTGTGCTGCACCATGGTGGTGGTATCTTCCGATAGGGTGACGGCGCGCTCGAATTTCTTCGGCTTATCTTTCTTGACGGCTGATGGGCGCTGACCGGGTCGCGCAGTGTTGGAGCGGTTGCTCTTCGATGAGGCGAAGCGCTTGTTGATGGCCTGAAGATACTTCGATTTGTTGAAGAGTGTCTCGAAGTTGATGCGGGCATCGGCGTTCCATGACGATTGGTTGGCTATGGAGTTGCCGAGATACACGTCGTCGACCGTAGCTCCTTTGTCCCACTGATAGGTGGAGGTATATGTAACGTTGGCTGTGAGATAGTCGAGGAAGGCTATCTTGTTGAATGGAGCCTTGTAGCTTCCGGTGAATGTCTGGTTATAGTTCCAGGGGGTGCCGAGATTGCGGATTGAGGAGAGCACCGTGTCCTTCCAGTCGCGGTAGGTATCGGGGAATAGACGCTTGTTGACAGCCCCGACAGCCTCTTCGATGCGGGCCGTCGTGTTGGAATTGAACGAGAGGTTAAGGCTCGGCAGGAGATTCCATGTGAGTGAGAGCTGGCGATTCCAATAGAAATTTTTGCTCACCTGCACCGGGAGCGTGAAATCCACATCCACCTCGCTGCGGGTCTGCTGCTCATAATAGTAGCGGGTCATCGAGGTGAGGAATGTGAGATTGTTGAAGAGCCAGTTGATCTGCCATTCGCGCAGGAATTTGGCATTCTTACCCTTCCCTTTTACCCAGCTGAATGGCTTGAAGGGTTTGATCATCGGGGAGTAGCTGTATTGCAGCGATCCGCGGTAATCATTGGTATATTCATACTCGGTGGTGGGGTCGAAATTCTTCTGCTTGTTGAATGAGAAGGCTATGGTGAAGTTGGCCGGGTCCCAGGGCATCGGGGTCTTGCTCTGCACATTGAAGCGCAGATTGGAGAGTGAGAAGCTCTCTGTCTCTTTGCGGGTCACGGCATAGTTGCGGATGGAGTCTTTCTCCTGCTTCGAGGCTGCGGCATCGAGGGCATCCTTAAGGAGCACATCCTGGTCGAGGGGGTTATACTTTGGAGTGGTACGCTCCGATGATTTGGAATAATAAATCGGCGCGGTGAGCTTCACCTTCTCGGGCATGATTTTTCCGAGGTCGCCCTGCACGGCCACATTATACTGCGTATAGTCATCCATGCGGCGCGCAGCGAGCCCCTGATCCACACCGCCGAAACCTTCGGTCTCCTTATGGAAGGCGAAGTTGAGGTTGGCCACATCCGAGAGCGAGAGATTGGCATTGACATTAGCTGCCCAGCCGCCATCCTCATTGAAGTCGGTAACCTTCAGCTCATTCACCCATATGGTGCCATCCTTGGTGGAGGCGGAGCGGTTGCGCACGCCGATCAGCATCACTCTCACATCGGAGAGCGACGGATTGCCGAGCACTGATATCGTGTTGCGCTCATTCTGCGGGTCGCGGCGCGAATAGAGGGTGGTATAGCCCACACCTTCGGTGCCTGCCGACCGGTCGCGGTTGCGCTCGGTCTTGAGTGCGGTCAGGGCATCAAACTCTACATCAAGGCGATTTGACAGAGGCCATACGGCAGCACGGTCGGCCGAATTGAAGTTATTGTATTTGCCGGGCGCTGTGATATCGAGGGGCACCTCATACTCGTAGTAGTTGTTTTTCACATCCGATCCGAGACGGATGAAGATGGAGAGGTCGCCATTCTTCAGATTGGTGGGATCATCAATGAGAGCCTCGGCATGCACCCACATCTGCATGCGGCGGTAGATGCGGAGGTCGAGCTGGGTGTTCTTGTATATGCCGCGTGCATCGCCGGGCTGCAGCCCGGTGATCTTGAGCGAGAGCGACTGCTCGTTGAGCTGAGTGGCCTGCGACTGACCCGGATCCTGGATTCTATCCACACCGGGAGGAAGCACATAGTTCACAGGGGTGCGGCCGGCATTCTCCTCGATGTTGACCACCGACATGTCGAGTTCACCCTCGGCCGGAGAATCATTGCGGCTGTTGAGATTGAACTGATAGTCGCGCCATTCGCCGCGCACAAGCTCGAGCGAGGCGAAGCGCAGATGGGTCACCTCTTTGAAGCCGGTCATAAAGATTCGGGCGAAGCGGATGGTGGAGAAGTCGCTGATACCACCCACCACCTTGTCGGGCGAACTCAAGGGTATCTTGAATTGATACCACGTCACCTGCTGCTCGCCGATGCGGGTGGGGACGGTGCTCACCTGCTTGTCGGTCACATAGTTCTTTCCTACTTCAAGATCTTCGGGGCGGATGGATACTTTATACTGGAAGTAGCGCTCATACTCGTTGAGCGTGTTGTCCTGATTTATATCCTCCACATCGGGCACCGTGCGCGATGACTGATACTGGGGGTTGGTGCTCTGGTCGGGCGAGAGGGAGTTACCCTCTACTCCGTTGTAGTATTTATAGCGGTCCAGAATGGAGGTCTGGTTCTTGTCGTAGTAGTCTGAACGGTAGAAGAGGTAGTTGTCGCCGGCCGGGTCGTTGAATGCCGACCAGGGGAGTTCCTGCAACTCGGCTATCTTCTCGGAGGAGAGTCGGTTGCGCAGGGCGTTGAGGTAGTCGGCATATGATGAGAATGTGAATTCATCCTCGTTGGGGAGTCCGTCGAGACCCACATCCTGCTTCGGGCGGGCGTCCTGTGCATTCTCGAAAGCGTAGGTCAGTGAGTTCTGGCGGCTTACGCGGCCCCAGTTGGTTTCGGTCATGAACTGGTCGTCGCCATCGATGGGCACACCGTTCTCATAGCTCTTCATACCATCCTTAAGGATATCTTCCGATATCTCACCGAAGTTGAAGTATAGATCGCCACCCTCGAGATTGGGATTCTCAGGGTCGAGGAATGGATCGAGAAGCCAGAACTGGATATACTCCACATTGGAGTTCTCGAAGTTGGTGTTGTCCATCTTGCGCATTATGCCGCCCCAGCGCTTCTCGGGCATGAGGAGTGATCCGTCGGAGTCGATATTCTCGGCATCGAGGTTGTAAGGGCCGCGCTCGCGGGGATAGAAGGAGAGATTGAGACACTGTATGAGGTTCTGCTCGCCGTAGACCACTTCGCGGTTGGGGAAAATCTCGTTGATCTTCACTTCGCGCACATAGGGATTGGAGAGCTGCTTGAGGTCGTTTTTCAGATAGCCGGGGCAGAGGGAGGAGTTCTTCTGGGTGAAGATTCGGTCCACATAGTACCATGCCAGCAGGGCGCGGTTCTTGCCATAGTCCACATTGTTGCTCAGTCCGGCCTCGGGGAAGAGGGCGTCGGGCCCCGACTCATAGGGGGTGGAGGCCAAAAACCATGAGTAGGGTGAACGGAGGTCGACACCGGTCTGAGTGGATTCAAAGTCGTCGATATACGACGAACCCTGATTGGAGCCTGATTTCTGCTTATGCGGCACGAGCTGGGCAAACTCGGCATTGAGTTTGATCGATGAGGGGGCCGTGGCATTGATGGTGGGCACCTTGTTGAGAAGGTTGGTGAGCCACATGAAGTCTTTATTGTAGGAGAGATTGAGACCCCACATGGTGTTGTTGATCACCTCATCGCCGAGGCTTACCTTCTCGGTGAGTGATTTCTCGGAGAAATGCAGAAGTGTGCCGCCGAGGGTAAATTCGTTGGAGAATCGGTATTGCGCGTCAAGTCCGAGCAGTGTCTTGCGCTGCATGGAGAAGAGCGACTGGTTTTCGAGGGTCACGCTCACATTGGTGCCGGAGTCGATGATGCTCTGGTTGGTGATGGTCACTATACCCATGCTGTAGTCTACGGTATAGTCGGAATTCTCCACCAGTGTGGCGCCACCGGCAGTCACCACCACCGATCCTCGCGGCACATTCATGGCGTTGAGTCGGATCTGGGCGCCGTTGGAGGCCTGATATTCACCTATGAGCGAGAATTTATCTTTGTCGGCAAATTGCTTCGCCACCACAAGCGTGGAGTCGTAGAGCTCTTTGAATACGTAGGGAGCCGCCAATGCCTCATTGCCGATCTTGCGCTCGAGGTGAGCGCCGAAGGGCTCGGCCACAGGGAATATTATCTTGCCCGACTGCGATAAGACGGTGTATCCCTCGATATAGTCGAAGATACCGTCGCTGTTGGATTCCTGATTGGAGTCGAGGCGGTCGAGATTCATCACCCGCAGCAGGGGCTGATTGGCGATCGGACCTACGGGGAGATAGGTTATCTCGGTGCCGGTGGTGTCGGAGAGATATTTGATGTTGAGCTTGAAGTTCTTTTGCTGCAGCTGATATGCGCCGAGGTTGTAGACGTTTTTCATCATCAGCTTCCACATCGGGAGACGGGTGGAGATGGTGGTGCCTCGCAACATCTTCAGATAGAGCGACTGGTCGGTCTGCGCGACATCGCCCGAGAACTCACCCACCTGATACACCTTCCCCTGATATGTATATTCGTAGGCCACGGCAAGCACCTCGTCGGAATTGAGGGCCTGTTTGAGTGATATGTAGCCGAGCTGCTCATTGAGGGTGTATTCGCTCGGCTGAAGCAATCTTGCGCTCTCCACCTTCTCGAAGTCGCGTCCGCCCGAAATGCCGAAAGCCTGAAGGGGCTCAAGCACCTGAGTCACCATATTGATGTTGCGGGCATCGGGATACTGAGTCTTCATCACCTCAAGGAGGTTGTTGCTGGAGTTGCTCGGCACCGGAAGCCCGCGGTCGGGAGTCCAATAGTCGCTGGCCAGACGTGTATTCTCACCGAGGTCCATGAATCCCACGAAGTTGCGGCTCTCCTGATAGTTGGAGTTCTTATTGGTGATCCACACCTCGATGCGGGTGATGCTTATGCCGCTCGACACGAGCGGCAGGCGCGAGGCGAATGTATCGTAGTTGTCGTAGAAATACTGTGCAAGGAAGAAGTGGCGGTTGGCGTCATATTCGTTGGCCCGGATATTGAACGAGGTGGTCTGCACACCGCCGGTGGTGTTGATGGTCTTCGACTCGGAGTTCTGCTGCGACATCAGTCCGGTGAGCGTGAGCTTGCCAAACTGCAGCTTGGCCTTCATGCCGAAAAGGGCCGTTCCGCCGCGTATCAGCGACGACCCGGTGGTCATACTCACATTGCCGGCCTCGATGCTCTTGATTATCTCATCCTCTTTACCTTCGTAGGCGAGTTTGAGATTTTTGGAGTCGAAGTCGAAGGTGGCATCGGTATTATACGTCATGTTGAACTTCAGCTTGTCGCCTACCGAGGCCCCTATGGTGGCCTGGATTTTCTGGTCGAAGTCGAAGTAGGTCTTGCGGCGCGATTTGAGCGAAAGGGCGGGATTGTCGGTCTTGTTGCTCTTCACTCCCATCGAGAGCTGGATGGAGCCTTGGGTGGTGAGACGCACTCCGCCGGGGCCGAACACCTTTTCGAGCGGGCCGAGAGCAAAGTTCATATCCAGGATGTTGAAGGGCTGTTTCTCACCCTCTTGCACACGCAGCGAGTTGCGCTCGCGGAAGTATTCATACATGCCGCGGCGGTTCTCGTAGTCGTTGTAATCCTCCGGAGTCATGATCATCGGGGTCACCAGATCGCGATCGCCCAGACGGGTATGAATCACATACATTCCGCTCTCGGGGTCGTAGATGGCCTCGGTCTTGATGTTGGAGGGGTCGGAAAGGTCGGCGGCATATTCTGCGTCGAGCAGAGCGTTGTAGCCCCTCGGCATCGTGGGCGACACGGGCGAGGGCATCAGCACCGAGTCGGGGATGTCGGTGCCCTGCACATATTGAGGCTCCGGAGCCGGAGGGGGTGGATCGAGCTCCGACTTGCGATATTGAGCTATAGAGATGATCGAGACCAGCAGCAAGAGGAATATTGCCACCGGTCGGATTCTGCGTGCTATGTCATGATGTCGGATGCTTGACTTCGTCATCGGTCAGTCTGATTATAGTAGAGTCGCACCCCGGAGAGCAGCCTGAAGTGGAGGGGGCTCGGCGGGGAGGTGAGGAGCAGCGCGGCGCCCGGCTTGCGGGGCCGATGCGTCACAGCAGCTTGAGGGCCTGCGATACGGCCTGCTCAGTGGTCAGCGACGGATTCTGGCCGAAGAGCTTCTGAAGCACTTTCTGCGATGGTGCCTGCGAAAATCCAAGCATCACCAGCGCTGCAAGCGCATCCTTATAGGAGTCGTCGGAGAGAGGCGTATGCTCTTTTAACGCCTCTACGCCTACATTTATTTTATCCCTCAGGTCTACGATAATGCGCTGCGCCGTCTTCCCTCCTATCCCTTTTACGCTCTTGAGCATCTTGTCGTTGCCGGAGGCAATGGTCTCGCCAAGCTGCCGATAGTCGAGCGAGGAGAGTATGAGGCGCGCCGTGTTGGGCCCTACCCCGCTCACCCCGATCAGAAGCCGAAACATCTCGCGGCTCTCTTTATTCAGAAAACCGAACAGCACATGCGCATCCTCTCGAATCGATTCATGGATGTAGAGCCGACACTCCTTCTTGCCCTGAAGCGCAGCATAATCTATGAGGGTAATATTGATTTCATACCCTATCCCGTGGCAGTCGACCACCGCATAGGCTGGCTGCAGCTCGGCCAGACTCCCTGCAATATAATCTATCATGTTGGCGTTATCTTTTTAATGTGCGGGCGCCTGGCAATGAGCCTGCGCCGCAACGGCCCTGACACTGTGGCCGACATATCTTTTAACGTCGGCAGTGGCCTAAAATTGCCATCTGCCTATCCATTGGAGTTACTTATCTATGATACAGTCATATAATTCCCGACTGCTCGACAATGCTGTGGCTCATCTCGCCAAACTGCCGGGCATCGGCCAGAAGACGGCCCTGCGCCTCGCACTCCATCTCCTGCGCCAGGAGGAGGATGTGGCCGTAGGGCTGGGTGAAGCCATCGCAGAGATGCGCCGAGGCATCCGCTATTGCTCCAAATGCCATAATATCAGCGAGGAGGATATTTGCCCGATCTGCGCAAGCTCCCGGCGCGACCCGGACACCGTCTGCGTGGTGGAGAGCGTGAAGGATGTGCTCACTATCGAGGCCACTCGCGAATTTAATGGCCTATACCATGTGTTGGGAGGCGTGATTTCTCCGCTCGACGGGGTGTCGCCTTCCGACCTGGAGATCGACAGCCTCGTGAACCGTGTGACCGACGATGATGTGAAGGAGGTGATCCTTGCCCTCAATCCTACTATCGAGGGGGATACCACCAATTTCTATATATTCCGCAAACTCGCCGACTCCGGAGTGAAAATCTCAATCCTTGCACGAGGAATATCAATCGGCAACGAACTCGAATACACCGATGAACTCACCCTCGGCCGCTCCATCCTCAACCGTGTGCCATTCTCCAATACTTTCTCTACAAAATAGAATTATGGCACATCAGATTCTGTTCAGAGCCCTCGAGCCATCCGATGCCGAACTCCTCTACTCCATAGAGAACGATACCGAAGCATGGGAATCTTCGGAGACTGCCGCCCCCTATTCGCTACATCTGCTGCGCCGGTATGCCACCCACTACGACGCCGACCCCTTCAGCTCCGGGCAGCTCCGGCTCGTGGCCACTTCAGCCCACGATCCTGCCACCCCCCTCGGACTGCTCGATTTCTATGAAATCTCGCTGCGTCACAGCCATGCATGGGTGGGCATATACGTGCGCCCGGAGTTCCGTGGCCGGGGTATTGCCTCGGCTATCCTCCAAAGTGCCGCCCGCTACGCCCGCATGAATCTGCGCCTCTCCAACCTCGGCGCCCGCATACTGAGCCACAATGCCACCTCGCTACATCTCTTCACCCGCCAAGGCTATACCCTGCGTGGCACCCTCCCCTCCTGGCACTTCGCCGCCGGGTCCCAGCATGACCTCCTCTTGCTCACCCTCCCGCTATCCCCTGCCGATGATCCTTAGAGCGCGCTCTAAGAGCGCGTTCCTTAAAAATTATACTACCCACCCCAATTTTCAACCCCTAAAAAACATTCCACCATGACACCCTCCCTGCAAACCCGACTCCAACAACTCGCCAACCGCAAGGATGAGAAAATCCGGATCCTCTTCGTGTGCCTCGGCAATATCTGCCGTTCGCCGGCTGCCGAAGGTATCTTCCGGAGCATCATTGAGGAGCGTGGCATCGCCGACCGCTTCATCGTGGATTCTGCCGGCCTTTACGGCGGCCATGCGGGCGAACTCCCCGACCCCCGTATGCGCACCCATGCCTTCCGGCGCGGATACAACCTCACCCATCACTCGCGCCCTGTGAGGAGCTCCGATTTCTCCGATTTCGACCTCATCCTCTCAATGGATGATTCCAATTACAGCCGCCTGCGTGCTTTCGCACCATCGCCCGAGGATGAGGAGAAGGTGATCCGCACCACCGATTTCTGCCGGCACCACCCGGGAGCCACTCATGTGCCCGACCCTTATTATGAAGGAGCCGAGGGTTTTGAGATAGTGCTCGATATGCTTGAGGATGCTTGCCAGTCGCTGGCTGATTCGCTTGAGTGAGTGGCTTTTTCGACCCCTGCCATCAAAATTTGCATGTGCAGGGGTCGTAGCTTGATTAAGAGCGCGTTCCTCAAAAATCGCCGCCCCTACGGCCCCGAAATTTTAAGGAACGCGCTCTAAGGAGCGCGCTCTAAGTGTTATAATAGTATGGAAAAGGAAAATCATATACCCTCAGATACCTCTCTCCCCCGCCCTCCTCTCAATGGGGGCGATATTCTTATCTCTTCTCCTCTGCTGCAAGACCCGAATTTCAAGCGGTCGGCTGTGCTGATTCTGCAGCGCGACTCCTCGGGCGGACATTTGGGGCTGGTGTTGAATCAACCGCTTCAGCTTTCGCTCAATGAGGTGTGCCATATGCCGGGACCGGAGGCCGGGCTCCCCCTTTTCGGGGGCGGACCGGTGGATATGCAACGCCTCTTCTGGGTGCACACCCTGGGTGAGCAGCTTCCCGATTCTGTCGAAGTGCTCCCGGGGCTTTGGGTAGGTGGCAATTATGAGACGCTTATGGAGCGATTCGCCACCGGCCGGCCTATGAAGGATCATATCCGATTCTATCTCGGCTACAGCGGCTGGTCGCCCGATCAGCTGGAGAAGGAGATCGATGCGGGTGCTTGGGTTGTGCTTAGCAATTTTCTCGATCCGGGGATGCTGATTCGCAGCAGCGCCGACCGGGTATGGCCCGATTTGGTCCGCAATCTCGGTCCATCCTATCGGCATTGGCTCATGCTCCCTCCGCATCCGAGCCTGAACTGAATCTCTCGACAATCTCTCGGCGACACCTTTGCTCACCTTCAAGCCCCCCTTTATTAACATCTTTTATGGTAATGGGTCTAAAATAATCCTACATAGCTGAGAGTAGGATTTTTTTACTTAACTTTGCAATTTGAAACGTTGCGACGGAGAGGAGCCCCCTCCCGGTGGATTCGCACCTCGACTCCGGGCTCTTCCCCTCCTGCTGTTTATTTTTCAGTCAGTTAATTCACTCTCCCCATTAGGACTTCATAATGATTGTATTGAAATTTGGCGGCACATCCGTAGGCACTGCGGAGAGTCTGGCCAACGTAAAGAAGATTGTAGAGGGTCTTGACCGTGAGGCCGTGGTGGTGGTCTCCGCTTTGGGCGGACTGACCGACCGCCTTATCGCCACCGCACGCATGGCGGCCGATGGCGATATGAATTATATTCCGGAATGCGAGGCGATGGCCCGCCGTCACTATGACATAATCCGGGCTGTGGTGCCGGAGGAGCGCTGTGAGATGACATGCAGTGCCATCTCCCCCATTCTGCATGAATTGCGCCGACTCTATGATGGCGTCAATCTGATTGCCGATCTCCCGGAGAAGACGCTGGCTCAGATCGTGAGCACCGGCGAGCGGATGTCGTCGGTAATTGTGGCCGCCATGTTGCCACAGGCCACCCATCTTGATTCGCTCAGTATAATCCGCACCGAAAAATGGTTTGAAAAGGATATCGCCGCCACCGACCTTACCACCTCCCTGATCCGCGAAGCTCTGGCCAAGGATGACGTAATTTTTCCGGTGGTGATGGGTGGATTTATCTCTTCCGATAAGAATACCTCCGAGATCACCAATCTCGGGCGCGGTGGCTCCGACTATACCGCTGCCCTGGTGGCTGCCGCTATGGATGCCGAAGTGCTACAGATATGGACCGATGTGGATGGATTCCTCACCTGCGACCCGAGGATCGTGCCGCAGGCGCGGGTAATCGACACAATGTCGTTTGTAGAGTCGATGGATCTCTGCACTTTCGGAGCCAAGGTGATCTATCCCCCCACTATCTATCCGGTATTCCATAAGAATATCCCGATCCGAATACTCAACACCCATCGCCCGGAGGCTCCGGGCACATTCATATCCGACTCCCATTCAGCCTCGCGGCCGCCGGTGACAGGTGTGTCGGCTCTCCGCGATGAGGCCCTCGTGACACTGCGCGGCAAGATGGCCGCCGATCCGGCCGCCATCTCCACCCGATGCTTCAATGCTCTGGCCCGCAAGGGACTGGCGGTGCATCTCGTGGCCCGCACCCCGGAAGTCAATGCTTTCTCTTTCGCCATCGCCACGCCCGACAGTCCTGCGGCAATCCGACTCCTTAAGGAGGAATTTGCCCCCGAACTCGTGGATGGACTCCTCGAGGTGCTGGAGCTCCAATCGGGGCTGGCCACTATAGCTGTGGTAGGTGATAATGTGAAGAGTCTGCAGGGTGGAGCCCAGCGACTCCGCACCCTTTTGGAGGCCGATGGAATAACAATCCATGCCCTATCCGACCATGCATCGGAGACAGCACTCTCGTTTGTGGTGGAGGGCGACGAATCACCGCAGGCTCTCCGGGTGCTCCACCGCGCTCTATTTGAAGCATCTCCCGCCGATGGGGAGCCGGGATAAGTCACCCTCCCTGTCCTGACGGCTATAAATCCTTGATATTATGGAGATAAAGAATGCAAAATATGTGATAAGCAACGCCGATGTGGCAAAATGCCCCGACACTGATGTGCCGGAGTATGCATTCATCGGGCGCTCGAATGTGGGCAAATCTTCGCTTATCAATATGCTCACCCGCTCGCGTCTGGCGAAAACCTCGCAGACTCCGGGCAAAACGTTGCTCATAAATCATTTCAGCATCAATAATGGCGCGTGGTATCTCGTGGACCTCCCGGGCTATGGCTATGCCGCCCGCGGAAAGGACCAGCGGGTGCAGTTCCGCCGCATGATCGATGCCTATGTGTTGCGACGCCCGCAGATGGCTCTCCTCTTCGTGCTGATCGATATCCGACACAAGCCGCAGAAGATAGATCTGGAATTTCTTGAGTGGCTCGGTGAGAATCAGGTGCCTTTCGCCATAGTATTCACCAAGGCCGACAAACTCGGCACGAATGCCGCCCGTCAGATGGTCGACGACTATTGCAAGGTGCTCCGTGAGCAATGGGAGGAACTGCCGCGTATCTTCGTGACCTCGAGCGAAAAGCCTCGTGGCCGTGAGGATATCCTCGACTATATCGGCGATATTAATCATGAGATTGCCGAGGCCAAGAAGGAGGAGGAGGCTCCCACCCCCGCCAATCAAGCTGACCCGGCGGATAATCCCGGAGCCGATTCCGGTCAATCCACCCCATGCACTGACAGCGATACCTGACCTCCCGACGGCCGATTTCCCCATGCTTCGCAATTTCAAGTAACTTTTCATAATCTAACCCATAATCTGAGAAAATGGAAACAATCGCTTTCGCATCCGACCACGCCGGATATGAGCTGAAAGAGGCTCTCATCGAGTATGTCAACTCCAAAGGCTATAATGTGATCGACTTTGGCACCCATTCCGAGGAATCGTGCGATTATCCCGACTTCGCTCATTCCGCAGCCATGGCCGTGGAGGATGGCACCGCCGCCTTCGGCATAGCAATGTGTGGCACCGGCAACGGTATCCAGATGACCCTCAACAAGCATCAGGGTATCCGCGCTGCCCTCTGCTGGCGCCCGGAGCTCGCAGCTCTGGCCAAAGAACACAACAATGCCAATATCCTCGTGCTCCCGGCCCGCTTCGTGAGCTATGATGAGGCCGTGGCAATTGTCGATGCCTACCTCAACGCCCAATTCGAGGGAGGCCGCCATCAGCGCCGCATCGACAAAATCGCAGTGAAGTGATGATAAGCCCCTCCCGGCCTACTCATCGCATGAGAGTGGCTCTGCGCGAATGCCGCTTCTTCGCCCGCCACGGTGTGATGGAGCATGAGCGACGAGCCGGAAATGAATTCGAGGTATCCCTGGAGGTGTGCTACACCCCCGGGGATCCTCTCTCCGACTCGCTCGAGGGCACAATCTCATATGCCGACCTCTACGAAATCACCGCCACCGAGATGCAGACGCCGGCCCAATTGCTGGAGACCGTGGCCGCACGCATCACCGCCCGGGCCACTCAGCGCTGGCCGCAGATCACATCAATGAGCGTCACCATCGTGAAAATCACCCCGCCGATTGCCGGAATAACAGGGCGCGCCGAAGTGACCTACGAATTTATCGCCAGCCACGCCCCCATCGCTTAAGAGCGCGCTCCTTAGAGCGCGCTCTTAATGCCGCATAAAACCGGATTCTGCTAAAACATCCAAAAAAAGATGCCCGGAAATTTGGTAGAATCGGAAAAATGTAGTAACTTTGCACTCGCAAAAGGGAAACAACTCAATGCCCCGATGCAAAGCTTGGTCCGTTAGCTCAACTGAATAGAGCATCTGACTACGGATCAGAAGGTTGCAGGTTTGAATCCTGCACG
>JAIDKG010000065.1:19715-30441 GCA_029051525.1 Muribaculaceae bacterium
CGTTAGCTCAACTGAATAGAGCATCTGACTACGGATCAGAAGGTTGCAGGTTTGAATCCTGCACGAATCACCAAAAGGCCCTCCTGAGAAGGAAGGCCTTTTGTTTTTGTATGCCCGACTTAGAGCGCGCTCACGGGCATACAAAACACTCACCGCACCATGAGCGTTATGTAGATGAAACCAAACCATAATTCCACTATGAATACCCGGAATTTCATATATTCACCTCTATGCTCGTCGGCCATTGCCGGCAATTCCTCATTCTGCTCCCCCTTCACGCTCAATATGCGGCGATGTAGGGTAAAGAATGCCGATTTTTCCAACTCCGAAACTATTACAACCCAGAATCCTCAGCAATTG
Source organism: Muribaculaceae bacterium (assembly GCA_029051525.1). GTDB lineage: Bacteria > Bacteroidota > Bacteroidia > Bacteroidales > Muribaculaceae > Lepagella. The sequence continues at coordinate 20,076 of JAIDKG010000065.1, forward strand.
AATTTCCGCAAAATCACCCCGGCGGATATGCCGCAGATATGGAGCATTATGCGCCGCGAAAAGGGGCGCACCACCGATTTCTCTTATGGCGGACTGCTGATGTGGGTGGACTATTTCCATTATGAATTTGCCGTGGTGAGCGACACTCTTTTCATCAAGGGGCGCGTGGAGAGCGATGTCTCGAAGGTGGCGTTCTCTCTTCCGGTAGGGCAATTGCCGCTCAAGGAGGCGGTGGAGTTGCTCCGCCGGTATTGCAGATCGCAAAATATTCCGCTTATCTTCAGCGCCGTGCCGGAATATGCACTCGCCGATTTCGAAGCACTGTGCCCCATAAGCGTAGAACCCCTCACCGACTGGGCCGACTACCTCTACGACGCCCAACCTCTGGCCACACTGCGAGGCAAGAAGATGAGCAAGAAGAGAAATCATGTGAATCAGTTTCTCGCCGCTTATCCCGACTACAGCTATCAACCCCTCGACCCCCTGAGCGCAGCCTCTGCATTAGCCTTTATGGATCACATCGATGCCGAAGGCGACCATACTCCCATGGCCGAGACCGAGCGCCGACTCAACCGAGAGATGCTCCGATATGTGGAGGATGGCGATCCGATACTCCTGGGGGGCGTGCTGCGCGATGGCGCCGGTCATATGCTGGCATTCACAATCGGCGATATCAAAGGCGATACTCTCTTCATCCATATCGAGAAGGCCCTGCGTGAGGTGCCAGGCGGATTCGAGATGATCAATAAGTCGTTTGCCGAGGCTGTATGTGCCAATCACCCGGAAATCCGCTACATCAACCGCGAGGATGATGCCGGCGATGAGGGACTCCGCATGGCCAAGGAATCTTATCACCCTATAGAACTGCTGCGCAAATACAATATCATGATGTAGCAGAGCCGCCACTCCGCTATATTGACCTATCTTATCAGCTATATTAGCCTATCTTAACGGGCAAATCCGTATATTTCTCTAAAAAAGATATAAAAAGGGAAGGTGTCATTAGGCATTTTCCCCTTTTTTTGTTAATTTTGCAGTAAGTCAAAGTGCCTTACGGCACCGTGCACCGGCCTTCGGCCGACTTGCACTCTTTGCTCACGTGCGAATTTTTATTAAATTTGCAGTAAGTCAAAGTGCCTTGCGGCACCGTGCACCGGCCTCCGGTCGACTTGCACTCTTTGCTCACGTGCGAATTTTTTATTAAATTTGCATGTTATATGGCCCCTCCCCTCACTGTTCTTAATGGCCTAAACGAATATGCTTATGAGCGACGTTCTTATTATCATCCCTACATATAATGAGATAGAAAACATCGAAAAGATGATTGAGACCGTGATGGGCCTCCCCGATGGATTCGACCTTCTTGTGATCGACGACGGTTCGCCGGATGGCACGGCCGACGCCGTGCGCCGCATGATGGAGCGATATCCCGGACGTGTCAACCTGGAGTGCCGCAGCGGCAAACTCGGATTGGGCACCGCCTATATCCACGGATTTAAATGGGCACTGAAGCGCGACTATCAGTATATCATCGAGATGGATGCCGATTTCTCCCACAATCCGGCCGATCTCACCCATCTCTACCATACCTGCAAGGATGAGGGAGCCGATGTATGCGTAGGCTCGCGCTATATCTCAGGTGTCAATGTGGTCAACTGGCCTATGGGACGCGTGCTGATGTCATATTTCGCATCGGCTTATGTGCGCACAATCACACGCATGACTCTGCGCGACAGCACCGCCGGATTCGTGTGCTACCGCCGCAAGGTGCTTGAGACCATCAATCTCGACCGAATCGAATTCAAGGGATATGCATTCCAGATCGAGATGAAATTCAAGGCCTATAAGCTGGGATTCAAGATTGTGGAGTATCCGATTGTCTTCGTCAACCGCCAGTTGGGCACCAGCAAGATGAATTCCGGAATCTTCGGCGAGGCCGTATTCGGCGTCTGCAAGCTCCGCCTGCGTGCCATCACCGGGACTCTCAATAAGAAGTAAGGCCGCGACCCGCATCCGTAGCAATCCACAAAATACCAGAGCCGCAATGCCATCGGTAATCACTCCGTGGTCATTGCGGCTCTTGCTATGTATTTCTGTTCTTGCTATGTATTTATTTGGGCATCGCCGCCGGAGGCACCACGGATTGTGATCAGGCACTATCCGTGGTGCCCACAGCTGAAGGCGTCATCACTTGCCGGAGAGCACTTTGCCGTAGTAATCCTTTACATCGCTCCAGCGGTAGAAGGGGAAGCTGTCGGTCTCCACCGGGATGCGCTTCTCCTCCTCATTGAGCATGATTTTCACGAGGATATCCTTTTCGGGATGCTTCGCATCACGGAAGAAGATGAGCTGCACATTGCAGGCCATAGGCGCTATTTTCCACACCGAAAAGGCGGAATCAAATTCATCGGGATTCTCTACTGATATATCGCAGTCTTCAAGGTGCATGAGAGCCACGAGGGGAATCACATTGCCATCATGACCGAAGCGGAGAGTGGCAGTGGGTTTGCCGGCTGCAATCGCCGCATCGGCCGAATCGATGATATTCTGCAGCAGCGGAGCGGCATTGTTGATCAGCAGTCCTTCGGCAGGTGCATAGTTGCCGTCGGATGCATAGAAGCGGTAGTTGAAGCACTGATAGAGGTCGTAGAGCTCATCGGCGGTAAAGAGATCATAGAAATCGAGTTCAGTCTCGATATCCTGCATTCCGGAGGCTATCCAGTAGAGTCCCCACATGAAGTCGTGGGGATTCACATTGCGGGCCACGAATTTCGGATCGCTGAATATGCTCGCCACCAGTCGGTCGGGATTGGTGTGGCTCTGCTCAAATTTACGGTATTCCTCTTTGAAATTGCGTGGATCATCGCGCCAGGCATTGCTCTCGTCGGAGTGATGACATAGGTAGCCCATGTAGCGCTGCGATGATTCGCGGGTGATGTCGAGCTTGGGATTGAGCTCTTTCAGGCGCTCGCAGAAGGCATCCATCGAGAGCACACAGCGCACCACCAGAGTGCTGCGAGCCGAGATATCGGTACCATCGCGAAACACCTGCGGATATGCGCGGTACATTCTCTCTGCAATATCGCGATGCTGACGCACACCAAGTGGCGAGAGGTCGCCGCCACGCAGTGAGGTCTCCACCATCACGGAGTCCACACGCTGCATCACGTCGCGCCCGAGCGGAGTGAGAGCACCGGCACGGTCGGCTTCATGCAGTTTGTCGGCCACACTGCGATAGTCGCTGTCGCTGATAAGATAGCGTGAGCCATGGCGCCCGTAGTGCGACACGTAGAAGGGCTCGTAGCCCTTGGGAGCCGGAGTGTTGTGGCTCTCGGTCACAGGATAGGCGTAATATACTCCACCGGTGCGGTTGAGATCGGAAAGTGTCTCCTCTTTGGTGCTTTGCGCAGGGAGTGACAAGGCGGTGCCCCCTATAAGCAGGAGGGAAAGAAGATGATTGAGTTTCATATGGTCAGGTTATTATATATGCATGTAAGAGGATGGGCGATTGTGGCTGTCTCCTCAATCCCCCCTGTAATACTGCTGCAGGTAGCAGCGGGCAGTGAAGTCGGCATCGGCCACACTCAGCCTATGCTCACTTCCGGGGAAGGCGGCATCGGGCAGTCCGTTGCGCTCAAGCACGTAGCGCAGCAGATCGCCCGGACACAGTCCGCGCACTGTGAGCAGATCTATGGCATGATTGCGGGCGTAGGATTCATCATAGTAGGGATTGTCGGGGAGGTTGATGCATCGCGCCACATCTCGGGCAGCCAGCATCCCCTTCTCCCGATTCACCAGTAGCACGAAGTCGCGGTGAGACTTGAGCTGCGGCAGATTCTCCTCATTGCCCCAGCCGAGCGCATCGATAAAGAATCGGTTGAGTTCGTCGTAGGTCCGGAAGTACCGGATCGGCACTCCTCCGGTGGCGCTCATGAAGCGGGTGTAGTATGGATGTTCCGGGGCTTCACCTTCTCTCCCCTCCCCTTTCATCTTGGGAGCCGGAGGCATCTTCCCTTCGATAATGAGGAATAGCCATTCGCGAAGATAGAGAGCCAGCGGACCGGTGGGATCCTCCATCATCGACTCTTCGAGCGCCTTGCGCAGCGACTCCATGCTCTTGTCGTCGCGGATAGCCGGTGAGGCCATCATTTCGGAGATGGTCATGGCATAGGCGGGAGTGAGCAGGTAACTGTGCATGAATAGCCAATTGCCGAAATGGAACACTTCATCGGCCTCGGCGGGATTGTTGAGTTCGAGTCCTTTTGAGATATGATAGTCTTCGGGCATCGGCGCGTCGGGGTCTTCATATATATTGTCGAGCTCGGCATGAAGCCTGCGGGAGGCGGCGGCTATCTCCTGATCAGCCGGATCGGTAAGGCGACGGTCGTCGCTGTTCATGCATAGGGTATACCATATGAGGAATCGCACATCGAGCTCATTGAGTTCATGCGGTATATAGTCATCATCTATGGCATAGTATGGGAGCCAGGAGCCGTAGAGCACCCGGCATTCCGCCGTAAACGACCGCCACAGCCCGGCATCGGTCAGTATATCCTGAAGATAACCGGTAAGCCCGAGTGCCACACGCACCTGCAACTGTTCGGGCCATCCGCGCAGCAGACCCTCATTGGCGATGATTGAGGCCAGACGATTGGCCACACGGTAGTAGTAGGGATCGGTCAGAGTGGTCTGCGGATAAGCGGGTTGCCGCAGCAGAAACTGTTCTTTTGATATCAGATCTTTCATATCCTTATGGTCTTAAGAGCGCGTTCCTCAAAGTTTCGGGGCGGCCATCACGCCGCCCCGGGATTACGCGAGATATATTGCCCCATCCACGGCATAAGTAGTTGATCTAAGAGCGCGAGTGGAGCATTCGCCATGCGCTCAGCGCAGAGCCTCTACAAGCTCATCGGGGGTGAGACTGCGCTGCTCGCCGGTGGTCATATTCTTGAGGGTCACATTGCCTGAGGCAAGTTCATCCTCGCCGATGAGAGCCACATATGCAACACCCTCGGCATTGGCATAGTTCATCTGTTTCTTCATCTTGGCGGCATCGGGATAGAGCTGTGCGCTTATGCCTGCGCGACGTAGACGCAATATGAGCTGCTCGGCCCGACGGGCCTCGGCCTCGCCGAAGTTGATGAAGAGCACCTTGACGGCCGCCGAAATCTCGGCGGGATAAAGCTCAAGCTGGTTGAGCACATCGTAGATGCGGTCGGCACCAAATGAGATACCCACACCCGACAGTCCGGGCATGCCAAACACACCGGTAAGATTATCGTATCGACCTCCGCCGGTGATGCTGCCTATTGCCACATCCTTGGCCTTGACCTCGATGATAGTGCCGGTATAGTAGTTGAGACCTCGGGCCAGTGATACGTCAAGCTCCACTTCAGCTTTCCCCCCGAGGGCGCCTATACCGCAAAGCACCTCGCGAAGCTCGGCGATACCCTTCATCCCCTCTTCGGAGCCGGCAAGAATCTCGCTGAGGGTATTGAGTTTCTCCTCGTTGCTGCCGGTGAGTGTCAGAATCGGTTCGAGTCGGGCCACAGCCTCCTCGCTCAGTCCCTTCTCAAGAAGTTCTTTGTTGACATTTTCAAGACCGATCTTATCAATCTTGTCGATAGCCACTGTGATATCCACAATCTTATCCTCCGCGCCGAGCACCTGAGCGATACCGGTGAGCACCTTGCGATTATTGACCTTGATTACCACATTGATACCGAGGCGCTCCATCACAAAATCAATAAGCGACAAGAGCTCTACCTCATTATGAAGAGAATCGCTCCCCACCACATCAGCGTCACACTGATAGAACTCACGGTAGCGACCCTTCTGCGGACGGTCGGCGCGCCATACGGGCTGAATCTGGAAACGCTTGAAAGGCATCTGGAGCTCATCGCGGTGCTGCACCACAAAACGTGCGAACGGCACCGTCAGGTCATATCGCAGCCCCTTCTCGCAAAGCTGCGATGTGAGACGCGGCAGATTGCGCTGCTCAAGGTCAGCCGGATTCACACTCTTCATGAAATCGCCCGAATTGAGAATCTTGAAGAGCAGCTTATCCCCCTCCTCGCCATATTTACCCATCAGGGTAGAGAGATTCTCGAGCGAAGGGGTCTCGATCTGCTTATAACCGAACAGGCGGAAAGCCTCACGGATAGTATCGAATATATAATTACGGCGAGCCATCTCCACCGGGGAGAAATCGCGCGTACCTTTAGGAATAGAAGGTTTCTGAGCCATTATCGTGTCAGGATTTCTGTTGATTATATTCATTAGGATATCGCCGGCAGGGTGTCTGCGCGTACAAATCCGCTATCAATCTGCAAATTTACACATAAATTCGCACGTGAGCAAAGAAAAACATCCCTGCGGTGCTTGCCACTCGCAGGGATGTCATGTATATCAGTCTGTCGGACAAATCAAGGCACCACAACCTTTCGGCTCATACCATCTATACTTACCACATAGATGCCCGGGGTCAGATCACAGAATCGGCCTTCCCGACCATAGCATCTCACGCCATCGACACTATATGCCGATATGGAAGCCGGATTACCGCCTACAATAATTTCACCTTTCAATACCTTTATCTCCGCCACATCAGCATCAGATACCTCCTCTACTCCGGTATAATACGGACTCCGGTATATCAGTTTATCTCCCACACTAAATTCGTCAAGGAGAGATCCCCATCCTAATATCCACGTGCTGTACAGATTGCCTACGGGTCCGCCGATATTTCCAATACCGACTATCCAGCGAATACCATATTCCTCAGTTTCAGTAAATACGTCATCCATTGTTTCGAGATTCTCACAAAATTCCAGCTCCATCACCTGAAGTTCCGGATTTGATTCAAGCGGATACACCTTCATACAACGCACTTTCCCCGAGTAAGTAGAGGCACATCCGGAGAAATCGCATATTTCGGTCTCCTCGCCTGGCTGAAGTGTAAAATCGTACATTAGCTTCCATTCCGCATCATCACCATCTCTTAGAAAATAGACTTTTCCTGAATCATATCGAAGATATGTGACTCTATATGGCTGCTCCGCCACATCGGAGTTTAGTTTCTGACGCCATATTGAAATAGCCTCATAACCGGATATCTCCCCTGCATCCTCTGTCCACTCCCGATAGAACGTTTTAGGTAGATCCGGGGAAGAAGTAGATGTGGTCTGGCTAAGCCATGTTGCTCCATCCACCAAATAGTTGGCAACTTCGTCGGCCGCCGAAGCTCTTTGCCACGGCATCAATATGATAGCTGAAAGTATCAGCAGTGTTAGGTTATAGGTAATTCTCTTCATACCTTGATAGTTTAAGTTTTGCCAAAGTTACAAATATTTTTATAAAATTCCTAATTTTATTTCCAAATTAGTTTTTTTAACATCTATTAGTATTATTTAGTATCACTTTATTAGAAATACTATAACAGATCGACACTTTAACACTAAATATGTGTCAATTTATCAGCCTTCGTCATATTTAGATTAAAGACAGACAGCACCCTATCACCTTGTATTGAATATTTCTACATACAGCCACTAAGAATGGTAGTCAAAACTAATCGGGGCATTACTCTATAATCTAAGCGGGTCAAGATTCAATATTCCGGCCTCGGGCGCGTTTTTCTATGTGATGATGCACTTGAAAAGATTTATCCCTTTCCTCGTTTTGCTGGCCACTGTGATTGCCACGCATGCAGAGAATGTCAAAATACATGGTAAGATAACCGATCAGGAGGAGAAACCGGTTGAATTCGCCACTATCCGAATTGGCGGCACTTCAATCGGCACGAATTCGGATCTGGAGGGAAACTATGCGCTTACCGTGGCGCAAAAGGATACTTTGGAGGTAATCTTCAGTTGCATAGGATTTAAGAATGTGTCACGCCGCCTGATCGACCCTAAGGGGGAGATCACGATGAATGTGAAGTTGCCTACCGAAGCCACCGAACTGGCCGAAATCGAAGTGACCGGGTTCCGACAAAATATCAACGGTATGCAGACCTTCGACAAGGAGAGCTTCAAGACCTCCCCGGATGTGTCGGGTGGTTCGGTCGAGGCGATGCTCCAGACCATGGCAGGTGTGAATTCGAGCAATGAGATGAGTTCGCAGTATTCTGTGCGCGGAGGCTCGTTTGATGAAAATTCTGTCTATATCAACGGCACCGAGATATATCGTCCGCAGCTCGTGAGAAGCGGACAGCAGGAGGGCCTGTCGATCATCAATCCCGATATGGTGGGCAACATCAAGTTCTCTACCGGCGGTTTCCCTGCCCGATATGCCGACAAAATGTCGTCGGCGCTCGATATCACCTATCGCGAACCGGAAGCCATCGAGGCAAGTATCGCAGCTTCGCTGATGGGTGCCTCACTCACTTTTGGTCAGAGCAGTTCGAAGTTCTCGCAGTTGCATGGACTCCGACTGAAGAAGAATAACTCTCTCCTCAGTTCGCTGGAGACTCGCGGCGAATATGACCCGCTCTATTTCGATTATCAGACAAATATCACTTATAAACCTTCCGAACGACTGAGCTTCAACCTATTGGGCAACATTTCGCTCAATCACTTCAATTTTATCCCCGCCGACCGTGAGACCTCTTTCGGCACATCGATGGATACGAAGCAATTCAAGGTCTATTTCGATGGCGAGGAGCGCGACCGATTCGAGACTTTCCTCGGTGCCTTCACCACAACCTACCGCCTCAACCGTGCAACAGCCTTCGCCATCTCACTCTCCGGATTCCAGAGCAGCGAACTCGTGAGCTACGACATCTCGGGTGAATACTGGCTTAATGAGGCCGGCACCGGGGGCGAGGAGAGCATCGGCGGCGAATTGGGGGTGGGTAAATATATGGAGCACTCGCGCAATCGCCTCAAAGCATCAGTCTTTCAAGCTGCACTGAAGGGTACTACCGTCGTGGGGCGCAACAATATCTCCTACGGACTCATCTATCAGAATGAGAAATTCATGGACCGCACCAAGGAATGGGAATGGCGCGACTCAGCCGGATATTCCCTCCCCACTCAGCCGGAAGGGGTGCATCTCATCTACAATCTCTCCTCCCGACAGGATCTATCCTCCAATCGTTTCGCAATCTATGCCGAAGACGCCCTCTATATGGAGACCTCAAAGGCTCTCCTCACACTCAACGCAGGTCTCCGACTCTCCTACTGGGATTTCAACAAGGAAATACTCGTGTCGCCACGTGCCAATCTCAACATCGTGCCGCTCAACAACAATCATTGGAACTACCGCGTGGCAATGGGACTATACTATCAGTCGCCTTTCTACAAGGAATACCGTATGGCTGAGACCGACGCTCTCGGCAATGCCTACATCAAACTGAATAACAATATCAAATCGCCGATGAGTCTGCAATTTGTAGTAGCGACCGACTATACCTTCCGCATGATGAACCGCCCGTTCAAACTCACCGGCGAGGCATACTACAAACACCTGTCGCGACTCATCTCCTACGAATACGACAACCTGAAGATCAACTACTCCGGCATCAACGACTCAAAAGGCTATATCGCCGGACTCGACTTCAAACTCTTCGGCCAATTCGTGCCCGGCTCGGATTCCTGGATTACCTTCTCTCTCATGAAGACACAACAGACTCTCAACGGCAAGAAAGTGCCCCTACCTTCCGACCAGCGCTATTCCGTGGGACTATTCTTTACCGACTACTTCCCGAAATTTCCGAAGCTACGCTTCTCTCTCCGAGGAGTATTATCCGACGGCCTTACCATGACCGCACCCCACATAACACGCGACCACGCCTACTTCCGCGCTCCGGCCTATAAACGAGTCGATGTAGGACTCTCCTACCAGCTTGTAGGCGCGCCCACCGAAGGAGTGCGCCCCTACAACTTCTGGCGCCACTTCAAGAGCATCATCATCGGCTTCGACTGCTTCAACCTCTTCGACATGACCAACGTCAGCTCCTACTACTGGGTGACCGACGTCAACAACCTGCAATACGCCGTCCCCAACTACCTCACACGCCGCCAATTCAACCTTCGCCTCTCCGTCGAAATCTAAGGCCCAGTCCCTCAGAACTCAAAGTCCCATAAAAACGAAGCTCAGTCCTGGAGGGTCTCCGACCCACCAGGATACCGGCTCCCCGAGCGCAGCCTCAGTCGCGGAGCGACTGCACTGCATATTAACCTCGTACTGCTCGGGCATCAGCCCGAGTAGTGCGAGGAAGGCAGACTCCCCCCTATCACCAGTCGCAGTCCTGGTGGGTCTCCGACCCACCAGCATACCGGCTCCCTGAGCGCAGCCTCAGTCGCGGAGCGACTGCACTGCATATTAACCTCGTACTGCTCGGGCATCAGCCCGAGTAGTGCGA
>JAIDKG010000065.1:30541-30762 GCA_029051525.1 Muribaculaceae bacterium
GGAAGGCAGACTCCCCCCTATCACCAGTCGCGGAGCGACTGCACTATCAGCCCTCAGTCGCCCCCGCCATGACAGTACATATAGTACAGTCGGCCAGTATCCGGATCGAATGAGTGATTTGGAGGCGGTCGCGGCAGGCCGCGACCCAATGCTATTAACTTAAGGCCTCAGAGCGCTTGTCTGTAGTTAGTCAAAGTAACATATTTTCCGCTTGCCTTTAT
>JAIDKG010000066.1 GCA_029051525.1 Muribaculaceae bacterium
AGATCTCATCAGTCACGATGCCCGCATCGTTCCTTCTTCGACTCGCAAAATCCACTCAAAAATCGCCGCCCCTACGGCCCCGAAATTTTAAGGAACGCGCTCTAATGAAAATCCTACACCTCATCGCCCTTCCGCTTCTCGTGGCAATCGCTTTCCACATGAGCGCCAATGACTTATCCGGCACCTGGGCCGGTCAGCTTAAGGTAGCCCCCGGCGCCGCGCTGAAACTCGTGTTTCATATCCAGCCTCCGGCGGAAATCAGTATCGACTCTCCCGACCAGAATGCTTACGGCATCCCGGGGGAAATCGAATATCTGTCGGCTGACTCTATCGCCATGAAGGTGCCTGCGCTTAGGATGTCGTACACCGGCCGACGCGATGCCGATTCCATATCAGGCACTTTCTCTCAAGGGGGATTATATCTCCCCCTGATACTGGAGAAGGGCTCTTCAGAAGCCGACACACCGTCACGTCCGCAGACTCCACAGCCACCCTTCCCCCACGCAGCATCACCTGTAGCGCCCTTAAAGAAAGATTTCTTTTCACTTACTATCGTTTAAATTTGGACACTTACTTAATGCACGGTTTAATATAATCAGAAACGATGAAAAAAATCATATACTTATTGATTGCGATTCTTGCATTTGCTATTTCTTCTTGCTCGAAGTCAAATTCCCGATATAACAGGGATATAGACAATGCCGAAAAGGCAATGAAAAGCAATGCAGACAGCGCATTATCCATATTGGAGACAATCGACCCCTCGGAATTAAAGGTTGACTCCCTACGGGCTAAATATCATTATCTGATGGCTTACGGCCATATGCGCTGTAACCGCTCTATGATAGGTGATTCTCTCGTCTATTATGCTCATGGATATTATCGTGGTAAAGATGTGGTAAGGGACATCCGTAGCGGAATGGCATTTGCCTGGTATAAGTTTTGGGTGGGCAACACTCCCGGTGCAATGGCAATGCTTGATTCTCTTGCGGGTTTGCCAAATGTTCCTGATTCAATCATGGTTCAGACATTGAGGACTCGTGTATTGCTCGGGGCTGCCGAGTATCAAGGCCGTGAGCTTGTGCCCCTCGCCAAGAGGCTTGAATCTCTTGAAATAGAATCCCTGAGAAAGATTGAAGCAAAATATTTGCTTCTGACGGGATACGAATATGCCGGAGAACTGGATTCGGCTCTCTATATCTTAAACGAACTTGTAGATTATGCTCGTAAGAACAAATGGGGAGACAAGCATTTCCAGTTTGAAATGGAACGCGCACAGTTGTTGACCGAACAAGGGAGGAATGCCGAGAGCGACGCTCTTATTGATGAGATTTTCCGAAAAGCGGGACCCGACAATGGAGCGGCAGACCTCCTTCATTTCCAGTATGCTATAAATGCTCTGAATTGCGGCGACACCGGTCGGGCATTACGTCATCTTGCCATTGCAGATAGTATCGCTGTCGGACTTAGGGGAGAAGATGATGCCTATTTCCGCAGTTACAGCAATCTTATTCATGCTATCATAGACTTCAAGCAGACCGGCAGAATCAAGCTAACGCACATTAATGGATTGAATAACCGGCAGAGCGAACGCTACAATCGAATGAAAGCCTCGCAGTGGGAGTCTGAACGCGGTGCATTGCACCAGCAGAACCGAGCTTTGAAACTGAAAGCTGAAAGCGAACATAAGACTGTGGTAATCCTGATAATCGGTATTGTCGCGTTGCTTGTGGTGGCTGGTGCATTTTGGATTATCATAATGCGCCGTCAGCGGGAGCGCGAAAACGAGGAAAGAATCGAGGCGTTGCAGAAAATGGTAGATGAGTATAAATCTACTCCTTCCACTCAGGAATCTGAAATCAATGATTCTTCAGCTTTGCGTAGCGTCATGCTCAAACAACTCGGCATTATCAAGATGGTGGCAGAGACTCCCACCGATCAGAACAGGGAAATGCTTCGTAAAATCTCATCTATCGATGGGGAAACCAACGGCGAACTCGTCGACTGGGAAAATATCTTTAAGATAATCGACATTCTGTATTCTGGATTCTACAGTACTCTCCACAGCAGACATGGGGATGTCCTGACTCCGAAAGAGGAACAGATAATAGTACTTATGGTAGCAGGTTTCTCAACAAAGGAAATCAGTGTTATCACCGGTCACACCACTTCTACAATCTATGTCCGTAAAACATCCATAAGAAAGAAGCTCGGAGTGCCGGAGAAAGACGATATTGTAGGGTATCTGCTTAATCAGAATAAGGATTAAGAGGCTATTAAGACCATAAAGCGATCCATTAAGACTTTTAAGAGATGCAACCGCTGATTATCAGCTGGTTGCATCTCTCGTATTAAGACTTTTATATTTGGCATTAAAACCCTTTTAGGTGTAATTTTGCATCAGAAAATCATTAAAAACTGATGTGAAATGAAACAGTTATTCTCCATCCTTGCCATCGTAATATTGATGGCTTCACTCTCCCTTACATCATGTTCTTTGGGCTCGGGTAAAGGAGACCTCAGAGATAAAAATCTTGAGCGTGCCCTGTTGACTCGCCTCGACTCTATACCCGGTATAGAATACGTGGGAATGTCTGATGTCCATGTTCTCGATGATGACAGAATCCGGACTGTAATCATATTCTACACTACTGACTCAATCGGTAACAGAATAGAATGTAATGCACTTGTTACAGCCAACAATGACTGTTCGGAGGTCTATACTTGGGAAGACCTCGACTCAAAAGTGCTTGAAGAAGTCAAGCAAAAGGTAAGCGACAAGTTTGAGGAAAAGGGCATCAATTTAGATGGTAGCCTCATCGACGAACTGATTAAACTTAAAAGACGATAAGTATTTGACAATGATATGAAACAGATTCTTTTATTTCTCATCGCCATAATGGCATCTGTCCCCACCTTTTGCCGGGTTATAACAGGAAAAGTTGTGGGTGAAAACGAGTCACCCCTCGACTTCGTCAATGTGGTATTATACCGCGACTCAACTTATGTGACCGGAGCCGTAACCGATACCGACGGTCGGTTTTCAATAACTACCGATGTCAATGGGATTCTGACCGCCAAAATTTCATTTGTCGGCTATGAGACCTATTCTTCCAAAGTTCCGGCTTCCGGAAATATGGGCATCATAACCCTTACTCCGTCTGCTGTCGAACTCGGAGAAGTGGTGGTGAAAGCCACACGCCCGGCTACGACAATGAAAGGTAATGCACTTGTCACTAACGTTGAGGGCAGCTCGCTTGCCATAGCCGGAACTGCCAACGATGTTCTTGTGCGTGTGCCAATGGTAGTCTACAATGAAGGTTCAATTGAAGTATTCGGCAAGGGTTCTCCGGAAATCTACATAAATGGTCGCAAAGTCAATGACCTTCAGGAACTCTCTCAACTCAACTCGGGCGACATCAAAAATGTTGAGGTCATCACAAACCCCGGGGCTGCTTATGCAGCGAATGTGAAATCGGTTATACGTATCCGTACGAAACCGCCCAAAGGTGATGGCCTTAGCGGGACATTACGTACCGATAATGGATTCCAGCACTACTTCCGCACAGGTAATTCCCTCGATTTCAAATACCGCACAGGCGGACTTGAAATTTTCGCCAACTACGGCTGGTGGAGAGGGAACACACGTTTTGACCGACTGAATGACATGAATACCACAACATCCAAAGGAACTTATCGCCAGTACGTGAGTACAATCGGCAAGGAGTCATATAATGACATGACCGGCAAACTCGGTTTTTCATATATGATCAACGACCGCCACAGCATAGGAGCATACTATCAGAACAGTTGGAACCGCCACCATACCGACGGCTCAATCCAAAGCGAAATATGGCAGGACGGCGCGTTGCTCGACCGCTATAACTCGGACCTCCGCAATCGGTCTACTGCTGTTCCGCGTCACTATGCAAATCTCTACTATAATGGCATCATCGGCAAACTCAACATCGATTTTAATGCCGATTATTTATGGTATAAGAGTCGTGAACTGTCATTTAACAATGAACTCAGCGAAATGGGCGATGATCGCGAGGTAAACTCTACATCAACGAACCGTAACCGTATGTTTGCCGAAAAACTGGTTATGACTTATCCATTATGGAAAGGTAAGATTGAGTTTGGTCAGGAATATACCAATACCAGAACCTCTAATCAATTTTTTGCAAATATACCTGAAACTCCTGATGCCGACAATCGTGTGGACGAGAGCAATATCGCTGTTTTTGCAGAATTGGGACAACGATTCGGACGCTTTATGATTGGTGTCGGTCTGCGTTATGAACATGTAAAGTTCAATTACTATGAGATGGGACTTCTTCAGGACGGACAGAGCAAAAGCTACAATAATTTATTCCCCTCTCTCAATATCGCTACGCAAGTAGGCAAAGTCAGAATGGGACTGAACTATACCGGCAAGACGGTTCGTCCCGGATATGGTCAACTTGATGGGGCTGTAAGTTATATAAATCGTCTGACATATGAAACAGGCAACCCCTATCTGAAACCGACGAAGTTGCAGACCGTGGAATATATGGCACAATGGCGCCGGTTCTTCGCACAGCTCTCGTACACCTACTTCAAGGATGGAGTATATCATATCACCGAACCCTATGGGCAGGATGGAGAAGCCACAATCATCCGTACCGCAAATCTCAGTCATCGGCATTATCTGCGAGCTTTCGTAGGTGGTAATTTCCAAGTGGGTGTGTGGCAACCCAAAGTTAATGTCGGAATGATGAAGCAATGGCTTACTTTGCCCGTAAATGGCGAGCCGATGGGTATGAATACACCAATCTTCATGTTCCAGTGGCAGAATGCAGTTCATCTTCCCTTTGACATCTGGCTTAACGTCGATGCTCAACTGATGACTCGCGGTTGGGACAACAATACACGCCTGACAAATACACCGTGGTACGTTAACGCAAAAGTATACAAAGGATTCTTCAATGAGGCTTTCAGTGTGACAGTCGAAGCCAAGGATATTTTCGACTCTGCGAAAAACAACTTCTATCTATGCAGCGATGCCGTTCAGATACAACAGAAAAATTTCTCGCCCGGGCGTTCTGTAATGCTGACACTTCAGTACCGCTTCAATACGACCCGTGACCGCTATCGCGGAACAGGTGCAGGTAACTCCGAAAAATCACGTTTCTAATACTTCACTGTTATGAAATATCTGATATTATTATTCATTGGCTTACTGCTGAGCCTGACTGCGTATGCAAAGCCACACTGTAGGGGATTCAACAACTATGACAACAAAGTGACTATCGTCTTTACAGATGATAAGATAGGAAGTCAATATGCTGTTTCAAATGTGATTCTCATTCCTTCTTGGAAAGTTCTTCTTACAGCTGGAGTAATGTGTATGTTAAAAAGCCGTTTATGATTTATAGCTTTGATTTGGATTAATTTACACATCATACAGTTGCTTGATAAAGAAATATAATAATTCCTTTATTGGAGTTGGGGAGGCTTCGAGTGTAAAAGTTACCTTTCCCCGGCGCTTTTTGGCGTATTTTGCGAGATCTCATCAGTCACGATGCCCGCATCGTTCCTTCTTCGACTCGCAAAATCCACTCAAAAATCGCCGCCCCTACGACCCCGAAATTTTAAGGAACGCGCTCTAAAAAATGATGAGTTATGCAAACAAGGTTAAAACACGGTAACACTTTCGATTGTTCATCAACTTTCACAAGATGAATTTCAATCGGGTGAGCAACTTTCTTCGTGATGGATTTGTTTGTGTTATATATTTGTTTTATCTTTGCAAACAAAATGATAGCACTATGGAAGCAGCAATTCAGAAAAAGGCCACAATGTTCCGTCTGAGCGTTGACCTGATAGAACGTCTCAAAGAGATGGCAAAAAGAGAGCATCGCAGTCTCAATAATTTTGTTGAGTGTGTGCTGCTTGATGTAGCGTATAATGAACCCAACGAAGTTACTAAAGCAGCCATAGAAGAGGCTCGGAGCGGAAAACTCCGTGACGTGCCGCCGGTTGATACATCCTCAATAGAAGCCATGTTTAAGTCTATGGGATTATGAAGAAACTGCACCCTTCAACTCAATATAAGAAGGACTTAAAGAGGATTCGAAATAACCCGAAGAAAGCAGAGGCATTACTTGAAGTTTTACGTCTGTTGGAATTTCAGAGTGATGGCGTTGGATGCCTCGCGTTTTTTCTCGCTTACGACATCGGCGTAAATTTGAGTAGTTCTTACGCTACGATGGGTTAACCTATAAAATCAAAAGCAACGCACGCGACATGCTTTTCCCTCAAAGCTCCATCTATAAGTTTTAGAGTTCGTTACAATAGATAAATGAATTTCCCCGGCTGCAGGTTGCTGCGGCCGGGGAAATTGTTATGCGGGATTAAGGTTGTGTGGAATCGGTGAGGGTGGCGAGGAGAGAGAGAGGGAGGGAGTGACTCGGGGGCGGATCAGAAGGCCGGGTAGCCGGGGTTCTGCACGTATTTGCCGCCGGAGAAGTTGTACTGGGCTACGGGCACGGGGAAGTATTCCTCACCCATATCGAAGGTGGCACCTGCATAGTAGATGCGGTTGTCCTGCTCGGCCTGGTAGTAGCGGTTCATTGTCTCGCGGGCGATACCCCAGCGCACGAGGTCGAAGAAGCGTTCACCCTCCATCGCCTTCTCAAGGCGCATCTCTGTGCGGAGTGCCTGACGGGCGTAGTCCTGTGTCCAGCCGGATGCGGGATAGAGACCTATCTTGTAGTTGGCTGCGTCTTTGGTGGGATCGTTGAAGTCTTTGACGTAGGCACTGTTCATCGCACGGCTGCGCACGCGGTTGATCAGAGTGCGGGCCTCTTCAAGTCCGTTGCCGCCAAGCTCGATGAGAGCCTCGGCTTTGTAGAGCAGGAGGTCGGCGTAGCGGATGATCTGCCAGTTGAGCGCCGATGCACCCCAGGGCCAGCCCTGTGTGGCTTCGGGCGACTCGGGCGAGAGCCAGAAACGCTTGGTGTTGTTGTAGCCGTAGACGTCGCTGTTGCGCACCCAGAGTCCGCAGGGACGCTCCTCGAATGTCTTGTAGCGGATGGTGGGACGACCTGTCACGAAGTCAAGGCGCGGATCTACATTGCCGGATACATTGGCCAGTGTGTAGCTGCCATCGGAGGCAAATTCCACTGTGCCATAGTCGGGACGGTTCTGGTAGTCGAAGAGCGGAAGACCGTTGGCATCGGTCTGGTAGGCGTTGATGAGGTCCTGCGAGGGGAGGAAGAAGCCGTCGCCCTGCCAGGGGCAGCCGGGGCCTGTCATTGAGTTGAGCAGGTTGCTCCAGTTTACGCGGCCTGCACCGCCTGAGCCGTCATCTTTAGAGTATTGGATGGCAAACACTGATTCCGGTCCATTCTCATACTCCAGAAGGTCGAGCTGCTGGAAATCCTGAAGGAGATCATAGCCCTGCACCTGGTCGATCAGATCCACTACTTCCTGCATCAGCGAACGGTCGATGGAGGTGACCAGATTGGTGGCCGGATCCTGCTGATAAGCCTGATAGAGTTTCACCTTGGCGGCATATGCCAGAGCAATGCGGCGGTTCACACGACCGGCGTCGCCCTGCGAGTCGGGGAGGTCGGCGGCGGCGGCGAGGAGTTCGCCGGCTATGCGTGCCAGATGCTCTTCGCGGGTATACTCATCGTTGCGCACATTAATATATTCATTCTCGGGGAGGTCGAGGTCCATGTAGGGGATGCGGTTGAAGAGGCGCACCAGTTCAAAATACCAGTGACAGCGGATCACCATCATCTCGGCCATGCGCACCTTCTTCTCGGGGAGAGTCTGCTCATCGATGGCGCGCAGCGCGCGCAGCGCGGAGTTGCATCGCGAGATGCCGCAATATACATTAAACCATTTGCCGTCGAGCAGACCGTTGTTGGGGAGCAGCTTGGCTGTCTCCATGTCGTGAAATTCCCACAGGTCGGTCTCACTGCCGCCACCCTTGTAGGCGTTGTCGGCACGCACCTCGCCATAGCTCCAGTTGGTCACGGGGAAGAGATGGGGGTCGTTGGAATCGGCATAGCGGGCACCGAAAGAGGCGTAGGCGCCGGAGATGAGGAGGTCTACGGCCTCGGGGTCACTCATGTTGCCCTCCGAGAGGGAACCCTGGGGTTTATTCTCCAGGAAATCATCGGAGCAGGAGGCGAGCATGGCAGCTCCGAGTGTTATGGCGATTATATTCTTGAGTTTCATTTTGTTCGGGAGTTTAGATCGTAAGATTAGAAACCGAATTGCACACCGAATGTAAACTGGCGGGGCATGGCGTAGGGATAGCCGAGACCCTCGGGATCAGCACCGCTGTACTTGGTGATTGTGAAAAGATTCTGAGCCTGGAAATATACGCGGGCATTCTTCAGGCGGAGCTTCGACTGCACTGATGCGGGGAGAGTATAGCCCAGTGTGAGGGTCTTGAGGCGCAGGAATGAGCCATCCTCGATGTAATAGTCGGAGCTTTCATTCTCGGAGTTGGTGTTGTCGATGCTCGGAGCGGGTATATTGCAGTCGTAGTAGCCTGTGGTGAGGTAATTCTCATAGGCGTTGGCGGCCTCAAGCAGGCCCACACCGTGGTTGCCGGTCCAAAGGGGGAAGAAGTCGGTATAGTACTTGGAGTTTACCCAGGCATCGCGGATGATGCTGTTGAAGAAGAGGCTCAGGTCGAAGCCTTTCCAGTTGGCGGCGAGATTCAGACCAAACTGTGCTTTGGGCAGGTCGGTGCCGAGCCATGTGCGGTCGCGGTCGCTGATTTCGCCGTCGCCGTCGGTGTCGACATATTTCAGACGGCCCACACCGGGATTGCCGAAGCTGACCTTATACTCTGCGAGGTAGGCGTCGACCTCCTCCTGAGTGCGGAATACACCATCGGTCTTATAACCCATCCACGAACCGAGCGACTGACCCACTACGCTCTTGTCGCGGCCGTTGCCACCGCCCCAGGTGTAGTAGATGTCGTCCATGAGGTCGGTCACACGGTTCTTCATGGCAGTCACGTTGAGACCCACACTGAAGTTGAAGTCATCGCGCACATACTGGCGCCATTCGGCTGCGATCTCCACACCCTGATTCTCCATCGAACCACCGTTGTACCAGCAATAGCCACCCTCGCCAATTGTGGCGATGTAGGGTTTCTCTACGAGCATATCGTTGGTCTTCTTATAGAAGTAGTCGAATGAGAGTGAGAGGCGGTTGTTGAGCAGCGATGCGTCGAAGCCCACATTGGTCTGATAGGTCTTCTCCCAAGTGAGGTCGGGGTTGGTGCTGCGCGAACGGTATGCGCCGGGCGAAAGAGTGTTGGCACCGCCCAAAGCGTAGGCCGCACGGTCGAGGTCCATGGCGTATTTTGCGTAGAAGGCATCGTTGGCAATGATGTCGTTGCCGTTGACACCGTAGGCTGCACGGAGCTTCAGCTCGTTGAGCCACTGGCGGGCATCCTCCATGAAGGGTTCCTGAGTGATACGCCAGCCGGCCGATACTGAGGGGAACCAGTCGTAGTTATGCTGCTTCGAGAGGCGTGAGGAGGCATCGCGACGCAGTGTGAAGGAGATCAGATAGCGCTCGGCCCAGTTGTAGTTGATCTTGCCGAATATGGAGAACATTGAATAGTTCGATGCGCCGGAACCGGTGTTCTTGTTGTAGGTGGTGTTGCCGAGATAGAGGTAGTCGGGATCCTCGAGCTCCAGACCTTTACCTTCGCCCCACATATCCTCGAAATGATCGCGCTTGGCCTCGATACCTATGAGGGCCATCAGGTTGTTGCGGCCCAAGGTGATGTCATACTGCGCGGTGTTGGTCCACACCCAGTTGGTGCTCAGCGCCGAGTATTGGTTGAGCGTGTTGCTCTGGTCGCGGAGGTTGGCGGGAGTGAAGGTCTTGTCGTGACCGGTGTAATGGTTCACACCGAAATTGGTCTTGATCACAAGATTCTTTATCGGCTCGATCTGAAGGTAGGCATTACCGAACACACGCCAGTACTCATGACGGTTGTTGGCCTCCTGGTCGATGAGGCGCATGAGGTTGGGGGTATCGTTGAGACCGTAGGCCACCTGATCGTTCCAGTTTCCTTCGGAGTCATAGACGGTGCGGGCGGGGTGCATCTTGATGGCATTCTCCTCGATGCCGCCGGGGGCATTGTGCTGGCGCCACCAGTTGAGTGTAAGATTGCCGCCGGCACGCAGACGGTTGTTGAGGAATCCATAGTCGGAGCTCAGACGGGCGTTGGCCTTCTGGAAGTCGGAGCCTTTGATGATACCGTCGTGGTCGAGCCAGCTCATCGAGAATGATGATGCGCCATACTCGTCACCTTTCGACAGACCCACACTATATGTCTGCATCAGGGCCGTGCGGTGAATCTCTTTCTCCCAGTTGGTGTTCTGGGGATTGACCATCACACCGTTGAGGTTGGGATAGGCCGAAAGCACGGGGCGCGGACCGTTGCCGTAGATTTCGGAATTGGGAGTAGTGCCGTAGGAGTATTTGTAGGCACCCCAGTATACCTCACCCCACTGGTCGGCATTGAGCATCTCAAGACCGCTCTGATAGGTCTGGGCTGTGAGGGTGGCATCGAATGTCACGCGGCATTCACCCTTCTTGGCGCGTTTGGTGGTGATGATGATCACACCGTTGGCAGCCTGGGCACCGTAGATTGAAGCCGATGCGGCATCCTTAAGCACCTGGATTGATTCGATGTCGTTGGAGTTGAGGATTGTGCCCGGATTGTCGCGGGTCATTACACCGTCGATCACATAGAGCGGGCTGTTGGCATCACCTCTGAATGAGGAGGCGCCTCGGATGGAGGTGCCGGTGCTCAGACCGCCGGGAGTGCCATCGGTGGTCACTGTCATACCCGGCACACGACCCTGCAGGGCCTGCATCACATTGCCGGTTGGGGTATCGGCCACATCTTTCATCTTCACTACCGATACCGAACCTGTGAGGTCGGATTTCTTTTCAGAAGAATAACCCACCACCACTACCTCGTCGAGCAGTGCCGAATCTTCGGTGAGGGTTACATGCATTTCGGGAGTGGCCACAAGGGTCTGTGCCGTGTAGCCTACATATGAGAATGTGATTTTCGCACCTTCGGGCACGGTGAGCTGGAAGTTGCCGTCAATGTCGGTGGCAGTGCCGGCCTTGGTTGATCCGCACAGCACTGACGCTCCGATGAGCGGCTCCGCATCAGTGGCGGAAACCACAGTGCCTCTCACCGAAATATTCTCGGCCTGGGCCACAAGACCCGATGCCGTAAGAAACAGGGTTAGAAGGATAGTAGGTTTCATGTGAGATTTTAAGTTTGTGAATGATTTTGCCGCAAAATTAGGCATCATTCTGTCTATCAACGATAAATATTCGTGCATGAGCTATTAATTTGGGTGTGGTGCACGATTTGTCGCAGTCTCTGCAACATCTGTCGCGCTCTCCCCCGGGGCGCATCATGATTTGTAGCGCCCCAGGGTCGAAATTAGGTGTGATTTATCTGCTACCCTACAAAAATGCAGGGATTGGAGTCTTAGAGATTGAGCTTGCTGCGCACCGCCGTGGGGGTTTCGCCAAAGGCTTCGCGATAGCATTTAGTGAAGTAGGCGGGGGTTGAGAATCCCACCTCATATGCGATTTCGCTGATGGATTTCTCTGTGCCCACAAGTAGCTGGCGAGCCTGCTGGAGGCGCAGCTTGCGCATCAGCTCGACGGGGGAATAATTGGTGAGCGCCTTTATCTTGCGATAGAACTGCGAGCGCTCCAGCCCCATCCTCCCGGCAAGGGCATCGACATTCATCTCCGGATTACCCATCTCGGCGGTGAATATCTCAAGAAACCGACGGTAGAACTCACTGTCGAGTCCGGCTCCCATTTGACTGCCCGGCCGGGAAGTGGCCGATAAGGGCGTAGCCTTGGTATCGGTCTTGGTATCGGCCTCTGTGGCGACCGATGTGGCAGCCGATGATGCGGGAGCGGCCGGAGCCGGAGTGGCCGGAGCGGCGGCATCAGCTTCAGGCCAAAGCCTGCGAATGCGGCGGCGGTTGGCAATCAGCGACTCACAGCGCGAACGCAGCACCGCCGCACTGAAGGGCTTCGACAGATAACCATCGGCACCGCTCTCATACCCCTCCACCCGCTGCTCATCCATTGTGCAGGCGGTGAGCATAAGCACCGGGATATGCGAGGTGGTGACCTCCTCTTTAAGAGTGCGGCAGCATTGCAGACCATCCATCACGGGCATCATCACATCGCAGATTATCAGATCCGGCACATGTTTCACTGCGCGGCGGATACCCTCACTGCCGTCGGCAGCGGTGATGATGTTATATTCATCATTGAGCAGCCCCCCTACGAGAGAGCGGATGTCGGCATTGTCGTCGATCAGGAGTATGAGCGGTCGGCCATCGTCGGCCACGGTATCACACTCCACATCATCCAATTCGGCCTCTATATCGGCTTTGCTGATGCCGCTCTCTACGCTCTGCGGCGTCTCGGCCACATGGCGTAACGGGATGCTGACGGTGAATTCAGTGCCGCGACCGGGTTCGCTCTCTGCGCTGATATTCCCTTCATGCAACTCCACAAACGCCTTGGCGAGCGCCAAACCGATGCCGGAACCCTGCGGATTCACGCGGTCCACCTGATAGAATCGCTCGAAGATATTGTCGAGGTCTTGTCGGCTTATACCGCGCCCGGTGTCGGCCACCTTTATTATGAGGTGCCGGTCGGCTATCTGCCACTCCACTCGGATGCGGCCATTGTCGGGGGTGAATTTGAAGGCGTTGGAAAGGAGATTGAATACCACGCGCTCCATCTTCTCCACATCTACGGCAAGCGATACGGGCGCTTCGGCAGCATCGGGTCCATTCAGCGAGAGTTTGATATCATGACGCGCTGCAAGCGGACGGAAGGATTCCACCCAGTCGGTGAGCAGCGATGAGATATCCACCTCGGTGAGATGGAGCGAAAGTCGGGAGTTCTCGTATTTACGGAAGTCAAGTATCTGATTGATAAGGCGCATGAGTATCCTCACGTTCTTATCGGCTATGCGCATCATGGAGTGCTGGGCAGCCGTGAGATTGGGGGCATTCACGAGTTGGGCCACAGGTTCGGCCACGAGGGTGAGCGGTGTGCGCAGGTCGTGCGATACATTGGTGAAGAATATCAGCTTCGACTGCGTGGCCTCGCTCAGACGCTCGTTGAGCACCTTCTGTTTGTCGCGTTCCTCTTCGATGGTGCGGTATTGCGCCATGAGAATCTGCTGGTGACGGCGATGCTGCCAATAGGTGCGGAGCACGAGGAATACCACCCCTACCAGAAGCAGTATGATGGCTATGCTGGCATAGAAGAGTATGGTCTGCGATGAGTGGCGCTCCCAGTAGGTGTCGATACGCGATTTGAGTATCTTCATCTTGTCGGTCTCTTCCTGAAGCGCGCGGTTCTGGATAAGGAGTATGTCGGCGTTGCTGCGGTCTACAGCCGAAGAGGCCGGGACGATGGACTCGCGCTGATATGGCTCGCCGCGCAGTATGGCCAGGGCGGTGCGTATGAGCAGATGCCCGTCGGTGGGATAGAGGAATGTGGCATCTATCACACTGTCGGCCACGGCTTTGATGCCTATTTCGGGAGCGGCGTCGATTCCAATTATCTTGATATCCTTGCGACCTAATCGGCGGGCCACTTCTGAGGCGCCGATGGCCATGCGGTCGTTGTGGGCATAGATGAGGTCGATATCGGGGGTGCGGCGCAGCAGGGAGTCGAGCTCGAGGGTGGCGTCATCCTTATTCCAGTGACCGTCGATGATACCGGCCACCCTACCACCGCCGGCCGTAAAGGCCTGCATGAAACCCTCATGGCGCGCATCGGCGGGTGTCGAACCGCGCAGACCGTAGATCTCCACGACCTGCGGCGAGGCTGGGAGCAGGGTGAGAGCATAGCGGGCGGCGGCGGCTCCGAGTCCGCGGTCGTCGGTACCTATGCGGGCTGTGTAGGATTCACCTATTATATTGCGGTCGAAGATTATCACGGGTATGCCGCTATCATAGATCTCCTTGATCACGGGGGTGAGGGGGCGCGCTTCGTTGGGCGAAACGATTATGGCGTCAAATCCATTATCGGCAAAGTAGCGCAGGTCGGCCGCCTGGCGGTCGTTGTCGTCGTCGGCCGAACGTATCTCTACCTCGGCATCTTCATGAAACATTATCTCGCGCTCTATCTCCTCGTTCATCTTGGCGCGCCAGTCATCCTGACTGCATTGCGACACGCCGATGCGGTACCGCTTCTCTTCGCGGCATCCGGAGGTGAGCATGGCTAATATCACTGTAAGCACCCCGACAAGCGCTATGGTGAGTTTTCCGTTATGATACATCATTTAGGTTATGCAGGAAAGTCGTAGTAATATGGTTTGATGTTTCTACATTGCAAATATAATGATTTTCAGTCGAAATTCGTTGCATTTTCTGTTATATCTGTTGTAAATCCACATTTTTTATACTCCCTGCACGTTTTTTAATTGTCGGTGCGCGCTTTTATGTGTAGCTTTGCGGTGTCGGAAGTCAGACCCTACATTGTCACTCTGACCGACACCCGGCCGCAGTGCCTTACAAATCTTAGAATCTCAAAACTCAATCCCCCTCTACAATGACTACAAACCTTACATCACTCTCCCGCCACATAGGCCTGGCGGCCTCAATGCTTCTTCTGCCGGCGATCACCGCAATGGCCGCAGATGCCCCGGGTGTGGAAGTGGCCCATCTGAGCGCCAATAATACTATGGTGCGCGTGAATGGCTCCCAACGCTATCTGCTCCTCCCTGTGCAGGAGAGCAACGATGATGCAAGAATCAATATTCTGGTGGATGGCAAGGTGGCTGAGACCATCTATGTGCGTCTGGCCGCTACCCGCACCGATTATACGGTTCCCTTCGACCTCTCCCCTTATGAAGGGAAGAATGTGGTGCTCGATATCGTGACTCCGCAGGGGCGCAGCTCTGTGCGCGAGGCTAAGGGTGATGCCTGCTGGCAGGGTATGACGCTGACCGATACGCCGGATTTCACCGACCGCGAAACGAAGTATCGCCCCCTCTTCCACCACACCCCGATATATGGATGGATGAACGACCCCAACGGTATGTTCTATAAGGATGGCCTGTGGCATCTCTATTATCAGTATAATCCTTATGGCTCGAAGTGGCAGAATATGACCTGGGGCCACTCCGTATCGTCCGATCTTGTGAATTGGCGCCACCTCCCCCCTGCCCTGCGCCCGGATGGATTGGGATCGATTTTCAGCGGCAGTTGCGCAATCGACCATGACAATACCGCCGGATATAGCGAGGATGCGGTGATTGCGCTCTATACCTCGGCCGGCACAAGCCAGATGCAGAGTCTGGCGGCAAGCACCGATGGTGGTGAGACTTTCACCAAATATGGCGCCAATCCGGTGCTGACGCTCGAGAGCGAGGCTCGCGACCCGAATATGTTCTTCAATCCCGCCACCGGCGAATGGAACTTAGTGCTCGCCCATGCCCTCGACCATGAGATGCTCTTCTTCACTTCGCCCGATCTGAAGAAGTGGACTCTGGTTGACTCTTTCGGCAAGGGAATCGGTGCTCAGGGTGGTGTGTGGGAATGCCCCGACCTCTTCGAGCTCCCCGTGGAGGGGACCGGCGATAAGAAGTGGGTGCTTCTCTGCAATATCAATCCCGGCGGCCCCTTCGGCGGCAGCGCCACTCAGTATTTCATCGGTGATTGGGATGGTCATCACTTCACACCCCTCACCCGCCCGGATGGCTCGATAGCGACCAAATGGCTCGATTACGGCAAGGATCATTACGCCACCGTGACCTGGAGCGACGCTCCCGATGCGCGACGCACCGCCATAGGCTGGATGAGCAATTGGGAATATGCCGCCGATGTGCCCACCACTCAGTATCGCAGTGCAAATACTCTGCCGCGTGAGATAGGTCTCTTCGTAGGTCCGGATGGCGATATCTATGCCTCTTCGGCACCATCGCCTGAGCTGGAGAATATACGTGGTTCGCGAGTGGTGAATGCGGGTTCGTTCAGCGTGGGGGCCAAGGGTCGCTCGTTCGCTCTCCCCACAGCCAATTCCGGTATCTGCGAGATACTGGTGGATATCAACCCTTCGCAGGCTCCGATTGTGGATCTGACTCTCTCGAATCAGAATGGTGATAAGGTGACTATGGCATATGATGTCAAGGCCCATACCATCTCGATGGACCGCACCCGCAGCGGACGCACCGATTTCAGCGATTCTTTCCCGTCTGTGACCGTGGCTCCGACCTATGAGAGCGATGGATGCTTGAGCCTCCGCATCTATGTAGACCGCTCAAGCATCGAACTCTTCGGCAACAACGGACGCGCCGTGATGACCAACCTCGTATTCCCCGGGTCGCCCTACACTACCCTCACCATCTCGGCCCCGCAACAAAAGGCGAAGATCGGCAAAACAGTGGTGTATGCACTCAATCCGGCTCAGTCTGAATAAACCAAGTTGAGAGTTACTTCCTTGTAACTCCTAAGCTACTTACACTTAAAATCTATCCAAATATGGACTCCACAGCAACCTATCCCATATCCGACCGCCGCAGCACGCTGATGCAATTCGTGCCGGTGATGCTCTGCTTCTTCGCTATGGGTTTCGTAGATCTGGTAGGCACAGCCTCCAACTATGTGCAGAAAGACCTGCATCTCACCGATTCGCAGGCCAACCTATTCCCCTCACTCGTCTTCTTCTGGTTTCTGATTTTCTCGGTACCTACGGGTATGCTGATGAACCGCATCGGCCGCAAGAAGACAGTGCTCATCAGTCTGGCCATCACTCTGGTATCGCTGATTGTGCCGATCTTCAATGATGGTTATTACACTATGCTGGTGGCTTTCTCGCTCCTGGGCATAGGCAATGCGGTGATGCAGACCTCGCTCAATCCCCTTGTGAGCAATCTGATCCGTCCCGACCGACTGGCCTCGACGCTGACTTTCGGCCAGTTTGTGAAGGCTATTGCATCGTTTCTGGCTCCGGTCATCGCCTCTTGGGCAGCCACGACCTATCTCCCCACATTCGGGTTGGGCTGGCGCGCACTCTTCGTGATCTATGCAGTGGTATGCGTATTCTCGGTGGGTGCTTTGGCCGCCACTCCGATCACGGAGGAGAAGAGCGACCGCGCCTCGGGTTTCATGGAGTGTCTTCGTCTGTTGGGACGCCCCTTCATCCTGCTCTGTTTCCTTGGCATTATGTGCCATGTGGGTATCGATGTGGGCACCAACACCACTGCCCCGAAGATCATCATGGAGCGCCTGTCGCTCCCGCTTGAAGAGGCGGCCTTCGCCACCGGCATATATTTCATATTCCGCACCGCCGGTTGCTTCCTGGGCACATTCCTGCTCCGCGTGATGCCGGCCCGCATCTTCTTCGGCATAAGTGTGGCTATGATGCTTGCGGCCATGGTGATGCTGGGTGTATGCCACACACTTACCGGTATCTATGTAGCACTCGCCCTTGTGGGCTTTGGCAACTCCAATATCTTCTCTGTGATATTCTCGCAGGCTCTCATTGCCGCCCCGCAGGAGAAGAATGAGGTGTCGGGTCTGATGATCATGGGTCTCTTCGGCGGCACTATCTTCCCGCTCGCCATGGGATTTGCGGCCGACGCCATGGGCCAGGCCGGTGCCGTGGCCGTGATGGCGGCCGGTGTGGCCTACCTCGTGTTCTACACTCTTCGCATCAAAAAATAAGAGCGCGTTCCTTAAAATTTCGGGGTCGTAGGGGCGGCGATTTTTGAGTGGATTTTGCGAGTCGAAGAAGGAACGATGCGGGCATCGTGACTGATGAGATCTCGCAAAATACGCCAAAAAGCGCCGGGGAAAGGTAACTTTTACACTCGAAGGCTCCCCGACTCCAATAATGGAATTATTATATTTCTTTATCAAGCAGCTGTATAATGTGTAAATAAATCCAAATCAAAGCTATAAATTATAAACGGCTTTTTAACATACACATTGGCCCGGCTGTAAGAAAAAGTTACCTATGGTCTCGCATCCTTGGGCGTATTTTGCCCCTTGCTTTCAGTCGCATACCTCGGTATGCTCCTTACAGCAAGTGACAAAATCCACTCCAAGGCTGCGACCCCTACGGCCCCGAAATTTTAAGGAACGCGCTCTAAATACACCTGAATAACAACCTTCCTGCTGGAAGATAATTAGCCTTAGAACAACAATGAATAATCTTGTAATAGGAATGGGCGAGGCTCTCTGGGATGTCCTCCCCGAGGGAAAGAAAATAGGTGGCGCTCCGGCCAATTTCGCCTACCACGTTTCGCAATTCGGACTCCCCGGCATGGTGGTCAGCGCAGTGGGCGACGACACTCTGGGCCACGAAATCCTGGAGAATTTCACATCAAAAGGTCTCTCCCAACTCATCGCTACCGTGCCCTATCCCACCGGCACCGTGCAGGTGGAACTCGACCAGGTAGGAGTGCCCCAATACGACATCAAGGAGAATGTGGCCTGGGACAACATCCCCTTCTCCCCCGAACTTGAGGATGTGGCCCGCCGCACACGCGCCGTGTGCTTCGGCTCTCTGGCCCAGCGCAACGTAGTGTCGCGCCAGACCATCCACAGCTTCCTCGACGCAATGCCCAAGACCGACGACCGACTCGTGGTATTCGACGTCAACCTCCGTCAGGGATTCTACAACAAGGAGATTCTCTGCGACTCGATGGAGCGCTGCAATATTCTCAAGATCAATGATGAGGAACTCATCACGGTGAGCCGCATGTTTGGCTATCCGGGCATCGATCTTCAGGATAAATGCTGGATTCTGCTCGGCAAATACAACCTCCGCATGCTCATCCTCACCTGCGGCATCAACGGCAGCTACGTCTTCACCCCCGGCCACGTATCCTTCCAGCCCACTCCCCGTGTAGAGGTGGCCGACACCGTAGGCGCCGGCGACTCCTTCACCGCCGCCTTCATCTCCGCCATCATCAAAGGCCTCTCCGTGGAGGAAGCCCACTCTCTGGCCGTGCGCACCTCAGCCTACGTCTGCACCTGCCACGGTGCCATGCCGGTGCTCCCCGACTCACTCAAATCCTGACACCCGGAGGGGCGCAGCCCCCTCCCGACACTCTCCCTTCACCCCTCCCCGACCCCGCCGGCTCCTGCCTGCGGGGTCGGCTCGCATATACATGTATGATACCTATAGAAATCCCGGCCCGGATTACGAAGTGAAAACGAAATCCCGAAAAGACTTGATAATATAATCAATTTATGTTATCTTTGCAAACATAATGACAATACCATGAGGCAACTGTTAAGAAGAAAGCCACTGGAGTATTCATAACAACCTAATCTGATTACTAACTTATGAGCAATATGATACCTATTGGCTTTGAAGGCACCCATCACTCTCATATATTGGCTATCGATTTGATGGCCGATAGTTGGAATGATGAAACGATGCAGCCGAATGAGACGCACAACAGAGTCTTCGACTCGCTTTGTGCGCGGGAATCTGCCAATACTTTGGATCTCAAGACTGAAAGGAAGTTACTCGAGCGATTCAAGCAGGGGGATATCCATGCCCGAGATGCGTTGATCTGGGCAAATCTGAAATCTGTGAGATTAATTGCCCATGGTTTCAAATCCGACACGCCCGACCGGAGCGATATGTTTTCGGAGGGTCTGGTGGGTTTGCTCAAGTCGATGGAGAGCTTTAAGCTCGAATATCAGTTTCACTTCGACTCTTTTGCCCATAAGTGTATCTTTTACAGTATCAAGAATTTTCTCGACTTCTACGGTCTCGGAAGGATATGCATATCCTCCATGCGGGCGCTAAAACCCGCATATCTTGCATTTTACAATAAATATTATCAAGAGAACCATATTCCTCCTTCTGACGACCAAGTGGCTCAGGCACTACAACGTATCAATACCGATAACGTCGACGAATTAAAGAGAGCATTCCTCCGACCGGTATCGCTGGATAGTCTATGCGACAGCTTGGGCTATAATTTCGTGATGGAGGATTTAATCGGCGATTTTTCCGATGATTTGATGGGATCTATATCAGGCGATGCTTCGGATAATATTGAGACGATCCTTGAGAAGGAGTCGCTGCGACAGTATATTGAGGAAGCGTTGGCCAATCTTGACAAGCGCGAAGCGGATGTAGTGCGCAAATACTACGGAATAGGCTGCGACGAACATTGTTTGGCTCAAATAAGCGCAAAGTACAATATGACAAGCGAGGGAATCCGCCAGATACTTCTCCGCTCCATCAGAAAATTAAGAGGCCTCCAAGGACGCCCGATAAGGAAATACTTCTACAATTGACCACATCCGGCCGCAGTGCGTACACCCTGCCGCCATTGAGTCCCTACGACCCCGAAATTTTAAGGAACGCGCTCTAAGGAACGACGCGCTCTAAGCAATCACACGCCGATACATAAAGGCATACGAGGGCGTTGGCCTCAGACATTGATGCCGAATACCTGACGTAGCTCCTGACGCAGGTTGGGGGTGAGGAGCTCGGGGGAGGCTTCGAGTTCGGCGATGGTCCACCATCGGCCTCCGTCAAGTTCGTCGCTGGGCTCCACAGCATCGGGATGAATCCGGGCACGATAGGTGTGCACGTATTCGCGTTCGCGGCCGGAGTCAAAAATATAGCGGGTGAGGAATTCTTCATCAAATTGAGTGAGCCCCACCTCTTCGCGCACCTCCCGGCGCAGCGCCTCGGCGATGCTCTCGCCATAGTCCACGTGGCCCCCTACGGCCGTATCCCACTTCCCGGGTTGGATATCCTTCCACTCGGGGCGCTTCTGCAGATAGATCCGACCGTCGGCATCAAAAAGGTGCAGATGCACCACCGGATGCAGCAATCGGCTCCCGCCATGACACTCGCCACGCGTGGCGCTCCCCACCACATTACCCACCTCATCCATCACCGGAAATAACTCATCCTTATTGTCGCTTTTCATTGCTCTTCGTTTTATAAACCATATTACTACACAGTCGTAAGACCCCTTCCCACCTCGGCGCCACACTCGGCGCCATATCCACATCCCGACTACAAAAGTAATAATTAGCTCCTATATGGCCAAATTTCGTTAATAAAGCAGAAGTAGATCCGAGGCGCCCGGCGCCACCTTCCGGATCTGTTAGGTAACCATATCACTATTAACCGAAATGCTACTCTTCATATCCTCCCTGGCATCGGGTCTGCGCCAGGCCGGACGCATACGCACGGCCGAGACCTATCTGGCGGCAGCAGCAAGCCTGAGCCGATTTCTCCATCATGCGGCTCCTGCTCTCCCCTCCTCTTATTTCACCCCTGAGCGGATCACACCGCAGTTGATGCTCAGTTATGAATCATGGCTACGTGAGGAGGGGCTTACGGCCAATACTTCTTCGTTTTATATGCGGGTGCTTCGGGCGGCCTACAATCAGGCGGTGGAGCAACGTCTCACACCTGACCTCCAACCCTTCGGCCGCGTATATACAGGGATTGCGAAAACCCGCAAACGCGCCATATCAATCGATGAGATCCGACGGCTGCGGCACCTGGATCTGCGCAATCAACCGTCGCTCGATTTCGCCCGCGATATGTTTATTATGAGTTTTCTGTTGCGGGGTATGAGTTTCGTGGATATGGCTTTCCTGAAGCGAGCTGACCTGCGACATGGCATACTCTCTTATCGCCGACGCAAGACGGGACAGCAGCTTCATATCGCCTGGACCCCGGAGATGCAATCGATTCTTAACAAATACCCGCGCAATACATCGCAATATCTGCTACCTATCCTGGGCCACGATGATGTGAAGGCTCTCTACCGCTATCGCTCCATGGGGTGCATGATCAATCGCAATCTGAAGAAGGTGGCCTGCCTGGCTGGTATCAAGACTCAGCTGTCGCTATATGTGGCACGCCATAGCTGGGCCTCGGCAGCCCGGGCGAATGGGATCCCGCTGGGAATCATCAGCGAGGGGATGGGCCACGATTCCGAACGCACCACACGCATATACCTCGCTTCGCTCGACTCAACCTGTGTGGATCAGGCAAATTCTCTGATCATCGCCTCAATTTTATAACCCTTTCTATTGGTAATCAGAATAAAATGTGTTAATTTTGCATTGATGTCGCTCACCCGGAGTGAGCCGATATCGGCTTAACCCAAATACATAACTTACATCTACCAATGAAACGACTCATTTTCCCCCTACTCGGCATGGCCGCAATGGCCGCCCCACTCACAGCCGTGGCCGGCGAATGCGACGCAGAGGGGTACCCGCTGCTCTATGTGGCAGGCGATGATCTGAGCGGCTGGCAATTCCGCGATGATTTACGTATGGACCGCGATGCGCTCCTCTATACCATCAAACTCTCTTCCCTATCGGGAGAATTCAAGATCAGCAATGATGACTGGACCATCAACTATGGCGTAACCGACGACCCCAATATCCAGCTCGGTCCCGACCCGATCACCACCCAAGCCGATGGCCCCAATTTCATTGTGGAGCAGCCGCTGCAGAATGTCACCATCACACTGGAGTATGACCCCGACAATAACAGATACGCCCGGATGTGGGTCAGCGCCGATGGGGGTATCGTGGTGAATCCCAACCCGGGATACTCGAACACCCTCCCGGTGCTATATATCAATGTATATGATGAGAATGGAAAGATCGACAATGAGGTGATCAGTTATTCGCTCGACCATAAGAACTATTTCAGCGGCGAGTATTGGCTCGACGTCAATGGATGCGAGTGGATGATGGAGCTGGGAGCCGAATCAATCGGATCGGCCGATGAGCCCCTCCCCCTCGAGATCAAGGCCCGTGGCAACTGGACCCGCAAAGGATTCTCGAAGAAACCCTTCAAACTCAAACTCGGCAAGAAGCAGAGCATGCTCGGCCTGTCGAAGAGCAAACATTTCGCCATCCTGGCTCATGCCGACGACAATTGCGGCTATCTCCGCAATTTCACCGGCTTCAATCTCGGCAACCGAATCGGACTCCCCTGGACCCCCTCGCAGCAGCCTGTGGAGGTGGTGATCAATGGCGATTACCGTGGCCTTTATTTCCTCACAGAGTCGATCCGTATCGACTCCGAACGTATCAACATAACCGAACTCGATGACAACGTGACCGACCCCACCCTCGCATCGGGCGGCTACCTCATCGAACTCGATAACTACGACGAAGACCCCGCCTCTCAGTTAGTGATGGAGGAGAAAGGGGGATATCCCGGATTTAAGGATCTGCTGCGTGTGACATTCGATACTCCGGAGGTCTACTCCGACCTGCAGCGCATGTTTATCACCGATCAGTTTACAGCCATCAACGACCTCGTGGGGTCGGCCTCCGATGATCTCTGGAGCTATGTAGACCTCGATGATGCAGCCCGCTATTATCTGGTGTGCGAGATCATGTCGCACGTGGAGGCTTACCATGGCAGCACATATATGTTCCGCGACCGCGGCGAGGATCAGAAGTGGCACTTCTCCCCGCTCTGGGACTTCGGCAACGGATTCGTGGGTCCGAGCAATGGATATATCTACGATAACGCTCCCTATGGCATGACATGGGTGGGGTCGTTTACACTCAATGAGAAATTCCGCGAGAAGGTGCGCGATACGTGGAAGTGGTTTATGAGCACCGGCTATGACGGCATCTATGATGATATGCAGACCATCTGCTCTCACCTCGAAAAGGCCGCCGAGGCCGACTATCGCCGCTGGCACGACCAGTGGGTGCCCGATGGCGGACAGCCGGTGACCGACAACCGCGACCTATCCTCACGGCTCCGCGCCGCCCAAGATAAACTGAAGAGCAAGGTGGAGTGGCTCTCTTCGCAGTTTGGCAACTATGGCGGCGTATACTCCGAGCCGGAGCGCGACACCACTCCCGCCGCCAAGCTGCCGGAGTATATCACCACCGGTGTGGATCAGATCACATCCATCATCACAGCCACCGACTCCGAGGCTACACTCTACGACCTCCAGGGTCGTAGCGTAAGCCGCCCCGTGAGCGGCGAAATCTACCTGCTCGTCACCCCTGCGGGATCTACCAAAATCATGGCGCGCTGATCCCCCCTCGACTCTCTATAATATATATAATGCCTGCCTGATCAAAGGGCAGGCATTATTTTTTTAAAAAAATCCGCTTCAAAAAGTATGTTTTTCAACATTTTTCGCTAACTTTGCGGAATATTTCAGGAAGCAACGCGGAATAGGGCCGTGGGTCTTACTTTTTGACACCGGTCCGGCCGCTCAGGCTCCCGCCACTATAACCGGCAAATCTTTGCGAGATATGAACAAGAAAGATTCCTCACATGTCGAGTTCACAAAGATGCAGGGCGCAGGCAATGACTACGTCTACATCAACGGTATCTCCCATTGTCCGGCCAACCTCCCAGAGTTGGCCATCCGGATTGCCGACCGCCATTTCGGCGTAGGAGGCGACGGCCTCGTAGTCATACTCCCCTCCGACATCGCCGACTTCAGAATGCGCATGTTCAATGCCGACGGCAGCGAAGCCCAGATGTGTGGCAATGCATCACGCTGCGTGGCGAAATTCCTCCACGACCATAAGCTCACCCGCAAGAATGAAATCACGCTTGAGACCCTCGCGGGTATCAAGACCCTCATCCTGCACCCCGACGCCAATGGCGAGGTGGAGCGGGTGACGGTAGATATGGGCACTCCGATTCTGACCCCGGAGGAGATTCCGGCATGCCCCACGGCCGTGGGAGCCGATGGCGTGGCCATCGTAGAGCTGCGCCATGCCGGGCGATATTTCCCGGCCTACGCGGTGAGCATGGGAAATCCCCACGGTGTGATCTTCACCGATTATATCACTGATGAGGATCTCAATCGGCTCGGCCCAATCTTCGAATGCAGTGCAGCATGGCCTGAAAAGGCAAATATCGAATTTGCCAAAGTCATAGATTCCCACACGGTCGAGATGAGGGTCTGGGAACGAGGTTCGGGCGAGACGCTCGCCTGCGGCACCGGAGCCTGCGCCACGGCAGTGGCCGGCATACTCACCGGCCGACTGAAAAGCCCCGTAGAGGTCAGACTCAGAGGAGGCTCGCTCTCCATCGACTGGCCATCACCTACCGCCACCGTAAAGATGACCGGACCGGCAGCTACAGTGGCCGAAGGGCGATACCGATTGCCTCACGATTTAGCCTCACTCCCGGATCCACCACGACAACGATAAACCGGAACCTTCCCCACCCATCTCCGCTCCACGGCAGTAGCCACCCCCCTTCACTCGGGGATTAACGCCGACTGCAACTGCACACACACAGAGAGAGCGAGCTACTGACTGAGAGAAAGTCCCGGTTTGCTGATTGATAGCGGCAGCGCGTAATTTTCTTTACCGCTGCGCCACATCCTCCCTCCCCCCCCACCGATGCTATCAATCACCCTACCCTTTTTGGTAAGTATGAAAAACTCCGATCACCTCCCCGCCCCACCCCGGCCATTCTTACAAATGCCGGCAACGATACCGCCAGGGGGGCACAGGAAGATAAGAGAGAGGTGACTCACACAAAGCGACTCCGGCTATCATCATCATCACCACCATTGAAGCATGACGATTGCAGCAGAGTCAGATTGTATAGGTTCAGATTGTATAGGTTCAGTTTTTATAGGTTCATAATTTTATAGGTTCATAAAAATGTATATCGCCAATCAGAATTTCGCCCGCCTCCCGGAGTCATATCTCTTTTCGGAGGTGGCACGAAAGATAAAAGAATATAAAGCGGCTTCGCCCCATGTCGATGTGATTCGCATGGATATCGGCGATGTGTCGCTTCCCCTCCCCGCTTGTGTGGTGGAAGCGATGGTAAAGGCCGCACAAGAGATGGGACGGAGCGCCACATTCCATGGCTACGGTCCGGAGCAGGGCTACCCCTTCCTGCGCGAAGCGGTGGCAGAATACGACTACCGCGCCCGAGGCATAGATTGCATCGAGGCCGACGATATCTTCATCTCGGATGGTGCCAAATCCGACCTGGCCAATCTCGGCGACATCTTCGGGCAGAATCTGCGTCCGGCTGTGGTCACCCCGGCCTATCCGGTATATATCGACTCCAACGTGCTCTCGGGTCGAGGCGGCACACTTCAGAACGGCAGATGGAGTGGCATCACCTATCTCCCGGCCACCCCGCAACACGACTTTGCCCCCTCTCTCCCGGCCGAAGGTGTGAGCGCCGATGTGATCTACCTCTGTTATCCCAACAATCCCACCGGCGCCGTGATTACCATGGAGCGCCTGCGCCAATGGGTGGAATATGCACGCAGCCACGGCGCTCTGATTATCTTCGACTCCGCCTATGAGGCATATATCTCCACCCCGGGCATACCCCATTCGATCTATGAGGTAGAGGGAGCCGATGAGGTGGCCATCGAAGTGCGCAGCTTCTCGAAGACGGCCGGGTTTACCGGTGTGAGATGCGGATATACGGTGGTGCCGCGCCGGCTGAAGTTTACTTTTGTGGATGGCACAGCTGCCAATCTCAACCGGATGTGGAGCCGCCGACAGTGCACGAAGTTTAATGGCGTGGGCTATGTGGTGCAACGTGCCGCAGAGGCACTCTATACTCCCGAGGGTCGGGAGGCGATACGCGAAAATGTGGGCTACTACATGCGCAATGCCGCAATGCTGCGCACCACACTTCTTGCCACCGGTGCCGAAGTGTCGGGAGGCCTGGATGCACCATATGTATGGTTCCGCCCCGCCGAAGAGGGCGATTCCTGGACACTATTCGAGCGTATGCTACATCGCCACTCCATCAGCTCTACACCGGGAGTGGGATTCGGCCGCGAGGGTGAGGGATGGTTGCGCCTCACCGGCTTCAACACCGAGCAACTCACCATCCAAGCCTGCGACCGATTACGACAGCCATAGACTCCCCGCCACCCTCCGATGGCACCTGCTCCTCTCCTCCTCTTCTACTCCTCTCCATTCTCTCCTCCATCACATAAAAGATAACGAATTTAACCACATAATCACCTCCCGATGCGGCCCAAGGCCACTCCCCGGCCCGGGCCGCATCAAGGAGGCTCAACAAGAGACTAAAACCGATGTCAGATCTTAGATTCAAAAGTGTAGAAGTGGCTTCAAGCCGCAAACCGGTGAAGGTGGATATCCCCGCCGAGAGAGTCGACAAGTATTACGGCGAGAAGGTATTCAACCGCCAGAAGATGTTCGAGTATCTCCCCAAGGATACCTACACCGCACTCGTCGACGCCATCGACAACAAGAAGCCCCTCTCGCGCAAACTCGCCGACAGTGTGGCCGAAGGCATGAAGCGCTGGGCTATCGACTGCGGCGCACGCCACTACACCCACTGGTTCCACCCGCTGACCGACGGCACTGCCGAGAAGCACGACGCCTTCATCGACCACGACGGAAAGGGTGGAGTGGTTGAGGAATTCAGCGGCAAACTCCTTGTGCAGCAGGAGCCCGACGCCTCTTCATTCCCCAACGGCGGCATACGCAACACCTTCGAGGCTCGCGGCTATTCGGCATGGGATATCTCATCTCCGGCCTTCATCACCGACGGCACCCTCTGTATCCCCACCGTATTCATCTCCTATACCGGTGAAAGCCTCGACTATAAGACCCCGCTGCTGAAGGCGCTCAATGCCGTCGACAAGGCTGCCACCCGTGTGGCACGTCTCTTCGACCCGGAGGTGAAGCACGTCAACAGCTATCTGGGCTGGGAGCAGGAGTATTTCCTCGTCGATGAGGCCCTCTATGCAGCCCGCCCCGACCTGGTGATGACAGGGCGCACTCTGATGGGACACGAGTCGGCCAAGAACCAGCAGCTCGAAGACCATTACTTCGGTGCCATCCCCAGCCGCGTGGAGGCCTTTATGCTCGAACTTGAGCTGGAGTGCCACCGCCTGGGCATACCTGCCAAGACCCGCCACAATGAGGTAGCCCCCAACCAGTTTGAGCTCGCCCCGATCTATGAGGAGACCAATCTGGCCAACGACCACAACCTCCTGCTCATGTCGCTGATGAATGAGGTGGCACGCCGCCACAACTTCCGCGTGCTGCTCCACGAGAAACCCTTCGCAGGCATCAACGGTTCGGGCAAACACAACAACTGGAGCCTCGGCACCGACACCGGCGTGCTCCTCTTCGCCCCCGGCAAGAACCCGGAGCAGAATCTGCAGTTTATCACTTTCGTGGCCAATGTAATGGCCGCCGTGCATAAGCACAATGCCCTGATGAAGGCCACTATCATCTCGGCCACCAACCAGCACCGCCTCGGCGCCAACGAGGCTCCGCCGGCAATCATCTCTATGTTCCTCGGCACTCAGCTGAGCCGCATCCTCGACGAGCTCGAGAAGGAGACCACCGACGAGATTGTGCTCGAAGGTAAAGAGAAGATGTCGCTCGAGATCAGCCAGATTCCTACTCTATCGATCGACAATACCGACCGCAACCGCACAAGCCCCTTCGCCTTCACCGGCAATCGCTTCGAGTATCGCGCCGTAGGTTCGAGCGCCAATTGCGCCGCTGCCATGATCGCACTCAATGCCGCTGTGGCCGACCAGCTCAATCAGTTTGCCGATGCCGTTGATAAGATGATGGCAGAGGGTAAGACTCGCGATGAGGCAGTGCTCAGCGAGGTGCGCCGACTCGTGCGCGAGTCGCGTCCCATTCATTTCGACGGCAATGGCTACAGCGAGGAGTGGAAGCAGGAGGCCGCCCGCCGCGGACTCGATGTGGAGACTTCGGCCCCGCTGATGTACGACGCCTACCAGCGTCCGGAGACCGTGGAGATGTTTGCCCGCACAGGTGTTTTCACTCAGAAGGAACTTGAGGCCCGCAATGAGGTGAAGTGGGAGATGTACACCAAGAAAATCCAGATCGAATCGCGTGTGCTCGGCGACCTGGCTATCAACCATGTCATACCCGCAGCCACTCGCTATCAGAGTCTGCTGCTCGACAATGTGTATAAGATCAAGCAGCTCTTCAAGGGCGACAAGGCCGATACAATCGCACGCCAGGATATGCACTCCATCGAACAGATGGCCGACCATATGGCCACCATCAAGAGCACCGTGGAGCAGATGGTCGATGCCCGTCGCCAGGCCAACCGCATCACCGACGAGCGCACCAAGGCCATAGCCTACCATGACCAGGTATTCCCCCTCATGGAGGATATCCGCTACCATATCGACAAACTCGAACTCATGGTCGACAACGAAATCTGGCCCCTCCCCAAATACCGCGAGCTCCTCTTCATCCGCTAATCCGGATTCTCCCCGGCGCGGCTCCGCCATCTCCCCGGATGGCGCCCCGCCTCCCAAATAATCCGAGCCCCCGACCCGACCCTCTACCGGCCGGCGCGGGGGCTCCGCTATTATCACGGTCTTTATTATCACGGTAGCACAAAGGCATACAGCCTTAGAGCACGCTCTTAGTATCTTCTGCGCGTCAAGGCGTCAGCCACTGCGACAGAGCGAACCCTCCCCCCTATCAAAACGTTAAATAAGCAAAAATCAATTAAACACTCATTATTATGAAATCACCTCTTGTATTCACCTCCGGTCTGCGGCGCTTCGCATGGTTGCCTATCGTCACCGGACTCATCTGCATAGGCCTCGGCATATGGTGCCTCTGTTCGCCTATGGACTCTCTCGTAATATTCGCCTACGTATTCGCCGGTTGCCTCTGCGCCGCCGGACTCATCAACGTCAGTCTCGCCCTCGGCAACGCCTCCGTAGGCTGGAGCTGGGGATGGACTCTGGCCCTCGGCATACTCGAAGGGATCTGCGGCATATGGCTCTTCACACTCCCTGCTCCGGTGGTGACCACCGCCTTCATCTTCTTCATAGGCATCTGGATCATCGTGGCCGCCATCAATGCCCTCTGCGAATCATTTGTACTCTCGGCCCACTCCGTGGCCTGGACCGTATTCTCTGTGCTCTTGCTGCTCGCCACGATCGTGCTCGCCTTCATGTTTATCACCAACCCCATCACCGGCGGCGTAGCCGTATGGCTCTGGATCGGCCTCTCCCTGATTTTCTTCGGCGCCTACCGCCTCGGCTTCGGCATCCGCATGCAACAATACGCCCGCGCCATCGACCACAAATACTCCTGACTTTTGTATCGTTATCTGAAATTTTAAGACACGCGCGCTAATGCGACAAAAAGAGAATCCACGGCCGACTCAGCGAGTTAACCGTGGATTGCTTGTAGTGGTTGGTATCAATCCGTGTGGATTGTTCCAATGGGGTATCTATCTATAGTTCAGTGGGGTTGCAATGGGTCTTGATTACTCCCACTCGATTAAGCGTTTGACTTGTGAATGGTCTGATATATCGTGAGTTATGTTTGCTGTTAGTTTCATCGGGGTTGAAAATCGGGGTTGTTTTTGATTTTGCAGGCGCACTGTAGGACAGTTAGTTAGCTTGAATAATCCACGCTGACTGCTGGGATTTCACTATGTTCCTGCCGTTTCAGTCGTCTTGCGACTGAAACGTTACAAAAATTTTGTAATTCTCACAACCTCAATGTGCTACACTTT
Source organism: Muribaculaceae bacterium (assembly GCA_029051525.1). Lineage (GTDB taxonomy): Bacteria > Bacteroidota > Bacteroidia > Bacteroidales > Muribaculaceae > Lepagella. The sequence continues at coordinate 30,589 of JAIDKG010000066.1, forward strand.
TAGCGCATCCTCTAAGGCTGTAGCAGAGAAGCCTGGGAGTGTTGTAATCAGATGTTTGAAATACTTAAAGGATTGAAAGACCGTGATATCGGTAACCCTCCATACCCCCTTCTTCCCTCCATGCCTTAAGGGGCGCACATCCGTGTCCCGTATAAAGGTAAAAAATTTTCCTGGGAATTCAGAGAACTGTACCAACTGTTGAGGTGTGCCATTTTAATCTTACTGAGCGCATTTGATACACCATCAAAGTGTGACAGCCTAATCTTTTAGATTATTCTGTCGCAACTGATGCAGGAATCGGTCAATCTCGGACTGGTTGCGAGTGTTGCGCGGATAGCCGTTCTCTTCAAACCATGGATTCATTTCGTTGGTGACGATTCCCAGTTTCTCGTATAGACCTCTGAACGAGTAAACGTAGAGGTCATTCACAAACCAGCCTACGAAGAGTCGTCCTTCATCTAACCAAACATCCAAATCTATTGGGTACTTAAAGGTACTGGGTACTTCCAGTTTCTTTTCTGCTTCCACCAGTTGAGGTATGATGGCTTGTTGTATAAGGGCTAACTCTTCGCTGTAATCATCGAAAGAATAACAGCGTCGAGGGTTCTTCGCATCCATACCCATAAGCCGACGTGAAAGATAATAGCGCACCCGCCATGCTGAATAGCCGTCATGGTAAAACGCAGCGTCCAGTATAGCAAATCTTTCGGCAATGGTGGAGAAGGCTCGGTAGTCCTGCCGTTGAGCGAACCAACGATATGCGCTTATATTCTCGAAGAGGTGCCAGTCGATGAAGCGGAAGAGTTTGACATAATGCCGTGGCGGATTCGGACTATTCTTGAATGAAAAGTCATCATAATCGCATAGTCCCAAACGTATAAGTTGTGCAATGGCTTTGTGCGGTATGTTGAAGACAAGGACACAGTGGCGTTCATAATCTATGGCATGAATATAATGTGCATGAGTCAGCCAGTTTGAAACTTCAACTACTGACGTGGAATCAAATGGAATGGTAAGGAAGTTGTGAATATGTTCCATACTATATAATGTGTAGATTGCTTAAGTTAATTGGGCTGCGCTGAGGGGATACGCAACCCAATCTCCGTCGTTTGTGGTGAGCGCGGATGTTATATTTTTATTACGATATGTTTGTTAAGTGCAGGGATGAGGCTCAAAAGAGAGCTGAAAGTATTAGTGACTTCTGATGGAGTAGTTGGATTCCATTTGAAACCTAACGTATTTGAGATATTGTACAACCTTATGTTGAGACCAATAGCAAGCCCAATCCCTATTGTTCTATTCATTGTGGTTGCAAGGTCATAATCCCACACCCACATTACCTTAAGACCTGTTATAATGCTGTCGTCAGAAACGATGGATGCAGAAATGCGTATAGGGGGCTGAAAGTGTCCTTCGTTGAAAACCCACTCCTCAATGAGCTGCTCTGTCTCACGAGGTGAATTGGGAAGTAGGCGCACAACTGGCGCGCACTCATGGCTATTCATAAGCGAAATTGTTTTGCGGTTAGAATGTTAAATGATTGCCCAACATGGTGATATTGGCTGAGTTGAGAAGAGCGCGGTCGATGGGAGGCTCTATGCCATCAATGAGGCAACGACGGCAAATCATAAGGATTTTGCCCATGTTATTCTGACCGACGAACTCGCCTATATTTCGTATTTTGTTAGTTTCGATATTGATTTTTAGGTCGATAGCCTTCTTGGTAAGGTTTGATTCGCTCCATCGCTTGATACGCTGCGCGAGCCTTCTACGCTCTGCTATCAACTCGGGATTCTTACATCCCCATATCTGAGCCGTGCCACCAGTGTCAAGAGTTGTTTCCTCTATCAGAATCACTCCTTCGGGAATGGATAACAGCTTGTTTCTGAAGGCTTCACTGCCAAGGCACTTCTGCCATACGACAAATAGCATCCACTGCAAGCGGAATGTCGGAAAATCCTCGCGAACTTGTTTCTTATACTTCGCCTTAATTAAAGAAATCCCAACTTCTGCCCCTATGCAATTGGTGGCCATTTAGGTTAAAAACCTGCCGTTAGGCAGAGATTA
>JAIDKG010000067.1:0-8568 GCA_029051525.1 Muribaculaceae bacterium
CCCTGACTCAGATGGCCAATCTCACCTTCGAAGCTCCCGACTACGAAAAATTTCCCCTCCTCCGCTTCGCCTTCAGCGCCATCGAGCGCGGGGGCAACATCCCCTGTATCCTCAATGCAGCCAATGAGGTGGCCGTAGATGCCTTCCTCCATGAGCGTCTGAGCTTCCCGGGGATGGGACGTCTGGCCGAAGCCACCATCCAAGCCATCCCCTACATCGCCTATCCCACTCTCCCCGACCTGATCGCCACACATGCCGAGGCCACCGCCAAGGCCCGCGATCTCCTCTCTGCCATACACTGACGCCCTCCCCATACTACAAGGAGAGGGTGCCGCCCCCCAAAAAAAAAGTTTCACAACGGGTGTGCCCCTGATGCCACCCCCCTCACCACATTATCTACACTTATACCCCTTCCTACATGGACATCTTCCTCATCAAGGCCACCCAATTGATCTTAGCACTGGCCTTCCTGATTGTCATACACGAATTCGGTCACTTCCTCTTCGCCCGTATCTTCGGCGTGAAGGTGGAGAAATTCTACATTTTCTTCGATCCCGCCACCGAACTCTTCAAGTGGCGCCCCGGGAAATATATCGGTTTCTTCGGATCCCACCGTTGGCTCAAAGGAGCCACCGAGGAGGAGAAGGAGGCCTATCGCCGCCGCATGGAGCAACAGCGCCTCATCCGTGAGAATGAGCGCCTCACTTCCGAGGCAGTGGCCGACCTGCGTCGCCGACGCCTCGTGGAGGCCCGTCAGGCAGGACTCATGACCTACCTCAAGACTTACTTCCACCGCTTCACCCCCGAAGATCTGCCTGCACCTCTCGATCTCCCCGATCCCGGCGCACCAATCGAGGTTTTCAAGGACGAGGAGAAAGTCGGCCGATCGGGCCGACGCAAGAGCCGCTTCTGGCACAACACAGAGTATGGTATCGGCTGGATACCTCTCGGAGGCTATTGCAAGATAGCCGGTATGATCGATGAGTCGATGGATACCGATCAGATGAAGCGCGAGCCTCAAAAGTGGGAATTCCGATCCAAAAAGGCCTGGCAGCGTCTGCTCATAATGATAGCCGGCGTGCTATTCAACTTTCTGCTGGCCATACTGATCTACGCGGGTATCGTATACACCACAGGCGAGAAGTATGTGAGCTTCGACAAGGCCAAGCTCGGCATGGCATATTCTCCGGCCGCACATCAGGCGGGGTTCCGCGATGGCGACATACCTCTGGCGGCTGATGGCGATTCCCTCGGATATCCGGCCGATGCTATCCTGCGCCTGATGCAGGCCAAGGAGGTGACTGTGCGCCGCGACGGCCGCGACACAATTCTGCAGATGCCTGCATCGCTGATGTTCGATCTCCAGAAGGAGGCCGAGGAGGAGTCCACCCCGATCCATTTCATGACCTACCGCATACCCACCCGTATCATCCAGGTAGTCCCCGGTGAGGGTGCGGCCCGTGCCGGCATAGAGGCCAATGATATGGTGATGGCCATCGATTCGGTCAAGATCGAATCGCTCAATGAATTTCACGAGACTCTCGAGCGTCAGGCTGAAGCCAATAAGGCTCAGCACGGCTCTTCGCGCGCCACTCTCGATTTCACCGTAAAGCGCGGCGAGGGTAATCAGGCCCGCACTCTCACTCTCCCCGTCACTCTCTCCGAGGCCAACCGCATGGGTGTGGGACTCGAAGTTGATATCACGAAGTTCTATCCCGTCGAGGAGAAACACTACTCCCTCTTCGCCGCTCTTCCCCGTGGCGTGGAGATGGGTACCGACAAACTCACCGCCTATGCCAAGTCGATGAAACAGGTGGCCACCAAAGATGGCATGAAGAGCATCGGCGGCTTCGGCTCGATCGGTTCCATCTTCCCTGAATCATGGGATTGGATTGCCTTCTGGAATATCGCAGCCTTCCTTTCGGTGGCTCTGGCATTCATGAATATCATCCCGATTCCGGCCCTCGATGGCGGCCATGTGCTCTTCCTCCTCTATGAGATAGTATTCCGCCGAGCTCCGAGCCAGAAGTTTATGGAATACGCCCAGATGTGCGGCATGCTATTCCTGATTCTGCTCCTGCTCTATGCCAATGGCATGGATATCGTGCGCCTCTTTATCAAATAAGAGCCGATATTTCTCCTCCTCTCGGCCTACATTATGTGTAATCAAAGTCAAGCTATACAAAATAATATGTATCCCGTCATACGTCTCAAACCCGGTAAGGAGGAATCCATCCTCCGTCATCATCCCTGGGTATTCTCCGGAGCCATTGCCTCAACCCCCGCAGGTCTTGAGGAGGGCGACTACGTAACCGTGGCCGACTCCAATGGTGGCGTCCTCGGATTCGGACACTATCAGATCGGGAGCATCACGGTGCGAATCCTGGAGTTTGGCACCGACTCGATGCCCGATGATTTCTACTTCCAGCGTCTGAGCAATGCCGCCGCACTGCGTCGCACTCTCGGACTCCTGCGCCCCGACAACAATTGCTTCCGTCTGGTGCATGGCGAGGGCGACTTCCTCCCGGGTCTGGTAGTGGATATATATGGCGACACTGCCGTGATGCAGGCCCACTCACCCGGCATGCATTTCGAGCGAAACCGTATCGCCGAGGCTCTCACCCGACTCCCCGGGATACCGATCCGCAACGTATATTATAAGAGTGAGACCACTCTCCCTTTCAAGGCTCGCCTCGATCCGCACAATGACTATATCATCGGATCGTTTGATGGCAATATCGCCCTGGAGAATGGGCTGCAATTCAATATCGACTGGCTCAAGGGACAGAAGACCGGATTCTTCGTCGACCAACGCGAAAACCGCGCTCTCCTCGAGCGCTACGCCCGCGGCCGAAAGGTGCTCAATATGTTCTGCTACACCGGAGGATTCTCGGTCTATGCCATGCGTGGCGGTGCCGAATCGGTAGAATCAGTCGATTCATCGGCCAAAGCCGCTGCTCTGACCGATGCCAACATCGAACTCAACTTCCCCTCCGACCCGCGCCACACTACCCATGCCGTGGATGCCTTCCGCTATCTGGCCGACATGGAGAAGTATAAATATGATCTTATCATCCTCGACCCGCCGGCATTTGCCAAACACCGGTCGGCCCTGAAAAACGGTCTGATCGGCTACCGCAAACTCAATGCCAAGGCATTCGAGAAAATCCGCCCGGGCGGCATACTTTTCACATTCAGCTGTTCGCAGGTAGTGAGCCGCGAAGCATTCCGACTCGCCGTATTCTCGGCCGCAGCCAAATCTGGCCGCAAAGTCAGAGTGCTCCACCAGCTCACCCAGCCGGCCGACCATCCCTTCGATATCTCCCACCCCGAAGGAGAATACCTCAAAGGGCTGATCCTTTATGTGGAATAGCCGATCGCCCCAAAAATCCCGATAAATCAAGATTAATCTCGATCATTCCCGATATTCCCAAAAAAATCCCAATAAAACTACCCCAACCATGAAAAAAACAATCCCCGCATTGGCATTAGGCCCAATCATGGCCCTCTCCCTCCAAGCCGCGGAAAACAAAGACTTCAACTATCACGTCGACCGATTCGCCGACATAGAAGTGCTCCGCTATGAGGTGCCGGGGTTCAACGACCTCACCCTCAACCAGAAAAAAATGCTCTATTATCTCTCTCAGGCCGCTCAGGCCGGGCGAGATATCACCTGGGACCAGAACTGCCGCTATAACCTCCAGCTGCGTCACCTCCTGGAACCGATTTATACCGGCTTCTCCGGCGACCGCAACTCAGCCGAATGGAAGGCTTTCGACCGCTATATGAAGCAGGTGTGGTTTGGCAACGGCATACATCATCACTATTCCAACGATAAATTCACTCCCGGATTCTCTCCGGAATTCTTCGAGGCCCAGGTGGCCCTCCTCCCCGATTCTGTGCTCCCGCTGCAGAAGGGTCAGACCCGCGAACAACTCGTGGAGGTCATGAAGAAAGTAATCTTCGACCCCACCTTCATGGCCAAAAAAGTGAGTCAGGATGGCACTCAGGATGTGATTGCCACCTCGGCCACAAATCTCTACGGCGAGGGTGTAACCCAGCAGGAGGTGGAAGATTTCTATGCCGCTATCAAGGATCCCAACGATTCCACCCCCATATCCTATGGTCTCAACGCCCGCATAGCTCGCGGCGATGATGGCAAGATCCTCGAGGAGGTCTACCACCTCAACGGACTCTATGGCCCGGCTATCGCCAAGATCATCTATTGGCTTGATATGGCAAAGAGCGTGGCTGAGAATGACGCGCAGCGCGAGTATATCACCAAACTCATCGACTTCTACATCACCGGCGACCTGCGCACATTCGATGAGTACTCCATCCTCTGGGCCGAAGACACGAAGTCGGATATCGATTTCGTCAATGGCTTCATCGAGTCATACGGCGATCCCCTCGGCATGACCGCCACATGGGAGGCCTACGTCAATTTCAAGAACCGCGAAGCCTCTGCCCGCACTGAGGCCATCTCGAGCAATGCCCAGTGGTTTGAGGATCACTCTCCGATCAATCCCAATTTCCGCAAACCTAAGGTGAAGGGCGTATCGGCCAAGGTAATCACCGCCTCCTATCTCGGCGGCGATGCATTCCCCTCCACAGCCATAGGCATCAACCTCCCCAACGCCAACTGGATCCGCGCCACTCACGGATCAAAATCCGTGACACTCGAGAATATCACCGAAGCCTACGCAATGGCCTCTATCGGCAACGGTTTCAATGAGGAGTTTGTAATCGACGCCCCCACATCGAAACTGCTCGATGATTGGCTCTACATCACCGATATGCTCCACACCGACCTCCACGAGTGTCTGGGGCATGCCTCCGGACGTCTCAACCCGGGTGTAGACCCCGATGCACTTAAGGAGAATGGATCCACTCTCGAGGAGGCCCGTGCCGACCTCTTCGCCCTATACTATCTCCCCGATGCCAAACTTCAGGAGATCGGAGTGCTCGAAAACCCGGATGCCTACAAAGCCGAATACTACAAGTACATGCTCAACGGGCTCATGACACAGCTCAACCGAATCGAACTGGGCAAAGATGTCGAAGAGGCTCACATGCGCAACCGCCAGCTCATCGCCAAATGGATTCTTGAGCACGGCAAGAAAGACAAAGTTGTGGAACTGGTCAAAAAGAAAGGGAAAACCTACGTCAAAATCAACGATTATAAGAAGATGCGCGACCTTATCGGCCAGCTCCTCGCCGAGATCCAGCGCATCAAGAGCGAAGGCGACTATAAGGCCGGCAATGAACTCGTGCAGAAATATGCCGTCAAAATCGACCCGAAACTCCACAAGGAGGTACTCGACCGCTATGCCACCCTCGACATTCCCCCTTACCGTGGCTTCGTGAATCCGGTTTACCACACCGTCACCAACCCCAACGGTGAAATTATCGACATCACCATCGATTATACCGAGTCTTATCCTGACCAGATGCTCCGTCTCGGCCGCGAGAACTCCAATCTCTAAGAGCGCTCGATAATCCAAACTGTCAATCCCGATTCCACATGATAACATCCGACACCGACATCCGGCAGATAAAACATCTTTTCATGACCTACCGCAACGGCATCGTATCCGACACCCTGCGGAAGGCCGGACAGCCATATGCTGTGATTTTCGGACTCCAGATTCCTCAGATTTCAGAAATAGCGCGGCAGCTCTCTCCATCTGCTGCACTGGCACGCACTCTTTGGGCCGACACCAATGTGCGCGAATCCCGTCTGCTCGCATGCTGGATTTTCCCTGTTGAGGAACTTTTGCCGGATGAAGCGCTCGCGATGGCACTCTCTGTCATCACCCATGAAGAAGCCGACATACTCGCCTTCCGACTGCTTCGCCGTCATCCGGAAGCCGGGGTTATACCCGACATGATAACAGCCGCCGCCAAGACTCCCCTGCAGCGTTATGCCGCAGAAGCTCTCCGGCGCAACCTTGAATAAGAAAAATCAAAAAATTAACCCTTCCTCATGAACCCTACATCCCCCCTCGCTGTTATAAATAGCGAAAGAAGAATAAATCGTTTCATGATGTTAGGTTAGGTAAGTTTGAAAAGTATTATCAAAAAATACTCGGCGGCGCCCCTCTGCGAAGAGTGGCGCCGCCTTATTTCATCTCATTGCCCTCCACGACACCGGAATTTACTCCCAAGTCATCGTGGCGGCTCTGAAAGGGATCTATACTCGTAAACGCCCCAAACTCCGCGACGCATTCTTTTAAGCCATAAATCGGAACCCCATCCAGCACCTCGCCTTCGCCTTCGACAAGACCGAGAGTGACGATCCCCGCTTCGTCAAAGAAGCCGACGTCACCTGCATCCGCCTCTACTAAGAGGTAACCCCACCCAACGGGGCTGTGCCGTAAACATTAATTACGACACAGCCCCATAGTTTGTAAAAAGAGATTGTAATTATAGATTCTGCATTGATGAGGGCTTGGTGCCGATACCAGTGATCAATACTCTTTGCATGGCACGCGTGATAGCAACATACATTAGCGAACGTCGCGATTGCTCAAGCGAGCGCATGGCAAGTATATCAGTATGGTCAATGGTTTGAGGCACATAGTTGAATGTTCGGTCGTTAACATCGGCGATGATAACAACTTTAAACTCCAAACCTTTCATGCGATGAAGAGTTGAGAGAACTACACCATCTTTTGTACCGGTACCGTTTATATTGCGATAAGGTATTCCCTGCTCATGAAGTGCAGTCTGATAAGTTCGGAGAGCATCTTTAAACTGGCATCCGAGAACAATATCATTATAGTTCATTCCAGACTTAATACAGTCCATTATATTAGCAATGATGAATGAGATCTCTTCCTCACGCGATGCGAAAATTTTGTATTCGGGGCGCTCCCCATGCATTAGTGAGAGATATCCTTTAAGAGATTCCTGTTCACCATCGAAGTCGTCATATTCAATGCCTTTAACCAACGCTGTAGCTGCACGTTTGATTTCTTCGGTAGTACGGTAATTGATCTTCAAGCGGCGACTACGCTTGCCTCGCACATTAATGCCGGTAACGGTGAAGTTGATACCTTTGGTATTATAGATGCGCTGAAATGGGTCTCCGACAAGAAAGAGGTCATTCGGACCCTCCTCTACAAGACTGCGGAGGAATCGTAATTCCGGATTGCTGAAGTCCTGGATTTCATCGGCAATCACATGCTTGAAGGGGCGAATCTGATTATCATTCAGATAATCAGTAAGAAGGTTGAATAAATCGCTTCTGTCGATGATTCCGACATCACTGCGACGTTTACGGAAATCTTCCACCATACTCCAAATTGCTTTGCGTTGTTTGGGTGAGATTGGTTTTCCACGTCCAATTCGGGAAACCCTTCTATAGTCGGCTTCTGATTTGATATTGTTGTAGGCGATGATATCAGCATATTCAGAAGCAAGGAAATCAGCAGAAAATTCCGATAAATTATCTTCGGCCACTCTGCGCCACACATCTTTCACAGCATCAAAATCAAGATTGACGCTTAAATGGTCAAGAAGTCCAAATTGCTTTCCAAGTTCAATAGCCACAGCATCTATGTTGTTTACAACAACAGCTGCCATATTTACGCCAAGTGGAGTTAGACGCTCTCTGATATTGTCGACAAGAGTGGTGGTGTATGACGTGAACAACACCGATTTATTCGTTGCATTATCGGAAAGTCTCTTCAGACGATGGAGTGCAGCAACGGTTTTGCCGGTTCCACCACCGCCTGATACTTTTACAGTTCCTTTAAAGTTGGAATCCACAAGAATACGCTGCGACGGATGTAGGAAGATCTGCCATTTTTGTATATCTCCGTCGATAATCTCTTCAAGATCATTATCTCCCGAAATTTCAACAAAACGGCGTTTATTGTTAGCACTTTCTCGTTCATCGGCTTTGCCCGCTTCAATATCAGCGATAATTTCGCTGATTGTCATGTCGCCATCCGAAAGGTAGAACAATCGCTCGAACACATCTTCCGGTAACATAGATTGCTTTGTGTCAAGGTCGTTGAGATCTTTGATGCCATATACTATTGAGAGCGATTCTTGAGGAACACCTATTTGGAGCAGCTGTTCTTCTGTAATTTGATTAAAGAGGCCACACACGGCTGAGTCAGTCTCCTGCGGATCAGGATTTTCGGAGATTTCAGAGGCTTCAACAACCGGTACAATCTGAAATGAACCTACATATTCATTCCAGATAAATTTCTTGTTCTTAGCCCAGTCCATAGCTTCGTCGTGATGGTCGATGTGAAGCAGGCAGAACTCATCGCCCGGCAGAACACCGATGATGGCACGATATTCATCGTTGATACGGGCAGTACGCAACGACTGATCCTTGAATTGAGTTATTTTTTCAAGGTTTATATTGTGACTGTAAGGGTTTTCCTTAAATTTACGTTGGAAATCTTTAACCCTCGCCTGTATTTTCTTAGGTAGGTCGATGATTTCGTCCCAGCAGTTGTCGCTTATAAACAGTCTCATTTCTGTATGATAGTTTTAAGTGTTTCAATATCGTTGGATGCGAGGATGGTATAGCCTCTTGATTTCAAAGCG
>JAIDKG010000067.1:8668-12082 GCA_029051525.1 Muribaculaceae bacterium
AACATATATCATGCGGTCAAAAGAGTTCAGACACTCAGCCAAATGAGAATTCCTTCCGTAAATCTGACTCACCATTCGCTTCGACAGGTCATTGCCCGTACGATATAGAGAGTCGTTGCGGGTCTGATTCTTGTTTGTGGTATCTGCAAAATCGAGATCCTCCCAAGTGAGAGTCCACGGAATGAATCTGTTGGAGTCGACAATACTGTTTCGCTGCTCTACGTCGTGAAAGAAACGTGGCGTGGCGCCATCAATCGAGGCCCCATGGTAGCGATAACCATCCAGATAAATAGCGAATGGTTTATTTGCGGTATTGACTTCCGAGATTAGGAAATCCGCTATTGTATAGAACTTCACGCCTTTTGAGGAATCCAGCGTATATTGCGGCTGAACTATCCACTGCCTTGTTCCGATTATCATGGTGTAAAGTTTCGCACCGAAAACCGTACTTACCTCAAATCTGCCGCCAAGGGCTTCTGTATATCTTTTCAGCGTTCGGATAAAGCGTTCTTCAAGTTCACTCTCTTCGATACCGCCACTTGTATTGATACCTCCGAGGGTGCCGTTCACAGTTTCCCATTTATCGCTCTTCTCAATGATGCGTCTGAACAGTTCTTCGGCTTTTGCTCGACTTAGATTCTTTTGCTCGAATTGATTGCTGTAGGTAAGAATGCAATGGTAACATCCGTCTTTCCCTGAATGTTGACATTCGCAGTCTCGAATTCTTTCGTATGCACATTTGAGCAGACGGGTGAAATTTTCAGTCTTTACGAGCTTTGCAAGATAACCGGAGCCTCCGGGAATCGTGTCGAACATCACCAGATAGTTATCCCACTTCCCGGTGGTCATATTCATTTCCCGATAATCTCTGATTTGGATATGGGAAGGCTCACCTCCGAAGAAATCGCGCATACCGAGCATCAGTCCAGCCTTGAACATGGCAACCTGCGCCTTGGTGTCTATCTCTCCTACGGGCAGTAGCACCTTGATGGCTTCTGTTGAGAAACTGCGGTAAAGATATGTCTCTTCAAAAACCGCATCGGCTCTGTCTTCATATTCCTTATCTTTCTGCTTGCAGAAGGGATAATGCCATAGACGCATACGCTTGTTGGCATTGGCCTCACGTCTAACAGCTGCCGGATCATTTACAGCTTTGCCACAATGGCGGCAAATTATGAAGCCATGACGCTGCACATTCTCTTGTCCGTTGATGTTGAGATTTTGTGCCGTCATTATTCGCGCGTCTCCAAGGTTGACATCGGTAAGTTCCACATTCTTGACATACTGAATGCCAAACGGAATCTCTGTCATTGCATACGACACCGCATTATCTTCGTGAAACCTGAAATGATTGCTCAGCCTGTAAAATTTTTTGTCACGATCATCACTGCGGTCATCGGCCATTGCATCTTTGCGGTGCATCCAGCTTCGCACTGATTCCAGACGGACAAACTTATGAACGTTGGAGGCCGCCCCAAAGGTCTGACTGCCACACTTCGGGCAAATATTGGCATGGCCGGGATGTTCATCCTCCATATAATCACACTCCGAGCAAAAACGTTTTTCACCGACTGCATCAGTGTCGTTCCAGTCGGTGGTGACAAGACCATCTACTTCAAGACGATAATGTCGGGCAAAGAACACATTGCCCGGAGCAAGTTCCTTTATACCCTGTGAGGCTGGTCGTACCACCTCGAACTCGTCGTCGGGTATGGGCGACCCCCCTTCATTATCAGCACGTACAGTTGCGCTGAGTTTTACACCGGTCTCCAGGAACGCATAGTTAGGCAGAAGACCTGAATCTGTCATGAATTCGAGCACGGTCATATCGTCGATGCCTTCTCGGCGGCGTCGAAGGAGTGCAGCCTGTCGTGTCAGCTCCTTGTATTCAGGATCCGTTTTAGCGAGATGCCTTGAGTCGATTTCATGACGGATATGTTCAATATCGGCATTTATGCCCCGATACTCTTTATTGAGACGTTCGAATGCCTTTTCAACGGTATTGAAGTATAATCCCGCTGAAAAACTTTTAAACAGCTCAGGAAGAATTATATTCTTTACATCTCCTTCATACTGCGATGCAAATCGAGCGGTTATAGAAGCAAAATTATCTATAATCCACTTGTGAAGTCTATTTACAAAGAATTTTGGATCCGTAATGAAATTGCCACCAACAGGAATGAGTTTCATCAGAACCGGGATCCTGTTATCCTTATCGGTAGCTCCCCACGAATCAATGCAGAAGGCATAGAAATGACGTGCGAGTATCTCTTTTGCCTCCAGGTAGCATCCAGGCGTACTTACGTCGCCGTTCATCATCTCCAGTGGCTCGGCGAAATAAAACAGGTCATGGGGTTTATCGCGTTTTGCATAGTTGACTATCAGTGATGCTCCGGTTTTACGTCCTGCGCGACCTATGCGTTGGGCAAAGTTGGCCACCGTAGGAGGCACGGAAATGTTGATTCCGCAATTGAGGTCGCCGATGTCGATACCCATTTCGAGGGTTGAGGTCGCCACCAGTGTATTGATTGAATTAGGCTGATCCTGACGGATGAAGCTGTCTTCAATCTCCTCTCTTGTCTTACGGTCGAGCATACCATTATGCTCATGAGAGAAGACGCGGGGCACGTGGTTACGATGATACACATTGTGATAGTAATTCAACTGCAAAGGCTCATCTTCAGAATATTGGCCATGACAAAGATGTCCCATGCAGCAGGAATCCTTCACTAAGTTATCTTCTTCAGCAACACGAATCTGATTGCGGCATTCCACGCAGCGTATATGTTTAACCTTCTTGCTGATAAACAGATGGTCAGGATTGATGGCATAGTTGATGCCTTCCTTGCCGGTCACGGCAGTAACGATATCAAGCTTAGTTAATACCTTAAAAAGTTGAATATAGAACTCATTGATAAGTTGAGCATATTCCTCTTTGAGAGCCTCATCAGCCGTAAAATTCCGCTCATAGAAACTGTGATACCAGTTGATTGGCGCACGGTCGTTGCGACGATAGGTTGAATCCAGCGCATTGCGCAGCTTTTCATCACGAGGATTGGTTACTGTCAACAGTGGCCATCGCTTTTTCCCTCCAAAGGTACGGTTTAGCCAGTGGCCATCGGGCTTATTCAACTTATACCACCCCGGATCTTCGCGATATGCCTGCAGATATGGATGGTCAATGGCTCCACGAAGTCTCATACGGTGGAGCATCAAGTTGAGGAATCTGATGAACTTTTCTTCCGTGATATTTTCGCGACGATTCTCCTCAAGCCAAGGAATCATCAGCCTATATGCTTCGCGCAGCTCCTCCTCTTTGAAGTAGGTAGCGGAGCTCCCGGTCTTTTCGAGTGTACGACCGATGAATGCGCCATAGCCATATTCCTGTATGATTTGCCATGTCATGCGCAGGTC